>NZ_JBYVMD010000079.1:0-14846 GCF_058145955.1 Pseudomonas sp. A39
ACCGCTTGCTGCATCGGCACGCTGCGCCAGGTCAGGAACGGCACGGTCAGCGAGCCGCCGCCAATCCCGAAAATCGCCGAGGCCCAGCCAATCACCGTGCCCGCCAGGGTCAGGCCGACCTTGCCCGGCACCGTCCGGCTGGCTTTGGGCTTGACCTCCAGGGCCAACTGCACGGCCACCAGCAGGGCGAACACGCCAATGATCTTCTGCAGGTGCGGGCCGGAAATCGCTTCGGCAGTCAGCGCACCAAAGCCGGCGCCGAGCAGGATGCCCACGGTCATCCACACGAAGATCGGCCAACGCACCGCGCCACGTCGGTGGTGCTCACGCACCGCGTTCACCGAGGTAAAGATGATTGTTGCCAGGGACGTGCCCACGGCCAGGTGGGTCAGCACCTGCGGGTCGAAGCCCTGCAAGGTGAAGCTGAACACCAGCACCGGCACGATGATAATCCCGCCGCCCACGCCGAATAGCCCGGCGAGCACGCCCGCACAGGCGCCAAGCAGCAAATACAGCAGAAATTCCATGGGAGCCCCCCAACCAAGTCCGGCATGTTAACGGATGGAAGGCATGCGACCCAACTGGATACGATGGAACGCTGCCGCCGGTGTGGGTAGAGTGGCAAAAAAACACAAAAGGGATCGCCTGATGTGCCTGATTGTTTTCGCCTGGCGGCCGGACCATGCCCAGCCGCTGATCGTTGCGGCCAACCGCGATGAGTTCTACGCCCGCCCCAGCCTGCCGCTGGCCCAGTGGCCGGATGCGCCCGATGTCTACGCCGGTCGCGACCAGGAAGCGGGGGGCACTTGGCTGGGTGTGAATGCCGATGGGCGTTTTGCCGCCCTGACCAATATCCGCGATCCCCACCAGCCGCCGGCACGCAAGTCCCGAGGGGAACTGGTGGCGCGTTTTCTCAACGGATCACTGCCGATTGAGGACTATTTGGCCGACGTTAATGGCCGTTCGATTGAATATGCAGGATTCAACCTGCTGGTGGGCACGCGGGATGAGTTGTGGCATTACAACGCCAACCATACCGAGCCGACGCGGTTGAAGGCTGGGGTGTACGGGTTATCCAATGCAGGGTTGGATACGCCGTGGCCTAAGTTGCTCAAGGCCAAGGCGGCGTTGAGCGAACTACTTGGGGACCCGCAGCCGGAGGCGTTGCTGGGGATTTTGAGTGACCCACAGACGGCGCCGTTTGCGGACCTGCCAGATACAGGGGTGGGCTTGGCGACGGAAAGCCTTTTATCCAGCGTGTTTATTGCCAGCCCGAGTTACGGGACGCGGGCGAGTACGGCGCTGATTGTGAATGCCGACGGGACGCGGCGGATGGTGGAGCGTAGTTTTGGACCGCATGGCGGCAGACTGGGCGAGGTAGAACTCCTCCTGTAGTGAGCGGGCTTGCCCCGCGCTGGGTGGCGAAGCCGCCCCACAACCCGCTAACCGGTTCTATCTGAAAGCATGCGGCGCTTGTATTAGGGCGGCTTCGCCACCCAGCGCGGGGCAAGCCCGCTCACTACAAAAGCCGACCGCCTGAAATCAGAGGGTTTTTGCGGAGGCAGAACCCGCAAACGGTTCTATCTGAAAGCATGCGGCGCTTGTATTAGGGCCGCTTCGCAGCCCAGCGCGGGGCAAGCCCGCTCACTACAAAAGCCGACCGGCTGAAATTAGAGGGTTTTTGCGGAGGCGGGGTTGATCATCCGCGTCAGCCCCAAATTCTTCAGCGCCAACTGCAGCGAGCTGTGGATAACTTGCGGGTTGTCGATGGTCATCAGTTCCGCCAGCAGATCCTTGGCCATGCTCAGTTCAACCTGGCGCAGCATCCACTTCACCTTCGGCAAGTTGGTGGCGTTCATCGACAGGCTGTCAAAGCCCATCGCCATCAACAGCACCGCCGCCGCCGGGTCGCCGGCCATTTCACCGCAGATGCTCACAGGCTTGCCTTCGGCATGGGCGTCACGCACCACGTGTTGCAGGGCTTGCAGCACCGCCGGGTGCAGGTAGTCGTAGAGGTCGGCCACCCGTGGGTTGTTACGGTCCACGGCCAGCAGGTACTGGGTCAGGTCGTTGGAGCCCACCGACAGGAAGTCCACCTGCCGCGCCAGCTCCTTGGCCTGGTACACCGCCGCCGGGATTTCGATCATCACGCCAATCGGCGGCATCGGCACGTCGGCGCCTTCGTCGCGTACTTCGCCCCAGGCACGGTGGATCAGGTGCAGCGCCTCTTCCAGTTCATGGGTACCGGAAATCATCGGCAGCAAAATGCGCAGGTTGTTCAGGCCTTCGCTGGCCTTGAGCATGGCGCGGGTCTGTACGAGGAAAATTTCAGGGTGGTCGAGGGTGACGCGGATACCGCGCCAGCCGAGAAACGGGTTGTCCTCTTTAATCGGGAAGTACGACAGTGACTTGTCGCCGCCGATGTCCAGGCTGCGCATGGTCACCGGCAACGGGTGGAAGGCTTGCAGTTGCTCGCGATAAATCGCCAGCTGCTCCTTCTCACTCGGAAAACGCTGGTTGATCATGAACGGCACTTCGGTGCGGTACAGCCCCACCCCTTCTGCGCCGCGCTGTTGCGCACGGGCCACGTCGGCCAGCAGGCCGGTATTTACCAGCAGTGGCACACGGTGGCCATCGGTGGTCACGCACGGCAGCTCGCGCAATGAATCGAGGCCCAGCGCCAGTTGCTTCTCTTCTTCAACCACTTCGGCGTACTGCTTGCGCATCACTTCGCTGGGGTTGGTAAACACTTCGCCGCGGTGGCCATCGACAATCATGTCGATGCCGTCGACTTTGGAATACGGCAGGTCCACCAGGCCCATCACCGTCGGGATACCCATGGCACGGGCCAGGATCGCGACGTGGGAGTTACCCGAACCCAATACCGACACCAGGCCGACCAGCTTGCCTTCCGGCACTTCGCCAAGCATGGTGGCGGTCAGTTCTTCACTGATCAGGATGGTGTTGTCGGGGTAGACCAGGTTGGTGGTGCGGTCTTCCTGCAGGTACGCCAGCAGACGGCGACCGAGGTCACGCACATCCGAGGCGCGTTCGCGCAGGTAGGCGTCGTCCATCAGTTCGAAACGGTTGACGTGATCGGTGACCACCTGGCGCAACGCGCCCTGGGCCCACTGGCCGGTCTTGATCACGGTCTTGACTTCATTACCCAGCGACGCGTCGTCGAGCATCATCTGGTACACGTCGAACAGCGCACGCTCTTCGGGGCGCAACTGGGTGGCCAGCTTGGTCGACAGGTTGCGCATGTCGGCGCGTACGCCTTCCAGGGCGGTCTTGAACAGTTTGATTTCAGCGTCGATGTCATGGACGGTCTTGTCCGGCACCACATCGAGGTCGGCCGGCGGCAGCATGACCACCGCAGTACCGACCGCCGCACCCGGCGAACCCGGTACGCCGACGAACTTGGCTTCCTGGATGCCCTTGCCCTGGCGCCCCAGGCCGCGAATCGAGCCGGTGGCTTCGGCGTGGGCAATCACGCCAGCGAGCTGCGCACTCATGGTCACGAGGAAGGCTTCTTCACCTTCGTCGAACTGGCGGCGCTCTTTTTGCTGGATGACCAACACGCCGACGACGCGGCGGTGGTGAATGATCGGTGCGCCGAGGAACGAGGCGTAACGCTCTTCACCGGTTTCGGCAAAGTAGCGGTAACGCGGGTGATCGGCCGCGTGTTCAAGGTTCAGGGGTTCTTCACGCGTCCCCACCAGGCCCACCAGACCCTCATTGGGCGCCATGCTGACCTTACCGATAGAGCGCTTGTTCAAGCCCTCGGTGGCCATCAGCACAAAACGGTTGGTCTCGGGGTCCAGCAGGTAAACCGAGCAGACCTGGCTGCCCATGGCTTCCTTGACGCGCAACACAATAATCCCCAACGCCGCCTTGAGATCCTTGGCGGAGTTAACTTCCTGGACGATCTTGCGCAGCGTATTGAGCATGGCTCGGGGTCGAACTCCGTCGTCAGTCGCGCGCTAAAAGGCGCGGGGCAAGCTCTTTGAGAGCGCGACGATAAACTTCGCGCTTGAATGTCACCACCTGGCCCAACGGGTACCAATAGCTGACCCAGCGCCAGCCATCGAACTCCGGTTTACCGGTCAAATCCATCCGCACCCGCTGCTCGTTGGAGATCAGGCGCAGGAGAAACCATTTCTGCTTCTGGCCGATGCACAGCGGTTGGCTGTGGGTACGCACCAGGCGTTGCGGCAAACGATAGCGCAACCAGCCACGGGTACAGGCCAGAATTTGTACATCTTCACGCTCAAGGCCGACTTCTTCATTCAACTCACGGTACAAGGCGTCTTCAGGGGTTTCGTCGGGGTTGATTCCGCCTTGAGGAAACTGCCAGGCATCTTGGTTGATTCGGCGAGCCCATAGCACCTGTCCGGCATCATTCGTAAGAATAATCCCGACATTAGGACGGAAACCATCGGGGTCGATCACGGCAACAACCTCGCAAACGCATGTCGCCGCATTGTTCCACAAAGGTTGATGAAGCGGCAACGAGGCTTCTTACCTTATGTGCACTCTTGTGAAAAGACCGTATTCTGGACGCCTTTTTACAGACTTTTCAGCGAGTAACTGCAATGCGCCTGGCTTTATTCGACTTGGACAACACCCTTCTCGGCGGTGACAGCGACCACGCCTGGGGCGATTACCTCTGTGAACGCGGGATTCTCGACCCGGTGGCCTACAAGGCCCGCAACGACGAGTTCTACCAGGACTACCTGGCCGGCACGCTGGACAACGCCGCCTACCTGAACTTCTGCCTGGAAATCCTTGGCCGCACCGAAATGGCCCAGCTGGACGAGTGGCACAGCGACTATATGCGCGACTGCATCGAGCCGATCGTGCTGCCCCTGGCCCTGGAACTGCTGGCCAAACACCGCGCCGCCGGTGACACCCTGGTGATCATCACCGCCACCAACCGTTTCGTCACCGCGCCAATTGCCGCACGCCTGGGCGTCGAAACCCTGATCGCCACCGAGTGCGAGATGGAAAATGGTCGCTACACCGGACGCAGCACCGACGTACCGTGCTTTCGTGAGGGCAAGGTGACGCGCTTGAACCGCTGGCTGGAAGAAACCGGGTACAGCCTGGAAGACAGCTACTTTTACAGCGATTCGATGAATGATTTGCCGTTGCTGGAGCAGGTGACGCACCCGGTGGCGGTGGATCCGGATCCAAATCTGCGGACCGAAGCCGAGAAGCGTGGTTGGCCGGTGATTACGTTGCGCAGCTGATGGCCCTATCGGGGGCAAGCCCCCTCCCACACTTGATCGGGTTCACACGGTCAAAATGTGGGAGGGGGCTTGCCCCTGATGCAGGCGACTCGGTCTAAAGCCTCAAACCGGCTTTGCACCCATGAGCCCCGCAATCGCCACAAACCCCACCAGGCTGACCACCGCCAGCACCAACGTGAAGTTCAAGCTACCGCCCTCGCCTTTGCGCAAGCGATTAAGCCGTGCCACCAGCCAGAACCATGCCAGCGCCGCCACGGTATAGAGGAGGCTGGACCCCAGGATCCACGTCTGCCCCAGCGGCCAGCCGATCAGATGCGCCAGCCACCAGCCGGTAAACGGCATGCTCACCACGCAAATCCCCATCAACAACCAGACGAATGCCCACGGGCGCTGCACGGTCACCGCCGGGCCGGCGCTGCGTTTTCGCCAGGCCAGCAACGCCAGCCCCAGGCCGCTGAGCAGCAGCAACACGGTGGCTGCAACGTGGATAACTTTCAAGGTAGTCAGGGTTTCCATGTGTCGTTTTCCTTAAAGGTCGCCCCGTCAGCGTAGTCGCTCAACCGAGGAACAGTGTGTAGGCCGGGTTATCGCTTTCATCCCAGTATGGGTAGCCAATGGCTTCCAGGGCTGCCGGTACCAGGTGACGCTCGTCCGCCGGCACTTGCAGGCCGGCGACCACACGGCCATCGGCTGCGCCGTGGTTGCGATAGTGGAACATCGAGATGTTCCAGCGCCCGCCCAATTTGTTAAGAAAGTTGAACAAGGCGCCCGGACGCTCCGGGAATTCGAAACGCAACACCACTTCGTCACTGACTTTGGCCGCGTGCCCGCCGACCATATGACGGATGTGCAACTTGGCCAGTTCGTTCTCGGTCAGGTCCAGCACCGGGAAACCCTGGCTCGTGAGGCTGGCGATCAGTGCACTGCGCGGGTCGGTTTCCGGATGAGTCTGCACGCCGACGAAAATGTGCGCCTCGCTGCCGGAGTGGTAGCGGTAGTTGAATTCGGTAATCTGGCGCTTGCCCACGGCTTCGCAGAACGCCTTGAAGCTGCCGGGCTTCTCGGGAATGGTCACGGCGATGATGGCTTCGCGGCCTTCACCCAACTCGGCGCGCTCGGCCACATGGCGCAGGCGGTCGAAGTTAACGTTGGCGCCGGAGTCGATGGCCACCAGGGTCTGGCCGGTCACACCACGGGTTTCCACGTATTTCTTGATCCCGGCCACACCCAATGCCCCTGCCGGCTCGGTGATGGAACGGGTGTCGTCGTAGATGTCCTTGATCGCTGCACAGATCTCATCGGTGCTCACGGTGATCACTTCATCCACATAGTGCTTGCAGATGTCGAAGGTGTGCTGGCCGATCTGCGCCACCGCCACGCCATCGGCAAACAGGCCCACGGTTGGCAGTACCACGCGCTCGCCCGCGGCCATGGCGGCTTGCAGGCAGTTGGAGTCGTCCGGCTCGACGCCGATGACCTTGATCTCCGGGCGCAGGTACTTCACGTAGGCCGCGATACCGGCAATCAGCCCGCCGCCGCCCACCGGTACGAAAATCGCGTCCAGTGGCCCTGGGTGCTGGCGCAGGATTTCCATCGCCACGGTGCCCTGCCCGGCAATGGTGTGCGGATCGTCGTAGGGGTGGATGTAGACGTAGCCTTTTTCGTCGACCAGTTTCAGCGAGTAGGCCAGGGCTTCCGGAAAGGAATCGCCATGCAGCACCACTTTGCCGCCACGGGAGCGCACGCCTTCGACCTTGATCTCGGGGGTGGTCTTGGGCATCACGATGGTGGCTTTCACCCCCAGCACCTTGGCCGCCAGGGCCAGGCCCTGCGCATGGTTGCCCGCCGATGCGGTGACCACGCCACGCGCACGCTCTTCAGCGGTCAGCTGCGTCAGCTTGTTATAGGCGCCGCGAATCTTGAACGAGAACACCGGCTGCAAGTCTTCGCGCTTGAGCCAGACCTTGTTGCCCAGCCGCTCGGAGAGCTGGCGAGCGGTCTGCAACGGGGTTTCTACGGCAACGTCGTAAACGCGCGAGGTGAGGATCTTTTTGACGTACTGTTCAAGCATCGGCGGAAATCACTGGGCGAGTTGGGCAGGGCCAAGGAGTCTAACCCAGCGTTTGGGCGGGCGACCACACGAATCCAGAGGTTTTGTTGGGTTATACTCGCGCCCCTCTTTACTCCCCGCCCGTTCCGGAGCCCGCATGACCCAGGATCAACTCAAACAGGCAGTGGCCCAGGCCGCCGTCGATTTAATCCTTCCTAAACTCGACGACAAAAGCATCGTCGGTGTCGGCACCGGCTCCACCGCCAACTGCTTTATCGATGCGCTGGCCCAGCACAAGGGCGCGTTCGACGGCGCCGTGGCCAGCTCCGAAGCCACCGCCGCTCGCCTCAAGGGCCACGGCATTCCGGTGTATGAGCTCAACACCGTGAGCGACCTGGAGTTCTACGTCGACGGCGCCGATGAAAGCGACGAACACCTGAACCTGATCAAAGGCGGCGGCGCAGCCCTGACCCGCGAGAAGATCGTCGCGGCCGTGGCCAAGACCTTTATCTGCATCGCCGACGCCAGCAAGCTGGTGCCGGTCCTCGGCGCGTTCCCGCTGCCGGTGGAAGTGATCCCGATGGCCCGCAGCCACGTGGCCCGCGAGCTGGTGAAACTGGGCGGCGACCCGGTGTACCGCGAAGGCGTGTTGACCGACAACGGCAACATCATCATCGACGTGTTCAACCTGCAGATCACCAACCCGGTAGAGCTGGAGACGCAGATCAACGCGATCGTCGGCGTGGTCACCAACGGCTTGTTCGCGGCGCGCCCGGCGGATGTGCTGTTGCTCGGCACCTCTGAAGGCGTGAAAACCCTCAAGGCCTGAGAACACCCCATTAGTCATGCAGTGTTTTCAGGGACTGGGTTTCTTGAAGACGTAGAACAGGTTCGGCTCGCTGACGAGGTACAACGTGCCCTCGTCATCCATGGCGATCCCTTCGGCCTGCGGCACCCGCTTCGTCAGGCCATGGCGCCCGTTCAGCAGTGACAGACTGCTTAGCGGGCGACCGTCGATATCCAGTTCCAGCACCAGGAACGACTCATCCGACAGCGCCAGCAAATGGCCGCTGCGCTCATCGTATTGCAGGCTCGACAGGTCACGTACAAACAGCCCGGCATCGCGCTTGGGGTTGTTGATCACGTGCACCGAGTAGGTTTTTTCCGGTTTGAAATGCGGGAAGCCGTGGACCTCGTAGATCAGCATCGGGTCGCGCTCCTTGGCCACGAACAGGCGCTTGCCCACCGAGTCATAGGCCAGGCCTTCAAAGCCCTTGTTGCCCCCCACGTGCAGGCCCAGCGTCATCTGTTCCGCATCGGCGGCATCGAGGAATTGGGTGTCGTCGTCCACATGCACCTTGATCAGCCGCTGCTGGCGCTCATCGCTGATGACATAAATGTTGTCGCTGATAAATTCCACCGCCTCGGCATCGCCGAAGCCCACCAAGGGAATACGCCGCAGGATCTTGCCCTCAAGGGACAACTCGATCAGCTCGGCGTTTTTATTGGTAACGGTAAACAGGCTTTTGCGCACCGGGTCGTAGGTCAGGGCCGACACATCGTCATCGAGCCCTTCGATCACTTGGGCCTCCAGCGCCACACGGTAATCCGCCAAGCCGATGGAGCGCTCATTCGTCGGCTGACGCCACGCCTGCCAGTTGAACCAGGCACGCTCGAACAGGCGAAAGTGCTGCGCAACGGCCCCGGCGCAGATCAGCGCGATCAACACAAGAATAGAGAACAGGGGTTTGGGGCGGGCTAGTCGACGCATCGGGGCGGGCTCAAAGTCAAAAGTGGCGAATGAATATCACGCCTGTCTGAATTTAAACTTAAACGCGCCCTGATGTCTGGCGAATGCCGCACACAGCGACATATCTGACGTAATCAGTTGTTATTTCTGCTTTTCGAAGCGATAGAACAGGTTGGGTTCACTGACCATGTAGAGCGTGCCGTCGTCGTCCATGGTCACGCCCTCGGCACGCGGAATGGTGTCTTTCAGGCCATTGAAACCGCCCAGCAAGGTCATGAAGCTGACTTGCTCACCCCTCTCGTCCAGCTCCAGCAGCAGATGGGAGTCGGCCGACAACACCAGTAGATGCCCGGTGCGCGGGTCGACCGCCAGTGCCGAGAGGTTGCGCATGTCCAGTTCGGTGTTGGTCAGCTTCACCTTGTTACCCGCCAGGGTCTGGCTGCCATCGCTTTTCCAGGTAAACAGGGCAGGCGGGCGCTCTTCGCCCAGGACCAATTGCTGGTTACGCTTATCCCAGGTGATCGCTTCAAAGGCCTTGTTCTGGTCCTTGGACGGGCCCAGGTCATAACTTGGGAAGTCGGCCTTGTTCAGCGCCGTGGTGGCAGCGTCGACCTTGACGATGGTCAGGCTATGCTGGCGCTCGTCGACCACGGCCATCAGGCCGTTTTCCATCATTGTCAGCCCCTCGGGGTTGTTCCATCCGTTGAGCGGCATCTTGCGCAGCACATCACCTTGCAAGGTCAGCTCGACGAGAAACGGGTTTTTGCCCATGACCGAGAACAGCGTCTTGGTCTGGGGGTTATAGGCCAGGTCCGAGGCCTCGTCCTTCTCCATACCCGGTAGCAACTTGGCGTCGATGACTGAGTGGTAGTCCGGCAACCACACGCTTTCCTGGCGCTCAGCGGTGGTTTCGAAACGTTCCAGCACCCACAGCACACCGCGATCATCCCAGTGCATGGCCCAGGCAATGCCGTACACAATCGCCCCGGCGAGAAACACCCAGGAATACCAGCGCAGGGCAAAACGGGAACGCAGCTTAGGGGTGACGGTAGGCAGGGGCACGGCCATTGGGCACTTTTCCGGAAAGTCAGCGTTAGGTGATAGCACAGGAACAACGGACCCGCGCGCTTGAGGCAGAGGATTATCCGGATGGGGTGTGAAAAAAATGCAAAAACTTGGATTTTGTGGCGACACACAAATAAATGTGGGAGGGGGCTTGCCCCCGATTACAGTGGATCAGTCAATATTTCCAGTGACTGACACTCCGCATCGGGGGCAAGCCCCCTCCCACAATTTTGACCGCGTTTTGTCAGCGCTTAACGAACAAAGCTTTCAAAGCGATTCTGGCCCGACAGTTCCAGCACCAGCTCATCACCCACATTCAGCGGGCCCACGCCGGCCGGGGTGCCGGTAAGGATCACATCGCCCGCCTGCAGCGAGAAGCAGCCGGCCATGTGCTGGATCATCGGGATGATCGGGTTGAGCATCTGCGCGCTGTTACCGTCCTGGCGCACTTCGCCATTGATGCTCAAGCGGATACCGATATCGGTCACGTCCTGGAAAGTGCTGCCCACTACGAACGGCGCAATCACCGCCGCACCGTCGAACGACTTGGCGATTTCCCACGGCAGGCCCTTGGCTTTCAGCTCGGCCTGCTTGTCGCGCAGGGTCAGGTCCAGGGCCGGGGCGAAGCCGGAGATGGCGTCCAGTACTTCTTCACGGCTGGGCTTGTTCGACAACGGCTTGCCGATCAATACCGCGATTTCCGCTTCGTAGTGCACCGAACCGCGCTCGGTAGGGATGCTGAAACCACCTTCCAGCGGCACCACACAGCTGCCCGGCTTAATGAACAGCAACGGTTCGGTCGGCACCGGGTTGTCCAGTTCCTTGGCGTGCTCGGCGTAGTTACGCCCGATACACACCACTTTACCAACTGGAAAGTGGATGTTGGTGCCGTCGACATACTTGTGCTGGTAGCTCATGGAACGACTCCTTAAGGGCGGTTAAACAGCGAAGATCTTGCCTGGGTTCATGATCCCGTTAGGGTCGAACACCGCTTTGACGGCCTTCATGTATTCGATTTCAACCGGCGAGCGGCTGTAGGTCAGGTAATCACGCTTGGTCATGCCCACACCGTGCTCGGCCGAGATGGAACCGTTGTACTTCTGGACGGTTTCAAATACCCACTTGTTCACGGTGGCGCACTTGGCGAAGAACTCATCCTTGCTCAGGTTTTCCGGCTTGAGGATGTTCAGGTGCAGGTTGCCGTCGCCGATGTGGCCGAACCACACGATTTCGAAATCCGGGTAGTGTTCGCCGACGATCGCGTCGATTTCTTTCAAAAACCCTGGGACTTTGGAGACAGTCACCGAGATGTCGTTCTTGTAGGGGGTCCAGTGGGAAATGGTCTCGGAGATGTACTCGCGCAGTTTCCACAGGTTGTGCAGCTGGGTTTCGCTCTGGCTCATCACGCCGTCCAGCACCCAGCCCTGCTCCACACAGTGCTCGAAGGTTTCCAGCGCGTGGTTGGCGACTTCTTCGGTGGTGGCTTCGAACTCCAGCAGCGCGTAGAACGGGCACTCGGTGTCGAACGGCGCTGGCACGTCGCCACGGCCCATGACCTTGGCCAGGGCCTTGTCAGAGAAGAATTCAAAGGCGGTCAGGTCCAGTTTGCTCTGGAACGCGTGCAGCACCGGCATGATCGAGTCGAAATCGGTGGTGCCGAGCACCATCGCAGTAAGGTTTTTCGGCGCACGGTCCAGGCGCATGGTGGCTTCGACCACAAAGCCCAGGGTGCCTTCGGCACCGATGAACAGCTGGCGCATGTCATAGCCGGTGGCGTTCTTGATCAGGTCGCGGTTCAGCTCCAGTACGTCGCCCTTGCCGGTGACGACCTTCATGCCGGCCACCCAGTTGCGAGTCATGCCGTAGCGAATGACCTTGATCCCGCCGGCATTGGTGCCGATATTGCCGCCAATCTGGCTGGAGCCCGACGACGCGAAGTCCACCGGGTAGTACAGGCCTTTTTCTTCAGCGACGTTCTGCAATTGCTTGGTAACCACGCCCGGCTGGCACACAGCGGTGCGGTCGGTGAGGTTCACGTCGAGGATCTGGTTCATATAGTCGAACGAGACGACCACTTCACCATTGGCCGCCACTGCCGCCGCCGACAGGCCGGTACGACCACCCGACGGCACCAGCGCCACCTTGTGTGCATTGGCCCAACGAACAATGGCTTGCACCTGCTCGGTCGTCTTGGGGAAGACGATGGCGGTCGGCGCGGGTGCGAAATGCTTGGTCCAGTCCTTGCCGTAAGCCTCCAGGGAGTCGGCATCGGTCAGCACTTTGCCGGGCTCAACCAGGGTCTTTAGCTCATCAATCAGGGCAGGATGGGTCATCGACAGAACTCTCGAACAATTCATGGTCATCCTGAGAACGCTTCACGTCGCAGGAATGAGTGTTAGCGGGGCGCGTATGCTAGCATACCGCCCCCGCAGGACAGAGCCCAAGGGCGTTTCTGCGGTGACGGCTTTCCTGCCGTCCGGGTCAGCTTGCGCTGCTCGATTCCCTGCCATTTTTCTCCGGGATACAGGTTTACGCAGATGAGCAAGACTTCTCTCGATAAGAGCAAGATCAAGTTCCTTCTTCTGGAAGGCGTCCACCCATCGGCTGTCGACGTTCTGAAAGCCGCCGGGTACACCAGCATTGAGTACATCACCAGTTCTCTGCCGGAAGCCCAGCTCAAGGAAAAGATCGCCGACGCGCACTTTATCGGCATTCGCTCCCGCACTCAGCTGACCGAAGAGATCTTCGATCACGCCAAGAAACTCGTGGCGGTCGGCTGTTTCTGCATCGGCACCAACCAGGTCGACCTCAACGCAGCGCGCGAGCGCGGCATCGCGGTGTTCAACGCACCGTACTCCAACACCCGCTCCGTTGCGGAACTGGTGCTGGCCGAGGCTATCCTGCTGCTGCGCGGCATTCCTGAGAAGAACGCTTCCTGCCACCGTGGCGGCTGGATCAAAAGCGCGGCCAACTCCTTCGAAATCCGCGGCAAGAAGCTGGGTATCGTCGGTTACGGTTCGATCGGTACGCAACTGTCGGTCCTGGCGGAAGGCCTGGGCATGCAGGTGTTCTTCTACGACACCCTGACCAAGCTGCCGCTGGGCAACGCCACGCAAGTGTCGAGCCTGACCGAGCTGCTGGGGATGTCCGACATCGTGACCCTGCACGTTCCGGAAACCGCTGAGACCCAGTGGATGATCGGCGAGAAGGAAATCCGCGCCATCAAGAAAGGCGGCATCCTGATCAACGCGGCACGCGGCACTGTGGTCGAGCTGGACGCCCTGGCCGACGCGATCAAGGACAAGCACCTGATCGGCGCCGCCATCGACGTGTTCCCGGTAGAGCCACGCTCCAACGACGACATCTTCGAAAGCCCGCTGCGTGGCCTGGACAACGTGATCCTGACCCCGCACATCGGTGGTTCCACCGCTGAAGCCCAAGCCAACATCGGCCTGGAAGTGTCGGAAAAGCTGGTCAAGTACAGCGACAACGGTACGTCCGTTTCCTCGGTCAACTTCCCGGAAGTGGCGCTGCCGGCTCACCCTGGCAAGCACCGTCTGCTGCACATCCACCAGAACATCCCTGGCGTGATGATGGAGATCAACAAGGTCTTCGCGGAAAACGGCATCAACATCTCCGGTCAGTTCCTGCAGACCAACGAGAAGGTCGGCTACGTGGTGATCGACGTCGACGCCGAATACTCGGACCTGGCGCAAGAGAAGCTGCAGCACATCAACGGCACGATTCGTAGCCGCGTGTTGTTCTAAGGTTTCAACGCAGCACGAAAAAGGGAGCCCCTCGGGGCTCCCTTTTTTTCATCTGAACAAATCTTACTTGACGTTAACCGTGATCACTTTTGAGGCTACAGTCGGGTTGAACTGCATGTGCAGTTTGTCGCCGGCAACCAGTTGCAGCGTGTGTTTGCCTGGGGTGAGGGTCAGCTCGGTTTCGGTCTGGGCCTTACCGTAGTGGATCACGGTGTCGGTGGCGGGGATCGGCACGCCGGCGTCAGGCAGTTCTTTCTGGTCGACCAGCAGATGGTGGTGACCGGTGCCTGGATCCTGGCTGGTAGCCGGGGCCAGCTTCAGGCCTTCCATGCCGAATTTGACGGTGAAGGTCTTGTCGACGGTGGCGCCGTCTTTTGGCGACACGATGAATACTTTGGCGCCTTCAGGTGGAGCACTGCGCGGGATGCCGTCGGCGGCGGTAGCCAACATCGAAGCACCCAGCAGCAGGCTGGCAATCGTTGCACGGGACAAAAGGGCTTTCATTCGCTTCTCCAGTTTTTCTATGAAATCTGTAGGGTTATGACAACTTCGCGACAAATTGCGGTCCAAGGCACTCAACACCATAGCAAAGCGAGGCTGAACGGCGTCCTCGCACATTCGAATTCTTTAGGAGTGACCATGCGCTTTTCGCCTGGCCTGTTACTGCTGCTTCCCCTTCTGAGCCCTTTGGCGCATGCCGAACTGGTCGATGATGTGTTCGACCGTGGCGAACTGCGCATCGCCGTTGAAGCCAACACCCCGCCGTTCAACTTCAAGCAAGGCGACAAACTGACTGGCTTCGAAGTGGAACTGGGTGAGCAACTGGCCCAGGAGATGGACGTGCGCCCCTCATTTATCACCACCGATGACACCGACCTGCTGCCAGGGGTGGAAACCGGCAAGTACGACGTGGCCATCAACCATATCGCTATGACTGCCGAGCTGCAGGATCGGTTCGATTT
>NZ_JBYVMD010000008.1:0-206614 GCF_058145955.1 Pseudomonas sp. A39
CATCCCTGCCGGTTTACCCCCCAAATCCCTGTCGAATTCCGGCCAGCGTGTTTGACGGGGCGCCTGAGATCAAAAGCTAGATCAAGATCAAGATCAAGATCAAGAGCGGCTCGCTTCGCATCGTGGTTACCGTGGTTGCTAAAACGTTGTGTCGATGCTTGTGTTGGCATGGCTGCAACGGTCGTCATCTCATTTGCATTCGCCGCCACCGTCGATTTTGGAAAAAGCAGTTAGCCGTACGGGCCGGTGCCGGTCCGGTCGACCAGGCGGATGCTGTCACGGCCAGCCCGCTTGGATTCATACAGCGTGGTATCGCCTTGTTCAATCAGCGCCGTCAGGCTCGGCGGTGGTTGATCAAACAGGTTGGCGCCGATGCTCAGGGTGACCGGCGCTGGCGTGGCGAAGGTCTGCGCGGCCAGTTGGTGAAACTGGTCGCGCAGGCTGCTGCCCAGCGTGACGATTTGCTCGGTGGAGGCCGGGTTCAACAGGATCACGAACTCATCGCCGCCGAGGCGTGCGGCCAGCGCACCTCGGGGCACCACGCCGCGGATCATTTCACTCAACGCGATCAGCAAGCGGTCGCCGGCGATATGGCCGTGGAGGTCGTTGACCGATTTGAAGTTGTCGATATCGATCAGCAGCAACGCACCCGGTTGCGCCGGCGACACCTGGGCCAGCAGGCGTGGGGCGCGCAGGTCGAGGGCGCGGCGGTTGTACAGGGCGGTGAGGGGGTCGCGGGCAGCGAGGCGGGCGATCTGTTGTTCGCGTCGGTAGCGTTCGGAGCCGGTCATCGACAGGGCAATCAGCATGATCGCCATGGCGCCTTCCACCAGGGAGACCTGGATGATTTCGCCCTTGAACGCGGCAAGGTCGATCAGGGTGCCGGGGATCAGTACCGACAGGGCCTTGGCCACATAGAAGGTGCCATGGATCAGCAGCACATAACGCAATTGCACCGCGCCGATGCTCAACGATTTGCCATGGGGGCGCAGCAAAAAGCTGGCGCGCAAGGTCGGCAGCGCCACCAGCAGCGACTGCACCCCCAGCATGGCTTTGGACCACGGCAGGTCGGCCGGCAGCATCAGCATGCCGAACCAGACCGCCAGCATCAGCAGCCACAGGCGTGACAGGCGCACCTGGGTGAACCGCGCCACGCCGAGCAAAAACAGAAAGTGCGCGCTCACCAGTAGGCCGTTGGCGAACCAGATGCCGATCATCACAAAGCCATTGATGCGCAGCAGCGCAAGCGTGGAACCGATGCTGATGGTCGCGAAACCAGCGCTCCAGTACAGCAGCGAAGGTTCACGCACACTGCGCCATTCAACGGCCAGGTACAGGGCGGCAGCGGCTGCCAGGGCAACGGTGAGTGCCAAAATCGTAGGAGGGTCGAGCGTCATGTGCTGCCGGGTCTGCCAGGGTTGCGTTGAAAACCGCGATTGTAAGCCTTCGCGAGCGGTTTTCGGAGCCTTACTGGCGAACGGCTATCAGCCCGCGGAGGTCGGTGCACGTAGGTCAGTGCACGCAGGTCAGTACAGAGGCACCGTTGCGCGGAACACCGTACCAGACGCCAGGCTCGACTCGACTTCAATCAACCCTTGGTGGGACGCCACAATTTCAGAAGCGATGAACAAGCCCAACCCGAGGCCTTCCGTGGGGCCGTGTTCAATCACCGCGCGTTGGGAAAAGCGTCCCATGGGGTTGAAGATAAATGGCAAAACGTCCACCGGGATGGGGTTGCCGCGATTGTGCACCGCGAACACCAACGTCTCTGCCGACGCCGACAATTGCACCTTGATCGGTGAACGCGCATCACCGTGTTGCACTGCATTGCTGATGATGTTGGAAAACACTTGCTCCATGCGCGGGCCATCGAAGGCGCCAGTGGCCTGGGTTGTCGCTTCGAACAGGATGTGTGAGTCGGGGTGAAACGCGCGGATTTCGTCGACGATCCGTTCACAGATCGGTGCCAGGTCGACGGCCGTGCGTTTGACCGGAATGCCGGGGCCCATCTGGCAGCGCGTCAAATCCAGCAGGTCGCCAACGATCTGGCTGGCGCGTTGGACACTGGTGTAAATCTGCGTGGCCACGCGGGTATTGCGCTCGCCCAAGGCCGGCGAACGCCTGAGCATGTCGGCGCCCAGCAGAATCGCGCCCAGCGGCGTGCGCAGGTCGTGACCGAGAATGCCCAGGAAGACATTGCGCGACGCTTCTACCGCGCGCGAGTAGCTGGCGATGGATTCCGCCAGCGCCTGGTCGATGGCCTCATGAAAGCGGTTCATGTCGTCGACTTGCAGCGCCGTGCCGTGTTTGATCTGGTCAAGCCACTGGCTGAGTACGCTGGTGCGCAACGCACGGTATTCAGACACCATCTGGTCGATGGAGAACCCCGCCATCAAGCGGGTTACCGCATGCGTTTCAGCGGGGCTCTCGGTGTCATTCTGCGGTGCCAGCCCCTGAGCCTTTTCGGTTTGTTCCTGCACCGTCTGGCTGGTGCGCAGGTCGAGTACGATGGCGTGCAGCATCTGTTCGGCGTGATCACGCAGGCCTGCACGGTCGAGGTCGGCGCCTGGGGTCTGGATGGTGCGTGCAAAGTCTTCCCAGGCCTGAAGAATCGGTTCGAGGTTTGCAAGAATGAAGTCTGGCAGGCGCATGCGGGGGTTCCTTGGAGGGGCGGCGAGCAGAAATGCGCGGGAAGCTGCCAAACAAGGATTTAAGCACGGATTGGCTTGCGGCATGCTGCGCAGGCGTCCCTGCCTGCGTCAGTCATGCGGATAAGTGCGGTCAAATGCCTTTGGTAGACGGCAGCAAGACGGTCAGGATGCCCACCAGTGGCAGGAACGAGCACAGTTTGTAGACGTACTCGATACCGTGTGTGTCAGCGAGCAAACCGAGCAGCGCCGCGCCAATCCCGCTGAAACCGAACATCAGGCCGAAAAAGATCCCGGCGATCATGCCCACATTGCCCGGCACCAGTTCCTGGGCAAAGACCACGATGGCCGAGAAGGCCGAGGCGATGATAAACCCGATCACGACGCTCAATACCGCCGTCCAGAACAGGTCGACGTAGGGCAGCGCCAGGGTGAACGGCGCTGCACCAAGGATGGAGAACCAGATGACTTTCTTACGGCCGATCTTGTCGCCGATGGGGCCGCCCGCGAAGGTGCCGACCGCCACTGCGCCCAGGAACAGGAACAGGTACATCTGGGAGCTGGAGACCGACAGCTGGAATTTTTCGATCAGGTAGAACGTGAAGTAGCTGGTCAGGCTGGTCATGTACCAGTACTTGGAAAACACCAGCACGGCCAGTACGACCAGGGCGAAGGTCACGCGGCCTTTGGACAAACCATGGGTGGCTTTGCCGCCTTGCTTGAGCTTGAACAGGTTGAGGTGGTTGCGGTACCAGCGGCTCAAGCCGTACAGCACCAGGATCGCGAACACGGCAAACAGCCCGAACCAGGCGATATGGCCTTGGCCGTAGGGAATGATGATCGCCGCCGCCAGCAACGGGCCCAACGCGCTGCCGGTGTTGCCGCCGACCTGGAAGGTCGATTGGGCCAGGCCGTAGCGACCGCCGGAGGCCAGGCGCGCGACACGCGAAGTTTCCGGGTGGAAGGTCGACGAGCCGACGCCGACCAGGCCGGCCGCCAGCAGGATCGCCGGGAAGTTGCCGACAAACGCCAGCATCAGGATGCCGATCAAGGTGCACACCATGCCCGCCGGCAGTAGCCACGGTTTGGGGTGGCGGTCGGTGTGGTAGCCGATCCAGGGTTGCAGCAGCGAGGCAGTGAGCTGGAAGGTCAGGGTGATCAGGCCCACTTGGGTGAACGACAGCCCGTAGTTGGCCTTGAGCATCGGGTAGATCGACGGCAGCACGGCCTGGATCAGGTCATTGATCAAATGCGCCAAGGCGCAGGCGCCGAGGATACGCATGACCAAGGGGCTGGCTTGGGGTGCAGTGGTTGCAGCGGCGGGTGACGCGGTGAGGGTCGACATGCAGGCATTCCATACAAGGCAGCTAATCAGAGGCGGCGACTTCTTAAGGTCACCATCCATTACAAAATGATTCGGCGTTTATGCTAGATTCGTCATGAATGCCTGTCTCGCGTAATTCGGGCGGCAACCATCGCAAAAAGGGCGAAATGATCAAACCACTGAATGAATTTCTCCAGGAAATCAACGAAGGCGCCTGGGCGGTCATCAGTTCCGCCACGGATTACCCGGAAAATTGGGTGATCCCCGACCACAGCCACGAAAAACATCAACTGCTCTACGCCATCGAAGGGGTGATGGTGGTGTACTCGGCGCTGAACCAGTGGACGGTACCGCCCAATCGCGGGATCTGGATGCCCAGCGGGCAGGTGCATTCGTTGCGCTGTGTCGGCACCCTGAAAATGCGCAGCGTGTTTGTGCGCCCGGACCGGTTCCCGAACATGCCCGGCGAGCCGAAGACGGTCAGCATCTCGCCGCTGCTGAGCGAGCTGATCAAGGCGTCGGTGAGTTTGAAACCGCCGTACGCCGAGGACTCGCGGGAGGCGCGGATCATGCACCTGATCCTCGACGAACTCGCCATCTTGCCGGCGCTGCCACTGGCGTTGCCCCAGCCCGCCGACCCGCGTATCAAGCAGATCTGCCTTGCGTTACAGGACGATCCGGGGGACGCCTCCACCGTGGCGGATTGGAGCGCGCGCCTGAACCTGGACCAGACCACCATCCAGCGCCTGTTCCGCAAGGCAACCGGCATGACCTTCGGCCAGTGGCGTCAGCAGGCGCGGCTGCTGCTGGCGCTGGAGCGCATTGCGGTGGGCGAGAAGGTGATCGATATTGCCCTGGAACTGGGCTATGAAAGCCCGAGCGCGTTTACCAGCATGTTCAAGAAACAGTTTGGCAAGACGCCGAGCCAGTTTTTCCGGTAATCACTGCACGGTGCCGGCGTGCACGTCGAGCAAGCTGTTGAGCGCCTCGATATCCAATGGCCGACTGAGGAAATAGCCTTGGCCCTCTTCACAGGCCACGGCCTTGAGCAGCGCCAGATGCTCGGCGGTTTCAATGCCTTCGGCCGTGACTGTCAGTGCCAGGGCGCGGCCCAGCCCGACAATCGCCTGGATAATTGCCTTGTCATCGTCACTTTCCTCCAGTCGGGTGAGGAAGCTGCGGTCTATTTTCAAACCATCGAACGGGAAGGCGCGCAGATAGCTCAGGGACGAGTAGCCGGTGCCGAAGTCATCCATGGCAATGCGTACGCCCAATTGCTTGAGCGTGCGCATCACCTCAAGCGCCCCGGTGGCATCTTCAAGCATGACGCTTTCGGTGATTTCCAGTTCTACGCGCGCGGGATCAATGCCTGAGCTCTTCAGCGCTTGCTGCGTACGCTCCACCAGGTTGCCACGCTTGAACTCCGTGGGTGACAGGTTGACGGACACAAAAAGAGGCTCCGGCCACTGCGCGGCACACACGCAAGCGGTCTCCAGTACCCAATCGCTCAGCGCCAGGATCAACCCGGACTCTTCGGCAATCGGAATGAAGGTGTCCGGCGCGATCAGGCCGCGTACCGGGTGCTGCCAGCGCACCAGCGCTTCGGCGCCGACCATTTGCCCGTCGGCGATGCGATAGCGGGGTTGGAAGTGCAGGCGCAGTTCGGCATGTTTGATCGCATACCGAAGGTCGCTTTCCAGACGCCGACGTTCGATGATCCGCGCGTTCATGTCGCCGGAATAGAACCGCCAGGTATTGCGCCCGGCGGCTTTCGCCTCGTACAGCGCAATGTCGGCGTAGCGCAGCAGTTCCGCGGCTTCGCGGGCATCGTTGGGCGCGATGGCAATCCCGATACTGGCGCTGATGAACACCTCTTGCTCGTCAATTCTGATCGTGCGTTCGATGGATTCGATCAACCGCTTACACAGGGTTTCGACTTCGTCCTGAGTGCCTGCATCGGTCAGGATCAGCACAAATTCATCGCCGCCGACACGAGCGACCAGATCACCATGGCGCACGCAGTCCGCCAGGCGCGCAGACACTTCGTTGAGCACCCGGTCACCGGCCGCGTGCCCGAGCAGGTCATTGACCGGCTTGAACCGATCCAGGTCCAGGCTGAGCATCACCAGGGGCTGTTCGGTGGAGGGCAGGGCTTTGAGTTTGCCGTCGAGGAACGCTTGCAGGCGGGTGCGGTTGGGCAGCCCGGTCAGGGCGTCATGCTGGGACAAGAACTCGATGCGCCGACGGGCTTCGACTTCTTCCGTCACGTCGGTGGCCGTCCCGCGAAACCCGCCGCACGGCATCTCTCGCGCCGACAGCCGAGTGGTGCGTTCCTGTCCTGCTGCATCGACGTAGCGACACTGCACGCTGATATCCGGGCGTCGTCCGGGTGCGCTGAGCCACTGGGAAAGCAGGCCCGACTCGGTCTCCAGCAAGTCGTTCATCGTCGCCCCGATCCACGCATAGCGGGTCAACCCGGTGACGCCTTCGAAGCGTTCCGACAGGTAAGTGAAGCGCCAACCGGCGTCGATTTCCCACACCCAGTCGGAGCTGGCCTCCACCACATCGCGAAAGCGTGCTTCGCTGGTGGCCAGGGCATTCTGGCTGTTCTGCAGCGACGAATGGCTCGCATCCAGGGCGAGCGCGGCGGCGGTGGTGCGGCGCGAAATGGCCCAGGTCATCAGGCACACCAGCAACGCGGCCAGGCCCAGCAGCGGCAGACCGACCCCCATAAGCCGCAAACCGGGCCGGGCCGGCTCCCAGTGCAGGCTGCCGGCGGTACCGTTGTCGCCGAGGGGAAAGAGCAACGTTTTGCCGATTTCATCGGGGCTGGCAATGTGCAGTTTGTTCACGCCGAACTCATCGCCGATCACGGCCAGTTTGGCGCTGTTGAGGATGTCGATGAAGATCAGCACCGAGGCCGGCCGGCCATCGGCCCGCACCGTGGGGTCGGTGCCGGGAGTGATGGCGGCGGCCGCCACCAGCGCGGGGCTGCCGTGCACGTTGATAAAGGCGGTGACCGGTGTCTCGCTGTCGGCACCCGCACGGGCCTGGTCGAGAATCCCGGCAATGGGCTGGCCCAGCCATTGCGTGAGGTCGATATCCAGCAGCTTGCCGTCGACGACCGCGTACACCGTGCGATTGGCGTCGTTGACCACAAACAGGCCTTGAAAACCGAAATCATCAAACAACGTGGCGCCGAGATTGCCCCGCATGTAAGCCCAGTCATTGTCGACTTTAACGTGCAAGTGCTTGTAGGCATCGCTCCAAAAGGCGTAGTCCTTGACGGTCACCCGTAAGGTTTTCTCCAGCGATTGCACGGCTTTACGGGTATAGAAGGCGCTTTCAACCTGCTCGGAACGGTCCAGTTCGTGGGCGAGGTAAACCAGCGAGTAGGCCGCGGCAGCAAATACCACGGCCAACAAGCCCATGAACCGGAACAGCGAGGTGCGCGCCAGTGAAAGGCTGGTGCGGTCGGAAAGCGAGCGGACGATAGGAGCGAGAGAGTTCGGCATTGTTTCCCGCAGAGCGTCGCTGCAAGTCAGGGGTATGACGTGTTATCGGCGGCCGTGGCAAAACGTTGAGAGCGTTGCAGCGGATCAGGGCTCACGCTGGAGCGCGTTGCGTCCCCTGGCTTTGGGCTTCACCGGCAGGCTATGCACCTACAACATCGCCAAGGAAGCCGTACGCGCACTCACACGCTCGGCGGCGCGAGAATGGGGAGTGGACAACATCACGGTCAACAACCTGTTGCCGGTGGCCGACACCTGGGGCGATGCGTATGACGCCCCGGCGCTGACCAATGTGCTGGGGCGTTACGGCTCGCCTGAAGATGACATTGCGCCGGTGGTGCTGTTCCTGGCCAGCCAGGACGCGCAATTCATTACCGGCTACAGCCTCACACCGGATGGCGGGCAAATCATCGACAGTGCGCGGTAACCGCTGGCGCGAGCCGCGAGCCACGCCAACACGGCTGCCGCACCCAGCACCGCCGCACTCAACTGGAAGGTAGCCTGGTAACCGCTCCAGTCAAACACGAGGCCGCCAACGATAGCGCCCGATGCTATCGCCAGCTGGATGATCGCGACCATCAAGCCACCCCCTGCCTCGGCATCGTCGGGCAGGGTTGTCGACAGCCAGGTCCACCAGCCCACCGGCGCGGCGGTGGCGACCAGGCCCCAGAGCCCCAGCAACAACGTGGTCATCACCATGGAGCTGCCGACCTTGACCAGCGCCAGCGCAATCCCCGCCATCACCAAAGGGATGATGATCAATGTCAGGAACACGCTCTTTTTCAGCAAACGCTCGATCAGGAGCGTCCCCACCAGTCCGGCCAGGCCCAGCACCAACAATATGAGCGACAACCGGGAAACACTGACCTGGGTGACAGCCTCCAGAAACGGTCGCAGGTAAGTGAACAGCATGAACTGGCCCATGAAAAACACGCTGACCGCCAGCATGCCCAAGGCCACCGGCTTGCGCTTCATCAAGCCCAACAGGCGGCCGTTTTTTGCCGCCCCCTGCGCTTTGATCGACGGCAGACTGAGCATCAGCCAGGCCGCCGCCAGCACTGCAACGGGGACGACGCAAAAGAACGCCCCGCGCCAGCCGATCAAGCCGCCGACGAAGCTGCCCAACGGTGCCGCGATCACCGTTGCCAGTGCGTTGCCGCCATTGACGATAGCCAATGCCCGCGGCACCTGGGCTGCGGGCACCAGGCGCATGGCGGTGGCGGCCGACAGTGACCAGAAGCCGCCGATGGCCACGCCGATCAACGCGCGGCCCAGCATGAACACGGAGTAATTGGGTGCGAATGCCACCACCGTGCCAGAAATGATCATCAGCAGGGTCAAGGACAGCAGCAAGCGCTTGCGTTCAACCCGCGCCGCCACGGCCGCAATTACCAGGCTGGTGAGCAAGGCAAACAGCCCTGATACCGAAATGCCCTGTCCGGCCTGGCCCTCGGTGATATGCAGGTCGGTCGCCAGCGGCGTCAACAGGCTCACGGGCAGGAACTCGGAGGCCACCAGGGCAAATGCCGCCAGTGACATTGCGAGTACGGCGCCCCAGTTTTTTGGCTCGGCGGTCGTCACTTCAGGTACTTCCTGAAAAAGCCGGCGAGCGTGTCGAACGGGATCAGGTCGACCCGGTCGTACAAGTCCACATGCCCGGCGTCGGGGATGATCACCAGTTCCTTGGGCTCGGCAGCACGCTGGTAGGCGTCCTCGCTGAATTCGCGGGAGTGCGCATTGGCGCCGGCAATCAGCAAGAGCGGACGCGGAGAAAGGGTCTCGATGTCATTGAACGGGTAGAAGTTCATGAACTTCACGTTGCTGCTCAGCGTCGGCCGGGTGGTGGTGTGTGGCGAGGCGCCGGTGGGGGTGAACTCACCGCGCGATGTGCGATAGAAATCGTAGAACTCATCGCCAACCGCATCGCCGGTCAGGGCGTTCGGTGTGCCGCCGGTGTAGACGGTGTCGGCCCCCTGGAATTCCACATAGCGCTGGTTGGCCGCTTGCAGCAGTACCTGTCGGCGTTGCGCCAAGGTCACGCCATGTTTGAGGCCATTGCGAGTCGCGGCGCCCATGTCATACATGCTCACCGTGGCGATCGCCTTGAGGCGTGGGTCGATCTTCGCGGCAGCGATGGCGAAGCTGCCACTGCCGCAGATACCGATCACGCCAATGCGCTCGCGGTCGACGATTGGCTGGGTGCCAAGGTAATCCACGGCGGCGCTGAAGGCTTCGCTGTAGAGCTCGGGCAACACCGCATTGCGTGGTGTGCCGGCACTTTCTCCCCAGAATGGGAGATCCAGGGACAACGTTACAAAACCCCGTTCTGCCATTTTGGTCGCATAGAGGTTCGCGCTCTGTTCTTTGACGGCACCCATCGGGTGGCCAACGATAATCGCAGCATTTCTGGAGGTGGGGGCAAGGTCCTTGGGCACAAACAGGTTGCCCGCGACCGCCATGCCGTATTGATTGTTGAAGGTGACCTTTTCGACACTGACCTTGTCGCTTGTGTAGAAGTTGTTGGCACCGTTGGACATATCGGCTCCCAGTGAAGTGGTACAGGTCACCAGCAAACCCAGGGTGAGCAGGAGGTTTTTCATCGGATGATCCTTGAGGGGGTGGGTGCGCACATTTTCCCGGGGGCGGTCAGGGTTCTGTAGTGCGTTTGACTGGATTACTTGCCTGATCCTCTGAGTTCTGCGGTTTGCCGGGACGCCACGGACCGCTCGGGGTAAAGTCCGATGACGAGAGAAAAAGAGCCTGTTATGACTATCAATGAAACGCCCCTGGACGCGCTGATCCAGGCTATTGGATCGCGGGTGCAGGCACCGGGCGACTACCCCATGCCGATTCCTGGTCTTGGCTTCTACCGGCGTGAACAGCCCGCAAGCCCCGTGGTGTGCATGGTCGAGCCGTGCATCGTGTTGGTTGCCCAAGGTGCAAAACAGCTGTGGGCGGGGGGTGAGGGTTATCCATACGATACTTCGCGCTTCCTGGTGACCTCACTGGACATTCCCGCCAATTCCGAAGTGCTGGTGGCCAGCCCCGAAAGACCTTGCCTTGGGCTCACCTTCAAGTTGGATTTGCGCATATTGGCCGAGCTGATCGCTCAGAGTGAGTTGCCGCCGGCGCGGGAGCGGTCGGTGCTGAAGGGGGTGGGCATCGGTACGGTGACCCAGGGCATGCTGGCGTCTTTCGCGCGTCTGGTGGCGCTGCTGGATGAACCCGAAGCAATTGCGGTGCTGGCACCGTTGATCCAGCGCGAGATTCACTATCGTCTACTGAAAAGCGACCAGGCGAGCCGATTGCGTCAGATCTGTTCCGTCGACGGGCAGGGCTATCGGATTGCCAAAGCGATTGATTGGCTGAAGCTCAATTACGACGTGGCATTGCGCGTCGATGAGTTGGCGGCGCGCGTGCAAATGAGTGCGGCAACCTTTCATCATCACTTTCGCCAACTGACGGCGATGAGCCCGTTGCAGTATCAGAAGTGGCTGCGCCTGAATGAGGCGCGGCGCTTGATGTTGAACGAGCACCAGGACGTGTCCAGTGCCGCGTTCAAAGTGGGCTATGAAAGCCCGTCACAGTTCAGCCGCGAGTACAGCCGCTTGTTCGGCATGCCGCCTAAGCGCGATGTGGCGGCACTGCGTGGCAAAGCGACTGTCAGTGATCAGCCGCCGTCAGGTTAGCGTAGAAAATACAACCGATCAGCCGCGCGAACAGGCTGAGGGTTTCCGGCAGGTTGGGGTCTTCAAACAGCATCGGCCTGGAATCCAGCGCGCACAGCGCACCGAACAGGCGGCCGTCAGGCAGGAAGATCGGCGCACCGGCGTAGCTTTCGATGGCGAATTGCTTGACCACCGGGCGAGTGGCAAAGCGGCCATTCTGGCTGATCTGCGGGATGAACAGCGTCTGAGGGTTGATAAAGAACTCACTGCACAGCGTGGTTTCGAGGTCGAGCACGTCGTCGACCTGGATGCCCATTTCGGCGGTGTCGTGCACGGAGCAGACCACCCATTCCTGGTCAGTGAATTTGGCGAGGCCGGCAAAGCGCATGCCGGTCAGGCGGGTGACCAGTTGCAGGATGCTGGTGCTGGCTTCTATTTCGGCGATGGCAGCGCGCTCATCGGCGCTGAGCAGGGACTGTGCTGAGGTGACGCTAGGAATCATAGGTGAACACTCCAATTGCGTGGTGGTCCTGGCCCACCACGCACGTTGAGGGCTTAGTTAATCCGTGGATGCTGCTGCACAAGGTTGTTGCGCTTGGCTTCCAATTCGGCGATCTCGGCATCGATGTCTTCGATCTTCTGCTCGATATTGTCGTGATGTTCCTGCAGCAGCTCCTTGGCTTCTTCCATGTCCGAAGCGGCCGGCGCTGCGCCGCGCAACGGTTTGTTGGCGGTTTCCTTCATGGTCAGGCCAGTGACCAGTCCAACGACCGCAAACACCATCAGGTAGTAGGCGGGCATGTAAAGGTCGTTGGTGCTTTCCACCAGCCAGGCCACGGCAGTCGGGGTTACGCCTGCGATCAACACCGACACGTTGAACGCACTGGCCAATGCACTGTAGCGCAGGTGCGTGGGGAACATCGCCGGGAGTGTCGAGGCCATCACCCCGATAAAGAAGTTGAGGATCACCGCCAGGATCAGCAAACCGGCGAAGATCAGCCCGATCTTGCCGCTGGTGATCAGCATAAATGCAGGGATCGACAGGAACAGCAGGCCGATGCTGCCGGCGATGATGAACGGCTTGCGACCGATCTTATCGCTGACAAAACCGATGAACGGCTGCACGAACAGCATCCCGACCATGATCGCGATGATGATCAGCACGCCGCTGTTTTCTTTGTAATGCAGGTTATGCGACAGGTAGCTCGGCATGTAGGTGAGCAGCATGTAGTACGTCACGTTGGTGGCCGCGACGATGCCGATGCAGGTCAGCAGGCTGCGCCAGTGCTGGGTCGCGACTTCCTTGAACGACACTTTGGGACCGTGTGTCAGGCCTTCGCGGTCGCCTTGCTCGAGTTTGTCCATGTGCTGTTGGAACGCCGGGGTTTCTTCCAGCGCGTGACGCAGGTACAGGCCGATGATGCCCAGAGGCAGGGCGAGGAAGAACGGCAGGCGCCAGCCCCACGCTTCGAACTCGGCTTCACCCAACACGGTGGAAATCAGTACAACCACACCGGCGCCGAGCACGAAACCGGCGATGGAGCCGAAGTCCAGCCAGCTGCCCAGGAAACCGCGCTTGCGGTCCGGGGCGTATTCGGCGACGAAGATCGACGCGCCGGTGTATTCACCGCCGACCGAGAAGCCCTGGGCCATTTTGCACAGCAATAGCAGGATCGGCGCCCAGATGCCGATGGAGGCATAGCCGGGAATCAAGCCGATGGCAAAGGTGCTCAGGGACATGATCACAATGGTGGCGGCGAGTACTTTTTGCCGCCCGTATTTATCGCCCAGTGCGCCGAAGAACAGACCGCCCAGCGGGCGAATCAGGAAGGGCACCGAAAAGGTACCCAATGCAGCGATCATTTGTACGCTGGGCGAGGCGTCCGGGAAGAACACCTTGCCGAGCACATAGGCGACAAACCCGTAGACGCCGAAGTCGAACCATTCCATGGCGTTACCCAAGGCGGCAGCGGTGATTGCCTTGCGCACCTTGGCGTCGTCAACGATGGTGATGTCTTTCAAACCGATGGGTTTGACGCTTTTCTTACGTAATTTCATGCGGGGGCACTCTAAAGCAGAACAGGGGAGGTGCCATCGCAGCGATGGCACCGCTCTGTCAGTTCAGATACAAGCGGACATGAAATAATTCACCCGTATTTGCGTTTTTTTGCAGATGCATTGAACTTTGTGAATTTTACAGAGAGTTATCCGAATGCTCGCCAGCCCCGCGCGTCTCACCTACCGTCAGCCACTCCCCAGCGACCTGCAGCCATTGTTCGCGATCTTCGGCGACCCTCGGACCCACCTGTTCAACCCCGCCGGCCCCCTGACGTGCCTGGCCGATGCGCAACGCCTGCTCGACGGCTGGCTCGAGCAGTGGGCCAGCGAGGGCTATGGCTGGTGGGCGATTGCGCACCACGCGGCGCCGGAGCACATCATCGGCTTTGGCGGTATCGCGCCTCTCAATTACCTGACGCAAAGGCGCATCAACCTGGGTTACCGCTTTGCCGAGCAAGCCTGGGGCCAGGGCTATGCCACCGAAGTGGGGCGCGATGCCCTGAAGTTGGCATTTGAAACCCTGGCGTTACCCGAGGTATTTGGCCTGGTCCGGCCCGACCATGCGGCGTCGATCCGCGTGCTGGAGAAGCTTGGCATGCAGCCTTTCGGCCTGCTCGATGATGTACCCGGCAAGCCACCCAGCCGGGTATTCAGGATTTGTCATCCTACAACTGCTCAAAGCTGACACTTTTCACAGCCGCGCAAGACCTCATATAACCCTAATCTTTCAGATTGACAGGGGATAGGGACCTCGATATAAAAGCCACAGTTGTACGACGACATATGACGTTACATATGTCCTACCTAACAAAAATAAAAAGTGATGCCATGAACTTGATCGAGCCCATCCATGCTCATCGCGTTGGCCAAGCAGTAGGTAACTACCGCTGGACCATCTGCGCGATGCTGTTTTTCGCGACCACCGTCAACTATCTCGACCGCCAGGTGCTCAGCTTGCTGGCGCCGCAACTGTCGACGCAATTTGGCTGGAGCAACACCGATTACGCCAACATTGCCGCAGTGTTCCAGTTTGTCTACGCGATCTCCATGCTGTTCGCCGGGCGTTTTGTCGACAAGATCGGCACCAAGGCGGCCTACGTGGTGGCGATTGGCATCTGGTCCACGGGCGCCATCATGCATGCGTTTTCGGTACCGATGGGTGAGGGCATCGCGGCGATCAGCGGTGCAATCGGCCTGGCGGTAATTCCGGTGTCGATTGCCGGCTTTATGCTCTCCCGCGCCGTGCTGGCGATTGGTGAAGCGGGCAACTTCCCGATTGCGATCAAGGCCACTGCCGAATATTTCCCCAAGAAAGAACGCTCCCTGGCCACGGGTATCTTCAACTCCGGTGCCAACGTCGGGGCGATCCTGGCGCCGATCTGCGTGCCGTTGATTGCCGGGTTATGGGGCTGGGAAGCGGCCTTCATCGTGATCGGCGGCCTGGGCTTTGTGTGGGTGGCGGTGTGGGTCGCGCTGTACAAGAAGCCGGATGAGCAAAAACGCCTGTCGGCCGCCGAGCTGGCGTATATCCGCAGCGACCAGACCGTGCAGCCGTTCACCCCGGCAGCTGCGGGCGATGCAACGAAAAAAGTCTCGTGGTTCAAGCTGCTCACCTACCGCCAGACCTGGGCCTTCGCCTTCGGCAAGTTCATGACCGACGGCGTGTGGTGGTTCTTCCTGTTCTGGCTGCCCACCTACTTGTCGGCGCAATACGGCATGAAAGGTCCCGACATCGTGCTGCCCCTGGCGGTGCTGTACAGCATGACCATGGTCGGTAGCATCGGCGGCGGCTGGTTCCCGAGCTACTTCATGGCCCGTGGCGATGCGCCGTATGACGGCCGCATGAAAGCCATGCTGGTGATCGCCCTGTTTCCGTTGGTGGTGCTGTTGGCGCAACCCCTGGGCTACATCAGCTTCTGGGTGCCGGTATTGTTGATCGGCGTGGGCGCGTCGGCGCACCAGGCGTGGTCGTGCAACATCTTTACCACCGTCTCCGATATGTTCCCGCAGAAGACCGTGGCCTCGGTGGTCGGCATCGGCGGCATGGCCGGCGGTTTGGGCGGGGTGGTGATGACCAAGATTGGTGGCTGGGTGTTCGACTACTACAAGTCAGTCAACGATATCCACACCGGCTACATGATTATGTTCGCGATCTGTGCGCTGGCCTACCTGGTGGCCTGGAGCGTGATGAAGACGCTGGTGCCGCGCCACAAGGAAATCACCGACCTGTAAGGCTTGACGTCCCGCGCGGCAATCGCGCGGGACCGTTTCACAGCGCGCGGGCCCAGGTCTGGCTGACCAGGGATTTACCGAAGCTGACCATCGGTTCCTCCTCCACCAACTCAAACCCGGCTTTCTGATAGAGCTTGCGCGCATCGGTCAGGATGTCCACGGTCCACAGCAGCATGCGGGTGTAGCCCACCTGGCGGGCAAAACGCACGCACTCGTCCACCAAACGCTGGCCGATGCCCATGCCCCGCGCGCTGGCATCCACGTAGAGCATGCGCAACTTGGCTGTGGTGTCGTCATGGCGGATCACAAACACCGACCCCACCACGTCACCGTCCTTTTCCGCGATCCAGCAACGCTCGGAGGTCGGATCAAATTCGCGCAGGTACTTGGCGACAATCTCCGCCACCAGCGCTTCGAATTCCCAATTCCAGCCATATTCACGCGCGTATATTGCGGTTTGTTGTTGCACCACCAACCCCATGTCGCCGGGTTGTGGATCGCGTAGCAGATAGCTGGGCGCCGTGCCTTGCAGCAGCGCCTGGATGCGTTTCATGGCTTCGGTGAGCTGATGCTGTTGCTGCTCCGGCAGGCTGTCGAGCAGGGCGATGACTTCGTTCTGGGTGCGCTGCTCCAGGGGCGCCAACACGGCGCGACCGAGATCGCTGAGGTGCAATTGCACCGCGCGAGCATCGGTAACGGAGCGGACTTTCTGGATCAGGCCGCGCTTTTCCAGGCCGCCTACCAGCCGGCTCAGATAACCCGCGTCCAGGCTGAGCATGTGGCACAGGTCAGCGCTGGTGAGATCGCCTCGGGAAGACAACTCGTACATCACGCGGATTTCGGTGAGCGAGTAGTCGCTTTGCAGCAGGTGTTCCTGCAGCACGCCGATCTGCTGCGTATAGAAGCGGTTGAAGCCGCGCACGACACCGGCGCGCTCGATCAGCAGAGGGGTAGACATGCGCGAATACTCGAATGGTTGCCTGGGGCAATTATATTGTTGCTTCAGGCAAGCATGTCAATCCATTTGATCAGGTGCGCACAACCGTCAGAATAATGCGAACAGCCAGGACCACACCGATCAATACCGCGGCTATCCCGGCCGTTTCCATGAGCGTGGGCCAGCGCGTGCTGAACCACAGGCCGAGCAGGCTGGCGAACAGGGATTCAAGGGCTATCAACTGGCTGCTCAGCACCATCGGCAGACGCTGGGTCGCAGCGTTCCAGGCCCAGGCGCCGATCAGGGTCGACATCAGCGCGATAAACAAACACCAGGCATACAATGGCCCCGCTTGGGCAAAGCCGAAACCGAGGGTTGGCAGCTTGAACAAGCCCAGCATCTGCGCCAGCGGTACCAGGCACAGCGTGGCAATACCACTGCCCGTCAGCATGAGCGCGGTCCAGACGCCGGTTGCGGAGGGCGCGAGGGCCTGCAAGTGCTTCTGGTTGATCACGCTGAAGCCCACCCACACCACCACGGCACCTACTGAAAAGCACAGACCGGCCAGCCAGTCGCCACTGTTCGCAGGAGCGTGTTGGAGGCTGCTGAGATTCGACAGCAGCAATCCTGCCGTCAAGAACCCCAGCGGGATGGCCAGCCGGCACCAGCGCACGGTCTTGTTCCTGGCGTTACCGAGCAGGGCCAGTAACACGGGGACCAGGCTGACAAACGTCGGGGTCAACACCGGGCCGCCGAAGACGACGCCAGCGGTAATGCAGGCGCCGTAGCCCAGGCAGCCCGTTACACCGAGTCCGGCAGCGATCCACAACCGGCGCGGGCCAAGACAGCGCAATTGGGCGCGGTACAGGATCAACCCCGCGCAGCCGAGTACGCCGGCAATCAGGTACCGCACCGCCATGAAGTCAAAGAGGCTGTATTCACCGGTGACGTATGGCGCGATGAAATTCAGCGCCCAGCCCAGGGTCGCGATAACGGCAAGGCTTACGCCGAGGAAAGCGGAGGTCTGCATGGAGAGTGTCCCTGAAGTCATGCATTCATGGTGCCCAGCCACGCGGGTATGCTACAAACGAGTTCTCAGCCCTGGATGCATAACCTCAGATTATGAATGCACTCGGCAAAACCTTACCGCCGCTCGCGAGCTTGTTGCCCTTTGAAGCGGCGGCGCGCCTGGAGAGTTTCTCCAGGGCGGCCGATGAGCTTCACATCACCCAGGCCGCTATCAGCCGGCAGATTCGGGGCCTGGAAGACAACTTGGGCGTCAAGCTATTTTCCCGGCGCAATCGCGCAGTGTTCCTCACCCAGGAAGGGCGTGAGCTCGGACGGGTGGTAAGCCTTGCGCTGCAAAGCATCAGCGAGGGGGCCGCCAGCCTGCGCGCGTCGCACCACCGCAACCGGGTGGTGCTGCTGTGCCAGTTGTGCGAAGCGTTTTATTGGCTGATGCCGCGCCTCTCGACGTTTCACCAGCAATACCCGCACATCGAGATCCAGGTGGTGACCTCCACCCGGCCACTCACGGAGTTCAATGACCCTTTCGACGTGGCGCTGCAAAGCACCTGGCGCGCCAGTGGCTCGCATCCGTTGATGTTCACCGCCTCCGACGAGGTGTTTCCGGTGTGCAGTCCCGCCTACCTGAGCGCGGAACAACCGCTGCCGATCACCGAATTGCAGTCCTATACATTTTTGCACCACAGGGCTGACGCGCCCCACTTGATGGAGTGGGATGAGTGGCTACGGGTGTTCGGGCAGTTGATGGCCGGGAATGCACGCAGTGCCAGCTTCGACAGTTACCCGCTGATGCTGCAAGCGGCCGTGGAAGGGCACGGTATCGCCATGGGCTGGCGGCGTACGGCGAGTCGGTTGATTGAAAGCGGCGCGCTCGTAAGGCCGTGTGCGCAGAGTGTGCATTTGCCTGAGGCTATTTCGGTGTACAGGCACCAAGGGGAGAGGGACCGGGCGGAGGTTGCGGCCTTGCTGGCTTGGCTGGAAGCGCAGTTGCAGGATGACGAGGGGGAAGGCGTCGGCGAGCGCGTCACTCGCGGCTAACCCGGCGTCCTGCCGGGTTAGCCTCCCATTCAAGCCTGGGTTCGGGCACCGTGTTAGACGGGGCGCCCGAGGTTAAAAGCAGATCACGCGCAGCCAGCTACTGATTACGTGTCACCCGCCACACGGTATTGGCCAAGTCATCAGCAATGATCAGCGCACCTTTCGGGTCCACCGTCACACCCACCGGACGCCCACGGGTCTTGCCGTCGTCACCGCGAAAGCCAGTGGCAAAGTCGATCGGCTCACCGGACGGCTTGCCGTTGCTGAAGGGCACAAAGATCACCTTGTAGCCCACTGGGTTGTCGCGGTTCCAACTGCCGTGCTCGCCGACGAACACGCCGTCGGCAAATTTCTCGCCCATTTGCGGGATCGAAAAGTCCACGCCGAGGGCCGCAACGTGGGAACCCAGGCTGTAATCCGGCTTGATCGCGGCGGCGACCTTGGCCGGGTTCTGCGGTTGGGCGCGCGGGTCGACGTTCTGGCCCCAATAGCTGTAGGGCCAGCCGTAAAACGCGCCTTCGCGCACGGAGGTCAGGTAGTCCGGCACCAGGTCCGGGCCGAGCTCGTCGCGTTCGTTGACCACCGTCCACAATTGCCCGGTGTCCGGCTGGATGGTCAGTGCCGTCGGGTTACGCAAGCCGGTGGCGTAGGGCTTGTGCGCGCCGGTGGTGGCGTCGATCTGCCAGACCATCGCACGGTCGATCTCCACTTCCATGCCGCGTTCGGTGACGTTGCTGTTGGAGCCGATACCGACGTAGAGCTGGCTGCCGTCGGCGCTCACGGCCAGGGATTTGGTCCAGTGATGGTTGATCTGTGCCGGCAGGTCGGTGACGGTGCTGGGCGGGCCGCTGGCCTTGGTCTGGCCGTCGGCGTAGTCGAAGCTCACCAGCGCGTCCTGGTTGGCCACGTAGAGTTTGCCGTTGGCAAACGCCAGGCCGTACGGTGCGTTGAGGTTGTCGGCGAACACCGTCTTGAGTTCGTAGGTGCCGTCACCATCGGCGTCGCGCAGCAACGTCAGGCGGTTGCCGCTCTTGACCTTGGTGTTGCCTTCGGCCTTGATCAGGCTGGCGATCACATCCTTGGGCTTGAGCTTGGCCGCGCTGCCGCCACGGCCTTCGGCCACGAGGATGTCACCGTTGGGCAACACCAGGGTTTGGCGCGGGATGGCGAGGTCCGTGGCGATCGCCGTGACGCTGAAGCCTTCCGGAACCTTGGGTTTCTGCTCGCCCCAGGGCGCAGGCTCGGCGATCTTCATGCTCGGCAACAGGCTGCTTTGTTGTTCCGGCAGCTTGGGGTCGGGGCCACGGGCCTGGGTCTTGTCGCCTTCGCCACCGCAGGCGGCGAGCAATAATGTGGCGCTCAACAGGGTCAGGGTGCTGGACGTTTTCATTTGACACCTCCCGCGCGCAGGCCGGTCCAGGTGGCCGCCAGTGTCAGCAGCAAGACGATGGCCGACAGGACCAGGCCGGTCGGCATCGAGGCATAGGCATCCTTGGCATGCTGGAAGGCATTGACCAGGCCCACTACCCAGGTGGCCACCAGCAGCAGGACATAGCGTGTGGGTTGCCCGGCCTTGCGTTCGGCACGGAGCAGGTTGACCAGCGCGAACAGAAACGCGAAGCCAGCAAACACCAGCGCGCCGGCAATCAACCAGGACGCGAAGTTGGCCCATTGAATCTGGTAGGTCTGGGTGTAGGCAATGTCGCTGAGCAAGGCACCGAGAAACAACGGCACGGTGCCGGCCAGTAAGGTCGCATGCAGCGGCCCGGGTGTGTATCGGTAAGCGGGAAGGGTAGTCATCGTGGTAGCGGCTCCTTGTTGTACAACGCCCCTTAGCAGGGCAGCGCATAGGAAATGAACGCACCGCGTGTCAGAAAGTTCAGCGTGAATCGTGTCGAAATATTGTGAACCCACTGGGCCGGTTTCGGCCTAACGCCGTATCATTTCCGTACTTTATTCCGTCAGGCGCTTCCATGACCCATCCTCGCATCGGCTTCGCATGCCAGTACAAGCATCCCGAACGCCTGCTGTCGGCCAGCGCCTTGAAGCTGATCGAAGGCCCCTTCAACCCGCGCACGACCACATTGCGTTGGATGGAGAGTGTCTCGCCGCAGGTGGCTCGCGACAAATTGGTGGAAGTGGTCACCCACAACCTGGCCGCCCAATTACGCCTGCTGAGCTATGTCGCCGGACTGCCACCGACCCTGCGCATGCTGCGCCTGAGCAGTGATCTGCTGCCGTTCTATAGCCATCCGAACGTTGCCGCCGTCTATAAAGACCCGGCCATCGAGCGTCAATTGGTGGAAGGTTTTGCCGCCATCGGCGAGCTGGCCCGCGCTGCGGATATCCGCCTGTCGTTCCACCCCGGCCAGTACTGTGTGCTCGGTTCGGAGAACCCCGGCGTGGTGGAAAACAGCCTGGCTGAATTCGAATACCACGCCGACATGATCCGCATGATGGGTTACGGCCGGCGCTTCCAGGACCTCAAGTGCAATGTGCATATTGCCGGCCGCCTCGGCGTGGAAGGCACCCGTGCGGTGTGGTCGCGCCTGTCGGAAGTGGCGCGCAACTGCATCACCTTTGAGAACGACGAAAAGACCTACGGCCTTGATCATTGCCTGCAAGTGGCCGACCTGGCGCCGGTGGTGCTGGACATTCACCACTGTTGGGTCAACGAAAACCACTACATCGACCCCCACTCGGAGCGGGTCGCCCGCATGATCGAAAGCTGGCGCGGCGTACGGCCGACCCTGCACTATTCCCAACCTCAGGAGAGCCTGCAGGAACTGGGATTCGACGCCGAGCATAAGCTGGAAATGGACGCGCTGTTGCAGGTGGTGTCCAAGCGCGACCTGTACGCCCACAGCGCGCAGATGTGGAACCGCTGGACCAACGACTACGCGCTGCAATTTCTCGATCGCTTCGACATCATGCTTGAAGCCAAGGACAAGAACGTCGCCTCGCTGGCGTTCTATGAGCACTGGAAGCGGCGCAGCCCACCTTGAAGAGGGGCCATCGCAATAGCTCTAGGCGTGCAGGACGTTGTGCGATCAATCCTCAGCCTGCATGCTGGCAGGCCTGACACAAGGAACCGCCCTATGCCAACCCTGCATTTGCTCTGCGGCAAGATCGCCTCGGGCAAGTCCACGCTCGCCACGCGCCTTGCCGCCGAGCACGCCGCCATTGTGCTCAGTGAAGACCACTGGCTTGCCACGCTTTACCCCGGTGAAATCCGCGCCATTGCCGATTACCTCAGCTGCGCCCAGCGTATTCGCGGCGTGCTGGGGCCGCTGGTCATCAATATGCTGCAATCGGGCGTCAACGTGGTGCTGGATTTTCCTGCCAATACCTTGGCCAGCCGCGAATGGCTGTTGGGACTGGCGCACGTCGCCCAGGTCCCGCACTGCCTGCATTACCTTGAACGGGATGACGCCACCTGCCGCGCCCGACTGCACGCGCGCAACGCCCAAGGTGAGCATGACTTTGCCGCCACGGATGCCGAATTTGACCTGATTACCCGCCACTTCTGCGTGCCGAGCGAGGAGGAGGGGCTGGTGATCGAGAGGCATCGGCCATGAGCGCATCGCGATCCACTGGCGTGGACGCCGACGGTTTTATCCTCACGGTTTCCGACGGCCCCGTGCAGCGTGAGTTTCAGCCATTGCTTGAGGATGTCTGCAACCAACTCTCACCTCCAGAGTTTGGGGTGGACGGCATTTACCTCTATGGCAGTGTGGCGCGCGGCGATGCCGTCCCGGGTGTTTCCGATCTTGATCTCACGTTGGTGCTGCGCGAGTCGCCGACGTCAACGCAGTTGGCGCGCTTGGACGTCGTGCGGTGCGACCTGGAGCGGCGGCACCCGCACGTCACCAAGGTGGATTTCGATATTGGCAGCCGCGCACAAGCACTTGCGGCTGAAAACCGGAACCGCTGGGGCTACTGGCTCAAGCACCATTGCCGATGCGTATGGGGCAACGACCTGGCACTGCACTTCGAGCGGTTTCGGCCGTCACTGGACATTGCCTTGGCCGTGAATGGTGACTATGCAGCGGTGCTGACAGCCTATGTCACCCGCATCGCACGTGCCGACACCGAGCAAGAACGCCTTCGCTTGCAGCGCGAAGCGTCGCGCAAACTGATCAGAGCCACCCAGGTATTGAGTGGAGAAGACGGATCGACGTGGCCGCAGACACTCGAAGAGCATGTTGCGCTGTTCCTACGGGGTTATCCGACGCAGGTTGCCCAAGTGGCCTTCTTCCTGTTTGAAGCCCGAAACCCCAGTGCCGACAGCGAAAAATTCTTAGATCGGCTTCAAGCATTTCTGGGCTGGATGGTTTCACAGCAAAGGTAGATAGCAGCTCCCATACCGATATTCGCCATGGCTCAAATTGCGCTCGCCGCTACGACCGAAATCCCACTTACACAGCCGATCCCTTGTGGGAGCTGTCGAGCTTTAGCGAGGCTGCGATAGCGGTGTGTCAGGTGCTGAAAATGTTGGCAGTACCGCCGCCTTCGCAGCCTCGCCGGGGCTCGACAGCTCCCTCACTCAATGTTGGTCGCGCACTTCCAGGCTCATACGATTGGCGTATGACCCCCCGCATGTCGCTTGTTCACGCCTTTATCCCGTTGACGGTAGGCGGCACCTCAATGAGCATCGCCGCCTTCCTCAGGACTTGAATCGGCCCACCAGCCCATTCAACTCATCCGACAGGTCCGACAGCCGCCCGGAGTCGTCCTGCGCCGAGTTGGCCAGGCTTTCCACCAGCCGCGCTTCGTCGTAGATCTGTTGGATGTGCCGGTTGATCTCTTCGGCCACGCTGTGCTGCTCCTCGGCGGCAGCGGAGATCTGCAGGTTCTGGTCGCGGATTTCGTTTACCGACGTCTGGATGCCTTCAAAGCTGTCCCGCGCGCTTTCGATGGACGAGACGCTGGCGCGCGACAGGTCCAGGCAACTGCCCATTTTTTGCGTGACTTCCTGGGTCTTGTTTTCCAGGGTGCCGAGCAGTTGCTCGATCTCGCCCGTGGAGTCGGAAGTGCGTTTGGCCAGCGCGCGCACTTCGTCAGCAACCACGGCGAAGCCACGGCCCTGGTCACCGGCACGGGCAGCCTCGATGGCGGCGTTGAGCGCCAGCAGGTTGGTCTGTTCGGCGATCGCGCGAATGGTGCCGAGGATTTGGTTGATGCTGCGGCTGCCGGCTTCCAGCTCGACCATGGCCTGGGACGATTCGGTGAGGCGGCGACCCAGACGGTTGACGTTATCGGTGGTGGCTTCGATCTGCTGTTTGCCCTCGGCCACGCGCCGGTGCCCGTTTTCGGCGGATTCCGCGGCACCGCTGCATGAGCGCGCGACTTCGTTGGCGGTAGCCACCATCTCGTTGAACGCCGTCGACACCAATTCGACCGCCTCGCGTTGCCGGCCAGCGGCCTCGTTCATGTTGTGCGCCACCTCGCTGTTGACCTTGGAGGCGTTCTGCAGGTTGGCCGAGGCCGCGCCGATATGCTGGATCAGTTGGCGGATCGCCGCGAGAAACTTGTTGAACCAGCCGGCCAGTTCGGCGGTTTCATCTTTGCCCTGTACCTGCAGTTCGTGGCGCAAGTCGCCTTCACCTTGGGCGATGGACTGCAGGCCGGTGCTGACCTGGCCGATGGGTTTGACGATGACCTTGGAGAACGCCGCCGCGATCAGCCCGAAGATCAGCACGAGCACGCCGACGATGGTCGCGGTGAGGTAGGTCATGCGGGTGGCTTCGGCCATGACTTCACGGTGTTCGATCAGCCCGATATAGCGCCAGCCGAGGCCGGGCGAGGTCCACACGTTGGCCATGTAGCGCACGCCGTCGATCACCACTTCCGTGGAGCCCTGCGGGGTGTCGGCCAAATGCGCATAAGGCGCGCCCAGGTCCTTGAGCGGCTTGAAGCTGTGGGCGGCGTCACGCGGGTCTACCAGCACCACGCCGTCTTCGATCAGCATCACATAGCCGCTTTCTCCCAGCTTGATGCTTTTGACCAGTTCGGTGAGGTTCTTCAGCGACACGCTGACCACAAATACGCCCTTGGGCTTGCCGTTGTCCAACAGCGCCCGCGCGGTGCCCACCAGTGCCACGTCGTCTTTGTCGTAGTAGTAAGCGGGGGTGCGCACGGTCTTGCCGGGGCTGGCCATCGCGGCCTTGTACCAAGGGCGGGTGCGTGGGTCGTACTTGGCCAGTTGCGGGTCATCCGGCCATTTGGCGTAGGTGCCGTCTTCCAGGCCGATGGAGAGGATCGCCGCCGCCGGGTGCGTGGCACCAAAGCGCGCGAAACGGTCGATCACGGCTTGCGCTTCGGCCGGCATCGGCTGGCTGGCCGCGTCGGTGGGCTGGTAGTTTTTCAGCGTGTTCACCGACGTGTATACAGGGTCGGTGGCCATCTGATCGACGTTTTGCAGTGTGCCGTCGAAGAACTGCCGGATGTTGCCATCGATCTGGCGGATTTCACGGGTGCTGCCATCGATGAACTGATCCACGGCCTGGGTGCGCGTGTTCATGACCGAGATCACCGCCACCAGGCTTACCGGGATAAAAGCGACAGAGACGAATGCCAGTACCAGTTTATTTTTTATTTTCATCGAGACGACCATCAGCGGAGAGGGCGGCCAAATCGCCGATTTCAATCAATAAAATACGGCGATTCGCTGTTTCTGCTGTTTCGGCCCGATACCGGTAAATCTTTAGGGTTTTTTGTACACAATACAAAGTGCTTATTGTTCTGTGTCCAATCAGTACACATCACGCAGATAACGCTTCTGCTCGCTCAAGTGCCGCCAGTACTCCACGGCGCCTTCCACGCCAAGCCCGCCGTGGGTTTGCGCCACTTGGCGCAGGGCCTGGTCGACGTCTTTGGCCATATGGCTGGCGTCGCCGCAGATGTACAGCTTTGCGCCGTCCTGCAACCAGCGCCACAGCTCGGCGCCCTGTTCGCGGATGCGGTCCTGCACGTAGACCTTCTGCGCCTGATCGCGGGAGAACGCCAGGCTCAAGTGGGTGAGCAGGCCGTCGCGCTGCATGCCTTGCAGTTCGTCCTGATAGTAGAAGTCGCTGGCCGCGTGCTGTTCACCGAAGAACAGCCAGTTGCGCCCCTGATGGCCCAGCGCTCGGCGTTCCTGCAAGAAGGCGCGGAACGGTGCGACGCCGGTGCCGGGGCCGATCATGATCATCGGCACCTCGCCGTCGCTGGGGGGGCGGAAGTGCTTGGACGGCTGCACGAACAACGGCACTTCTCCGTCTCCGACACGGTCGGCCAGGAAGGTCGAGGACACGCCTTTGCGTTTGCCATAGCGCACGGCGGCCACGGTGAGGTGCACTTGCTGCGGGTACGCCTTGGCACTCGAGGCGATCGAATACAAACGCGGTTGCAGGCGCTTAAGCGTGCCCAGCAGTTCGTCCGCCGAGCACTCGATCGGGTATTCCTGTAGCACGTCCGCCAGTTGCCGGCCCCACAACCAGTCATTCAATTGGGCCTTGTGCTCGGGGTTGAGCAGGTGCTTGAGGCCAGGGTTGGCGCTGCGCTCGGCGATGAAGGTCAAGGTATCGCTGCTGGGCCGGGCGATTTCGAAATGCTGGGTGAGCGCCTGTTGCAGGGGCACATCGCCGAAGGTGTCGATGTTCACGCTGGCACTGGGGCTCAGGCGGGTCAGGTCGAGCAGTTCGCTGACCAGTTCGGGGCAGTTGCGCGGCCGCACGCCCAACGCGTCACCGGCCTCATAAGTCAGCCCGGAGTCGGCCAGGTCCAGGGCGAACTGGCGGGTCTCCTTGTGCGGGCTTTGCGGGTTCAGGTGCCGGTTGAGCAGCAGGCGTGAGCCGTACAGCTTGGTCTTGCCGGCAGGCGTGGCCGGTGCGGCGAGTGCTACGGGCTTTGTCGGGTGAAGGGTCTGTTGGAAGCGCACCAGCCAGGCATCGGCCAGGGCTTCGAATTCGGTGTCGCAATCCACGCGTTCCAACAGGCGGGTTGCGCCCAGTTCCAACAGGCGCTGATCGAGCTGTTTGCCATGGTTGCAGAACTGGTCGTAGTTCGGATCGCCCAAGGCCAGCACCGCAAAGCGCAGCGACTCCAGGCGCGTCTCGGCGGTGCTGAGGCTGTGCCAGAAGCCTTCGCCATTGTCCGGCGGGTCGCCGTCGCCAAAGGTGCTGCTGATCAATGCCAGGGTGTGGGTGCTCGCCAGTTTGCTTGCGGGGAAGTCTGACATCGCGCTCAGCTCCACCGTGATGCCCGCCTCGCGCAGGCGCTTGGCGAATCGTTCGGCCAGGGCTTCGGCGTTACCGGTTTGCGACGCCCACAGCAGGGTGACGGCCGGGGAGGGCGCTGCGAGGGTTTCCGTATGGCTGAACAACCCGCCGAGCAAGCCGTTCAGCCACAGCCGGGATGCGTCGGCCAGGGGGGCATTCGCGGGCATTGTCGGTACGCCGACAGCCTGGCGCGCGGCGTTGGATTGCAGGCCGCTGAGGAAGCCGGCGAGGTAGGTGCGCTCACTGTCGCTCAGGGGCGGTGGCGATACGTGACGGATGCCGGCGAGGTCGGCGAAGGCGTCGAGGCGCGACAGGGTGCAATCCTCTGCTACGGGGGAAGGGAGGTCCAGGAACTGGTGGTCGATCAGTTCGACCCGGGCCAGGGCGACGGCGCAGAACTTGAACTCGGGCTGCAAGGAAATCGGGTCCACCGCATCGTTGGTCACCGCATTGATCGCCAGGTGTTCGCCGAACACATCGTTCCAATGAAACGGCGCAAAACAGTTGCCTGGCCGCACACGGTCGGTGACCACGGCGGGCAGCACGGCGTGGCCGCGCTGGGAGCGTACTTCAACCCGGTCTTTGTCCTGGATGCCCAGGCGGGCGGCGTCTTCCGGGTGCAGCTCGACGAAGGGGCCGGGGTTGAGTTTGTTCAACGTGGCGACTTTGCCGGTCTTGGTCAGGGTGTGCCATTGGTGCTGCACGCGGCCGGTGTTGAGCACGAAGGGGAAGGTGTCATCGGGCATCTCGGCGGGCGGCATATGGGGGCGGGCGAGGAACTGCGCCTTGCCGTTATCGGTGGCGAACGCGAGGGTGCCGTTGGTGCGGTAGCGGATCGGGTTGCGGTGCGCGGCCTCAGTGGATGCGCAGGGCCATTGCAGCGGCTGTTCACGCAGGCGCGGGTAACTCGCGCCACGGATGTCGTAGCCGGTCTTGGGGTTCCAGGCGCGTTTGATTTCTTCAAATACGTCGGCGGCGGAGGCATAGGTGAACGCCTCGGCAAAGCCCATCTCACACGCAACCCTGGCGATGATCTGCCAGTCGGGCAGGGTCTCGCCGGGGGCGTCGACGGCTTTCTGCATCAGGGTCAGGTTGCGCTCGGAGTTGATCATCACGCCCTCGGCCTCGGCCCACAGCGCGCCGGGCAGCAGGATGTCGGCGTAGCGGTTGGTCTCGGTGTCGAGGAACGCGTCCTGGGTGATCACCAGCTCGGCGGCCTGCAGGCCATTGATCACGGTTTGGCGGTTGGGCACGCTGGCGACGGGGTTGGTGCAGATGATCCAGCAGGCCTTGATCTGCCCGGCGGCCATCTGTTCGAACATCGCCACGGTGCCGCTACCTGCCTGTCGCGGCAGGCTGTCGTGGGGGATCTGCCACAGGTCCTCGATAAACACGCGGTCGGCCTCGACCAGTACCGAGCGTTGCCCCGGCAGGCCGGGGCCCATGTAGCCCATTTCGCGCCCGCCCATGGCGTTGGGTTGACCGGTGAGGGAAAACGGCCCGCTGCCCGGACGGCAAATGGCGCCGGTGGCCAGGTGCAGGTTGCACAGGGCGTTGGTATTCCAGGTGCCGTGGGTGCTCTGGTTAAGGCCCATGGTCCAGCAGCTCATCCACTCGGCGGCCTGGCCGATCCAGTCGGCGGCTTGGCGGATATCGGCTTCGGCAAGGCCGGTGATCGCAGCCACCCGTTCTGGCGAGTAGTCCTCCAGGAACGCGGGCATGGCCTCCCAGCCCTCGGTAAACGCGGCAATAAAGGCCGGGTCGGTATGGCCGTTTTTGACCAGCAGGTGCAACAGGCCGTTGAGCAGGGCCAGGTCGGTGCCGGGTTTGATGGGCAGGAACAGGTTGGCCTTGTCCGCCGTAGCGCTGCGCCGAGGGTCGACCACGATCAACTTCGCCCCGGCCTTGACCCGGTCCATCATGCGCAGGAACAGGATCGGGTGACAGTCGGCCATGTTCGCGCCGATCACGAAGAACAGGTCGGCGCGGTCGAAGTCTTCATAGGAGCCTGGCGGGCCGTCGGAGCCGAGGGACAGTTTGTAGCCGCTGCCGGCGCTGGCCATGCACAAGCGTGAGTTGGACTCGATGTTGGCGGTGCGCACGAAGCCCTTGGCCAATTTGTTGATCAGGTATTGGGACTCCAGCGACATCTGGCCCGACACGTAGAACGCCAACGCATCCGGCCCGTGGGTGTCGAGGATCTGGCGCAGGCGGCCTGCGGTTTCACGGATGGCCTTGTCCATGGCGATGCGCACCGGGTCATGCTCGCGCGCCTGGCGCACATAGGCGCTCTCCATGCGCCCGGACTCGGCGATGGCTTGCCCGCAGGTGGTGCCCTTGGTGCACAGGCGGCCGAAGTTGGTGGGGTGGGCCTTATCGCCGATCACCTTGACCACCTTATTCTGCTCGACCTGCATGACGATGCCGCAGCCCACGCCACAATAAGGACACACACTGCGCACGTTTTGGTTTGCCATCCGTAACCCCGTAAACAAAAAAGGCGCCTTGTAACCCTCCGTTGAAAAACGGGGATTACACGGCGCCTTTGTCGTGAGAGGGCAATCAGCGTTGATTGCCTGGTTGAAGTGTTCCTAGCAAGTCACGCGCCAGGTTTTTTATCGGCCTGAAACACCCATTCTGAGGAGGACCGAGATCATTGTGGCGAGGGCGCTTGCTCCCGCTGGAGTGCGCAGCGCTCCCAGGATGTTGGGGCCGCTACGCAGCCCAGCGGGAGCAAGCTCCCTCGCCACAGGAAGCGGGCGGGTGCACTTTTATGACGCGGGGCGCACCAGTTGGAGGCGCTGAAAGCGCGCGTAAAAAACCGCTGATTACGTTGTGATGCCGTGAACGCAGGCCTTGTCTTCGGTTGGCACAGACCCTGCAAGCTCCCTCTCAACCCACCTCGGTCAACGACGATCGACACCATGGGCAATAGCGGTGTATCCGGCGCAGTCGCCCGATCCGAACCCGCATAAGAACAGGCAAAGACGCCTGGAACCGCAAGGTTTCAGGCGTTTTTTTTTGCTTTTTTAAACCGTGATGAGCTTTGTCGGGTGATTTATATGAACAGTCTCAAAACCCTGATCGTCGTCGGCAATGGCATGGTCGGCCACCACTGTGTGGCGCAACTGATCGAACGCGGCGTGCTGGATCACTACCGCTTGCATGTGTTCAGCGAGGAGCCGATGCGCGCCTATGACCGGGTGCATCTGTCCGAGTATTTCACCGGCCGCGATGCTGAGTCGCTGGCACTCTCAGAAGCCTCGCTGTACCAGACGCCGGGGGTGACGTTGCACCTGGGCGTGCCGGTAGTGGAGATCGACCGCGCCCGCTGCGAGGTGATCACCGCCGACGGTTGCGTGGCCTATGACAAGCTGGTGCTGGCGACCGGTTCCTATCCGTTCGTGCCGCCCATCGAGGGCGCCGAAGGCGATTCGCGCCTGGTGTACCGCACCCTTGAAGACCTGGATGCCATCCGTAAGGCCGCCGCCAACGCGCGGCGCGGTGTGGTGGTGGGCGGTGGCCTGCTGGGCCTGGAAGCCGCCAACGCGCTGAAGAGCCTGGGCCTTGAAGCGCACGTGGTGGAGTTCGCGCCGCGCTTGATGCCGGTGCAACTGGACGATTTTGGCGGCCTGGCGCTCAAGGCGCAGATCGAGCGCTTAGGCGTGGGGGTGCATTTGTCGCGTGCGACTCAGTCGATCAGCGCCGGCGAGCAGTACCGCTATCGCATGAATTTTGCCAATGACGAGTTCCTCGAAACCGACCTGATCGTGTTTTCCGCCGGCATCCGCGCCCAGGACGCACTGGCTCGCCAGGCCGGCCTGGAGATCGGTCCGCGTGGCGGCGTGGTGATCAACGACGAGTGCCTGAGCTGCGACCCGAACATCTACGCGATTGGCGAATGCGCCTCTTGGAACGGCAGCCTGTTCGGCCTGGTCGCGCCGGGCTACCAGATGGCCCGTGGGGTTGCCGCGCTGCTCTGCGAGCAAACCGCCGAGCCGTTTGTGGGCGCGGACATGTCGACCAAACTCAAGTTGCTCGGCGTGGACGTGGGCTCCATCGGCGACGCCCACGCCCATACGCCCGGCGCGCGCAGTTATCAATTTATCGACGAGGCCAGCGCCAGCTACCGCCGGCTGGTGGTGGATGCCTCGGGCAAGCACGTGATCGGTGCTGTTTTGGTGGGCGATAACAGCTATTACGACACCTTGCTGCAATACATGCAGAACAGCATCGTGCTGCCGTCCGAGCCGGCCAGCCTGATCCTGCCATCCTCCAGCGGTGCGCCGACCCTCGGCCCCGGTGCGTTGCCGGAGTCGGCCACGGTGTGCTCCTGCCACAACGTGACCAAAGGCTCGATCTGCTCGGCCATCGACAGCGGCTGCAGCGACCTCGGCCTGCTCAAATCCCAGACCAAGGCCTGCACCGGTTGCGGCGGCTGCGCGGGGTTGCTCAAGCAAGTGTTCGAGCATGAGCTGATCGCCCGGGGTGTCAGCGTCGACAAGAGCCTGTGCGAACACTTCGCCCACACCCGGCAGGAGCTGTATGCCCTGGTGCGCGTGGAAGGCATCATCACCTTCGAAGAACTGCTGGCCAAACACGGCCGTGGCCACACCGGTTGCGACGTGTGCAAGCCGGCGGTGGGTTCGATCCTGGCGTCGTGCTGGAACCAACCGATCATGGACGCCTCCCTGGTGCCGTTGCAGGACACCAACGATACGTTCATGGCCAACATGCAGAAGAACGGCACCTACTCGGTGGTGCCTCGCATTCCGGGCGGCGAGATCACTGCGGACAAACTTATCGTGATCGGCGAGGTGGCGAAGAAATACGACCTTTACACCAAGATCACCGGCGGCCAGCGCATCGACCTGTTTGGCGCGCAACTGCACGAGCTGCCGGATATCTGGGCCGAATTGATCGCGGCCGGTTTCGAGACCGGGCATGCGTATGGCAAATCCACGCGCACGGTGAAGTCCTGCGTGGGCAGTACCTGGTGCCGCTACGGCGTGCAAGACAGCGTGAAAATGGCGCTGCTGATCGAGGACCGCTACAAGGGCCTGCGCTCGCCGCACAAGCTCAAGTTCGCGGTGTCCGGCTGCACCCGCGAGTGCGCCGAAGCCCAGAGCAAAGACGTGGGCGTGATTGCCACCGAGAAGGGCTGGAACCTCTACATCGCCGGCAACGGCGGCATGCGCCCACGTCATGCGGAGCTGTTCGCCACCGACCTGGATGACGCCACGCTGATCCGCTACATCGACCGTTTCCTGATGTTCTACATTCGCACCGCCGACAAGTTGCAGCGCACCTCCGTATGGCGCGAAAGCCTGGAAGGCGGCCTGGATTTCCTCAAGGATGTGATCCTGGACGACAGCCTTGGCCTGGGTGCCGAGCTGGAAGCGCAGATGCAACAGGTGGTCGACCGCTATGAATGCGAGTGGGCCAACGCCCTCAAGGACCCGGAAAAACTCAAGCGTTTCCGCACCTTCGTCAACGACAAACGCCCCGACCCGGACATCCACTTCGTCCAGGAACGCGGCCAGCGCCGGCCGATCATGGCCGCTGAACTCAACCTGATTCCCGTCATCGAGGAGATTGCCTGATGAGCCAGCCTAATACTCAACGCACCCTGGCCACTTGGAAAGGTGTGTGCAGCGAGGCCGACCTGGTGAGCAATTCCGGGGTGGTGGTGTGGCTGGACGGCGCCCAAGTCGCGCTGTTCTACCTGCCCGGTGCGCAGGACCAGACGCTGTACGCCATCGACAACCACGACCCGCAATCCGGCGCGAATGTGATCGGTCGTGGCTTGGTCGGCAGCATCAAGGGCGACCTGGTGGTGGCCGCACCGATCTACAAGCAGCATTACCGTTTGCACGACGGCCAATGCCTGGAGGCACCGGAGCAGCGCCTGCGGGTGTGGCCGGTGCGGTTGAATGCTGGCGTAGTGGAAGTCAGCGTGGGCTGACACACCGAGGTCAAAATGTGGGAGGGGCTGCCCCCGATGGCGGAGTGCCGGTCAACAGATTCATTGGCTGATCCACCGCCATCGGGGGCAAGCCCCCTCCCACATTTGACCTGTGTTGCATCCGATAGATGCTTACTGCTCCTGGCTGCAATCACGCGGTCGGCCTGCACCCAGTTGCTGATCAGGGGGCCAGCGCCGTCGCGTCGTGAGTCAGCGTGGGCTGATACACCGAGGTCAAAATGTGGGAGGGGGCTTGCCCCCGATAGCGGAGTGCCGGTCAATAGATTCATTGGCTGATCCACCGCCATCGGGAGCAAGCCCCTCCCGCATTTGAACTGTGTTGCATCCGATAGATGCTTACTGCTCTTTGCTGCAATCACGCGGGGTGATGCCTTTCTCCTTGGCGTACTGCGCGGCAGAGGCTTCGATGATCGGCCGCAACAGTGCGCGGTCGGCCTGTACCCAGTCGCTGATCAGGTTCCAGCGCTGGCCATCCCATTGCTGGAAGCGCACGGCGCCGCCGCCTTCGTGGTCGGCGCAGGAGAGTTTCAGCGGTTGCACCAGGCCTTTGGCGCCGAGTGCCTGAAGCCGTGCATCGTCGAGGTTCAGGTGTTCGAACCCCCAGCGCACCTGTTCGCCGGTGAGCGGTTGGTGGCCGTATTTTTCCTGGGCCAGGCGTAGCGCTTCGACGTTGAGAATGCCGTTGACCACGCCCAGGTTGTAATACACGGTGCCAAAGCGCTTGGGGTCGGCCAGGTTGCCTTTGCCGGCGTCCACCACGCTTTGCTTGATGCCTTGCAAGACTGGAAAGTCGGTGCCGGAAGGGTGCGTGGTGATCGCGATAAAGCCCTTGGCGGCGGCACCGGCGGGCACCACGTCTTCCTCCGAGTTGCTCCAGATATTGCCGATGATGTGATCGGCCGGGTAGCCAACTTTTTGCGCGGATTTCAGCGCCACCGGGTTCATCACGCCCCAGCCACGCAGGATCACCCAGTCGGGTTTGAGGCGGCGGATATTCAGCCACTGCGATTGCTGTTCGTTACCGGGGTGCGGCACTTCGAGCAGGGTCAATTCGAAGCCGGCATTTTTTGCCAGGGTTTCCAGTACGCCATTGGTTTCCTTGCCGTACGGCGAGCCGTGGTACAGCACCGCAATTTTCTTGCCCTTGAGCTTGTCCGCGCCCCCCTCGCGTTGGCCGATGTAGTTGATGATCGCCGAAACTTCCGAGTACGGATTGAGCTGCAGCGGAAATACATAGGGGAACACGCTGCCGTCGGTGGAGTCGGTACGGCCGTGGTTGATGGTGATCAGCGGCAATTTGTCGGCGGTGGAACGTTCCAGGGTGGCGTAGGCGATGCCCACAGACAGTGGGTTGGTCGCGGCGGCCGGGGCACCGTTGAGTCCGCCCTTGAGGCGTTCGTAGCATTCGACGCCTTTCTCCACCACGTACTCGGTCTCGCATTCACTCCAGGTCAGCTTGACGCCGTTCACCCCGCCCTTGGCGTTGATGTATTGCAGGTAGTCGATAAACCCGCCGAAGAAACCGGTGCCGCCAGCGGCGTACGGGCCGACCCGGTAGCTCTGCAACGGAAAGTATTGTTCGTTGGCAGCCTGGGCGCCGGCCGAGAGCGTGCCGGTGATCAGGGCCAGGCCCAAGGCCAGGCGGCGCAGCGATAAGCGGTGTGTCATGGAGGTCATTCCTGGGAGGTTATTGAGTTCAGTAACGCAGCGGCCACACCCTGGCCCGTTGACGAAAGCGCTGCCACAGGCGGGCCAGCCCCTCCGGTTCCTTGATCAAAAAAGCGATGATCAGCGCGCCGAAGAGCATCTTCTGGATGTTCTCCAATTGGCCCGCGTCCATCAGCCCGGCGGGCAGCAGGGCGAAGAGGTTGCCCAGCAGGATTGGGAACAACACGATGAACGCCGCCCCCAGGAAGTTGCCGAGCACGCTGCCCAGGCCGCCGATAATGATGATGAACAAGACCTGGAAGGAGCGGCTCAGGTCGAAGCCGTGAGGCTCGACGGTGCCCAGGTAAGCGAAGGCCCACAGTGAGCCCGCGACGCCCAAGTAAAAGCCGCTGATCGCAAACGCCAGCAGCTTGGTTTTCAACAGGCGAATACCGATGACGGCGGCGGCGGTGTCCATGTCGCGTACCGCCATCCAGTTGCGGCCAAGCTCGCTGCGGACCAGGTTTTTGCCCAGCCAGAACAGCGCCGCCACTATGGTCAACGTCAGTACATAGCGGCCTCGGGGGGAGCTGAAATCCAGCCCGGCAACCAGCAGCGGTGGCGAGGTGATCACCCCGGAAGCGTTATCGTTGGTGAACCAGCTGAAGCGGGTGAGCACCCACTCCACCACGAACTGCGCGGCCAGGGTCGCCACCAGCAAGTAAAACCCCTTGATACGCAGGCTCGGCAGCCCGAAGAGCACCGCCACCAGCGCCGCGATCACACCACCCAGGGCAAAGCTGACCAGCAGCGGCAAACCGGGCACGCGCAGGTGCAGGTTGTAGGCGGTGAACGCGCCCACGGCCATGAACGCTGCCGAGCCCAATGAGAGTTGCCCGGCGTAGCCCGTCAGCAGGTTGAGCCCAAGCCCCGCCAGCGACAGCACCAGCAGCGGCACCAGAATGGCGCTGAACCAGTAGTCATTGCCCAGCCACGGCAGCGCAAAAAACGCAAAACCCAGCAGCAGCCACAGCCCGATGCGGTCTTGGCGCAAGCGGAAGGTACGGCGCTCGGCCGCGTAGGAGGTGCTGATTTGACCGACTTCTTGATACAGCATGCAGGCATTTCCTCAAGGACAATCAGACCCGTTCGATGGCGCGCTCGCCGAATAAGCCGGCAGGCCGCACCAGCAGGAACAGCAAGGCAAGGACGTACGGCACCCAGTTTTCAATGCCGCTGCCGATGATCGGGCCGAGGTAGATCTCGGCGATTTTCTCGCTTGCGCCGATGATCAAACCGCCGACAATCGCGCCGCCGATGGAAGAGAAGCCGCCGATGATCAACACCGGCAACGCCTTGAGCACCACCAGCGACAGCGAGAACTGCACCCCCAGGCGCGCGCCCCAGAGCAACCCGGCCACCAGGCCGACAAACCCCGCCACCGCCCACACCAGCGCCCAGATACGCGGCAGCCGGATACCCACCGCCATGGATGCCAGCGGGTCATCCGCCACCGCACGCAACGACAGCCCCACCCGCGTCTTGTTGAACAGCAGCGACAGGGCGATCACCAGCACGGCGGCGGTGCCGGCGGCAAACAGGTCGAATTGCGAGAGCAGCATGCCGCGGATTTCCAGCGGTTCGTCGGCGATGCCCAGGTCCAGCCCATGCACCTGTGCGCCCCAGAGGAACTGAGCGAACCCTTCGATCAGGTAAGACAGCCCAAGGGTGGCCATAAACAGGATGATCGGCGGGCGATTGACCAAGGGGCGCAGCACCACTTTTTCGATCAGCAGCGCTAGCACCACCATGCTTGCCAGGGTGAGCAGGAACGCCCAGGCGAAGGGGAAGCCGCGTTCCAGCAGGCTGACAAATGTCAGCGCGGCGAACAGCACCATGGCGCCCTGGGCAAAGTTGAACACGCCCGAGGCTTTGTAGATCAGCACAAAACCAATCGCCACCAGGGAATACATCACGCCCGCCAGCAGCCCGCCGATCAGCACTTCGAAGAAAAATTCCATGCTCAAGTCCCCAGGTAAGCGGCGATGACATCGGGGTTGGCGCGCACCTGCTCCGGGGTGCCGTCGCCAATCTTGCGACCGTAGTCGAGGACCACCACGTGGTCGCACAGGCCCATGACCACGCCGATATCGTGTTCGATCAACACCACGGTGGTGCCGAACTCGCGGTTGATGTCGCGGATGAACTGACTCATCTGCGCTTTCTCCTGCGCGTTCATGCCCGCCATGGGTTCATCCAGCAGTAGCAGGGTGGGCTCGGACGCCAGGGCGCGGGCCAGTTCGACACGCTTTTGCAGGCCATAGGGCAGGGTGCCTACCAGCACATGGCGCCAGGGATGGATCTGCAGAAAGGCAATCACCTTTTCCGCGTGCAGGCGGTGCGTGTCGTCCTCGCTGGGCGCGCGGCCCAGGCGCAGCATCTGTTCGATCCAACTGCTGCGGCGCTTGAGGTTGCGCCCGGTGAGTACGTTGTCGAGCACACTCATGCCCTTGAACAGCGCGATGTTCTGGAAGGTCCGCGCAATCCCGCCTTCGGCCGCCTGGTGTGCGCGCATACGCCGTCGCGTCTGGCCCGCGTAGTGGACAGTGCCGCTCTGGGGGTGGTAGACCCCGTTGATCACATTGAGCAGTGAGCTTTTACCCGCGCCGTTGGGGCCGATCAGCCCGCAGATGTCGCCGGCTTTGACGTCGAAACTGATGGAGGTGATGGCCTTGATACCCTTGAACGACAGGGAGATGTCATCGAGCCGCAGTAATACCGATTGAGTGGGTGAGTGCATGGCGGGCTCGTCAGACAGGCTGAGACAGCAAGTGGTCGGTGGGTTCGTGGCGGGGGGAGGGCTCTTGCCAGTGGCCGGGTCGAATCCCCAAGGCGGAGAAGAACGCCGCCGTTTCCGGGCTCAGCGGCGGCCCGACCAGCAGCGGCACACGCAGGCGGCTCATGCCCAGCACATCCCGCAAGGGACGCCGCACCAACCAGTGGCCCAGCCAGTGGCGAGCGGGGGATGAGCTCGGCTGCATGGCCCAGCGGTACACGTGGTGGCTGAGGGTGCCCGGCATGGGCAGGCGCTCTTGCACCCACTGTTCCAGGCGGGCGTAGGATTCGCGGGTGCCGAGTACTAACGTGGGGCCGAGCTCTCGGCGGTCGGTGTCACGCGTGGCCAGAGCCTCGGGAAAGTTGAGGCAAAACCCGGTGTGCAGCCAGGGAGCGAGCAGGTAACGCGCTTGCCCGCTGGCGGCGAATACCCGTGCGGCCAATGCCTCCTCTTCGGCGCTCAGTTGTTCCCGCTGGACCAGCGTGCGAGCGCCCGCCAGCAACTGCGTGTGAGTCAAGCGCAGCGGGGTGTCGGCATGAAAGACGAACGCAGTATCGCCGGGTTGCGTGGCGCAGACGGGGGCGGGCGTTTCCGCGCTTAAGTCGGTATAGGCGATCAACTCGGCGCTTTGCTGCTGACTCAGCCCACGTCCGTCGAGGTACATCACTACTGCGTCTTCACGCAGGTGTTGCAGCGCTTGCAGGTCTTGCGCCAGCACGAAGCGCGGCCGCAGCCCGGCGAGCAGCGCACGGTTGTCGCGGTCCGGGTCCAGCAGCGTGACGCTGCCCCCCAGCCATTGCGCCGCCAGCGCCAACAGCAGCGCTTCGGGACGCGCTTGGCTGATGATCAACAGATCATCGTGCTGACGGAAATTGCGCGCCTGCAGGGCCGCGGCGAGCCGGTTGACCTCGTGCGCCAGTTCGCTCCAGCTGCGTGTGTGCCAGATGCCCAGATGCTTGTAGCGCAAGGCAATCGCCGAGCCTCGGGTGTGGGCTTGAAGCAACAGCGCCTGGGGCAGTGTGTGAGGCATGGGGGCATCCTTCGGATTGATGCGAAGGCTTTTGCACGCGTCATGCCATAGCGTTAAATGCTTTTATTTCAATTGGATACGAGTGTTTCGTGAAGAGTTTGGTTGTGTTGATTCCGCACAAGCTGTCCAAGCACTGTTGTTGCGCCAACAGCGGTGTCAGTGGATGTCTTCGGTGGCGGGCTCCCGCCCGTCACGTCGGAATGAGCCCCGCGTCCCGATAGCTCTGCACCAGTTCGTCGTACAAACGCAGATCGGCGCGCGTGCGGGCAATCAACTGTGCACCGGCAATGGCGGTGTAGATGGCGCGGGCGCGGCGCTCGCAGCTTTCGGCATCGCCGGGTTGGATCTCAGTGAGCAGGGCCGCCAGCCAAGCCACGTTGATATCGGCAAACGCCAGGATCTCTTTCTTGACGGCCTCGGGCAGGTCCTGGTATTCGGCCGCCATAAAGCTGGACAGGCATAGCCGATTACCGTCCTCGAGGGATTGGCGAAAGATGCTGGGGTAGATTTGCATGCACTCCAACGGATCCGGGTTTTCCAGGCGTATGGCCTCGAGGGCACTGGCGGTGTTTTCCCAATACCGCTTGGCGACGGCCGCGCCGAGCTCGGCTTTGCTCGGGAAGTGGTAATAGATACTGGCGTTCTTGATCCCCACCGTTTCGCCGATGCTGCGAAAGTTGATGCCGCTGTAGCCGTAATGCTGAGCCGCGGCTTTGGCGGCTTCCAGGATGGCTTCACGCGCGTTTTCACTCACGTAGGGATTCCTCGGTCGTGGGGTGGGATGGGCGGATTCTACGCCCATAAGGTTTTACCTGCCAACTGGTAGGTAATGCTTGACAGCTGAAAAACAAGCGCTCAATGTTTGCCTACCACTTGACAGGTAGGCGACCCCATCATGACGTTCCAACCGACACACTCCGACGCATCCTCCCACCCGCTGATGAAGATCTATGACTGGTACAGCGGCCCGTATCCGGCACGCGTGCGGATCGCCTTGGCCGAGAAAGGCCTGCTGCCGAGCATCGAGTTCGTCTCGGTCAACCTCTGGAAGGGCGAGCACAAACAGCCTGCATTTCTCGCCCTGAATTACTCCGGCACCCTGCCGGTGCTGGAGCTTCCAGACGGCACGTTGATCGCTGAATGCACCGCGATCACTCAGTACCTGGACGTCCTTGAAGGAACCCCGACCCTCACCGGTAAAACTCCCGTTGAGCAAGGCCTGATCCATATGCTGACCAAACGTGCGGAAATTGAGCTGATGGACGCGGTCAGCGTGTATTTCCATCACGCCACGCCTGGGCTTGGACCAGAGGTCGAGCTTTACCAGAACGCCGAATGGGGCATGCGTATGCGCGACAAGGCGGTGAGGGGCATGCGCTACTTCGATGGCCTCCTCAAAACACGTGCGTACGTAGCGGGCGATGCGTTTTCCATGGCGGACATTGCCGTACTGGGCGGCCTGATCTTCGCCGCACTGGTGGAACTGCCGATACCGCAGGAATGTGAGGCACTGCATGCGTGGCAAGCCAAGGTGAATGAGCGCGCCAGCGTCCAGGCGTGGCGAGCGATGGTGGCGCAGCCTGGCTAAAGCCGCGCTGGAGCAACAGACCACGCTGTTGTTGACGGCGTATCTGCAAGCGCACGCGTCAGCCGCACCCTACCGGTGACAGGTGCGCTCAATCATGAGCCAGGATCTCGTCGGCCGTGACAACCTCGGCGTAATCCATTGCCAGGTTACTCAACGACAACGCATGCACATCCTCGGCCGGCCACAGGCGCCCGGACAAATCCGTTTGATCGAAGGTGTAGCAGGCGTCTGAAACCACAGCCACTTCAAAACCCAGGTTGCCGCCTGAGCGCGCTGTGGACTCGACCGAGTTGTTAGTGATCACACCGACGATCACCAGTTGCCGGATCGAACGCACCTGCAGCCAGCGCTCCAACCCCGTGGCGGCGAAGGCATCCGGCACGTTCTTTTCCACCACATGCTCATGCGCAAGCGGTTCCAGCGCCGGCTGGAACTCGCAACCCGGTTGGCCCGGCCAGAACACCGAACCGGGCGAACGGGAAATGTGCCGGATGTGCACGACCGGGCGGCCGGATTGCCGCCACGCATCCAACAGGCGCTGTATCTGCACTTCGGCGCCTGGGTTGTTACGCCGCCCCAGCGTTGGCTGGGTCATGCCTTGCTGCATGTCGATGATCAGCAGTGCGGCGTGGGTGGCTATCGGCGACATGGCACTTTCCTTTGTGGGTATGGCTGGAAACATATCAGCCAACGTGGGGGCCAGACAGCGATTTGTTCGACGTATTCGCTGGGGCCAAACTTCAGCGTCAATGATAGGGCGGTCATGGCGTTTGCCCTGTGCGATGGCGCCGGTATCGGCCTGTTGGCTGGGTGCTCGGCCATTGATGACTTGCGGTCAGGCAAGCTCGTGCGGGTCTTGCCCGATAACCCTACTCATGGGCGCAATGTGTATGCCGTCTACACCTTGCGCCAATTTCTGAACGTTAAGAACGCACGGACTTTTTGGGAAACTGTTCCGTCCCGGTGACTGCTTTATTGAGCCGGCGAAACGCTCTGACGAACATAATAATTGTCGAACTCACTGCTTTCGACGAACTTGAAACCATGGCGGGTATAGAAGCGATTCGAGGCACTGTCTTTGAGTGCCCCCACTTTAATAGGGCGCTCAGCTGCATCGGCTTCGTTGAAGATCTGCGTGAGAACAGCAGCGCCGATGCCTGATCCTTGCATGCTCGGTCTAACGTACAAATGATCGAGTAACAGTTCATTGTGGTACTGCTTGACGACTACGAAACCTACCCGCTCTCCAGAAACCTCGATGTAGCGTGTGTTGTGGGCTTCAAACCCATTCAGAAACCGCTCCCTCGCGCGCACTGGATCAAAGCGCCCAACACGCTCCAGGCTTTCGCGCATAGCCTCGATTCGAATGGTTACAAGGTCGTCCACGTCGCTTTGTTGAGCCTGGACCAAAACGACTGAAGCCGTTTGAGGGGGTGTGAAGGGCATGTTTGCACATCCTTTTGCTGGCGTGACGCGAAACATATCAGCCCATGCGTAGACCCAAACAGGGATTTATGCGAAGCAGCCGCCGTTTGCCATTACACTGTCGCCCCGAATTTCAGCAAGGATGCTCTGAATGCGTTCGTTAGTGCGCGGTGTGTTCCTTTCGATAACCTTTGCCGCACCGGCCATGGCCGAGCCGCGCTCGTTCTCGGTCAACGATCCCAGTGGCAAATTCCTGGTCGAAGCAGTGTTCCCGGACGTGCCGCAAGACGTGCAGCAACTGGCTCGCGCCCTGATCACCGTGCGTGACAGAACCACCCTAGAAACCCTGCAACAGTTGCAGACCCCGGCCGGTAACGTGCCGCAGGATCGCAATGGCGCGACACGCGCTGACCATCTGGTGGGCGAGTACGGCTTGTTGTACTTCGCCGATATCAACGGGGATGGGCGCCAGGACCTGGCGATTCGTAATGGTGAAGACGCCAATGAGAGCTTGCAGTACCACTACGATGTGTATCTGCAAGACCCGGTTAAAACCCAATGGGTACTGAACCGTCCATTGACCGACCTGGCGAACGAAACCTTCGGCGGGATGTTTTCAGTCGCGAAGGACGGCATCATCCATTCGCAAACCAACCGTGGCTGCTGCTGGACACGCTCCAGTCGTTTGCATATGCGCGACGGTGAGTTGGTGCGGCTGGATTCCTACACCCAACAACAAGTCCCGCCTACCGAGGATGGAGAAAACTCGAGCATGCCCCGCGGCTACATGCTGCGCACCACTGGCGAGTGGAAAGACGGTAAATGGCAGGAGACACCGCGCCTCGAAGGCCCCGTCAATGAAGACCCTCAGTACTTGGTCGGCACCCTCAACGGCAAGATCCCGGTGCAACTCTGGTACCAGCAGCAAGGTGCGGTGCTGATCGGTGAAGTGCGTTACACCAAAAGTGGCAGTGGCAAGCCGATCAAGCTGGTGGGTGAGCAGGGCGAGTATGACAGCAAGGCGTTCGACTACCTCTTCGAATACGCCGATGACGGCCACCAGACCGGGATCTGGCGCATAACCCAGGAAACCGTCGAGCCTTATCGCTACAGCGGTAGCTGGGTCGCTGCCGGCAAGGACAACACGCCTGAACTGGAGATCCAATTGCAGCGTGAGGACCGCGAACCGGAGTACGACAAACTCAGCGAAGTCGCGCGCGACCAACGCAGTGGCCATTACCAGATGCGTGATGACTTCCTCGACCGCGATGGCGACCTGGACCTGACTATCTTGCCCGAACGCGATGCCGAGGGCCGGGAACTCGCGCAATTCACCCTCACACTCAAAGCCACCGGCACCTCCAAAGCCATCGTGACCGCGCATCACACCGTGCCGATGGAAACCGAAAACCTGATTATCGTGCGTGACCCCCTGGCGTCCAAACGGGCAGGCCCGTACCACATCCAACTGGTAAAGAACTTCGCGGTCATTGAACACAACTCGGCGCCCGACAGCCTGGATTACTTGACGGGGAAGTACCGTAAGCAGCCATGACTTGAAACCGGCTGATGGGCATCTCCTTTGGCGTAAAGCGTTGCACCGTCGAGCGTCGCTTCTCAACGGTGCTCACCGTCAGCGATTGAACCGCTCGACCAATGCATATTGGGTGGCCGCGGTATTCGTCAGCTCCTTGCTCAAGTCCGTGGATTGATGGGCTTGCATCGAGGTCTGGTCGGCCAGTTCGGCGATGGTGGTGATGTTGCGGCTGATCTCCTCGGCGACCGCGCTTTGCTCTTCGGTGGCGGCGGCGATCTGGGTGGTCATTTCGGTGATATGGGACACGGCCTCGCTGATGCCTACCAGCGCCTGGTCGGCCTCCAGCACCCAGGCCACGCCTTCCTGGGCTTGGCGTTGGCCGTGCTCCATGCTTTGCACCGCGTTGTTTGAAGACGCCTGCAGCTGGGTAATCAGCGCGTGGATCTGGGTGGTGGACTGGGACGTACGCTGTGCCAGTTGACGCACTTCGTCGGCGACCACGGCAAAACCACGTCCTTGCTCGCCGGCCCGTGCGGCTTCGATGGCGGCGTTCAGGGCCAGTAAGTTGGTCTGGTCGGCAATGCCCTTGATCACATCCACTACGCTGCCGATTTCGTCACTGTCCTTGGCCAATCGCGCCACGGTGGCTCCGGTTTCGCCGACCACTGCGGACAGGCGTTCGATGGCTTCGCGGGTATCACGCGCCACTTCACGGCCGCGCCCAGTCAGTACGTTGGCTTGCTGAGTGGCGTCGGCGGTACGTTGAACGTGGCTGGCGACTTCCTGGGTGGTAGCGGCCATCTGGTTGACGGCGGCCGAGACCTGTTCGGTTTCGACGCGCTGGCGGTCCAGGCCCTTGGAGCTGGCGGTGGCCAGCTGATCGGATTGCCCGGCCAGGGCGCTCAACTGTTCGGCACTGTCCTGCAGGCGGGTGAGGCAGGTTTTCAGGCGCGCGTCCTGGCTGAGGAACGCGGTTTCCAGACGGGCCTGTGGGCCGCGTGCATCGCTGTACATCTGCGCGATCAAGGCATCCGACGTCGAAGGCTCCACACCTTGCAACAGGCGCAACGTGCTGCCTTGGCGCCAGCGCGAGCAGAGCATACCCACCGGCACGGCGACCGCAACAGCCACCGCGATGGCGATGGGTGCACTGAGGAATAACCCCGCGAGGCTGCCGGCCAATCCGGTCGCCACGTACGGCACGCAACTGATCGCGGCCGGCAGCCAGGCATCCAGGCGCGGTACGCCCGGCTTGCCCTGGCTGATGCGTTGGTACAGGGCCTGGGCACGGCGGATTTCATCGGCAGTGGGCTTGACCCGCACCGACTCGTAACCCACCACCTTGCTGCCCTCGAAGATCGGCGTGACATAGGCGTTGACCCAATAGTGGTCGCCATTTTTCGAGCGGTTCTTGACGATGCCCATCCAGGGCAGGCCTTGTTTGAGCGCACCCCACATGTGCGCAAAAACCGCGGGCGGCACATCCGGGTGACGTACGATATTCTGCGGGGCGCCGATCAGGTCGGCGCGTTCAAAGCCACTGATCTCGACAAAGGCGTCGTTGCAGTAAGTGATGACACCTCGGACATCTGTGGCGGAGATGAGTTTTTGCGAAGGCGCGAGGGAAATCTCACGCTGTGTTACGGGCTGGTTATTGCGCATTCCGACTACTCCCTGATTGCCCTCAGTTCATCGGCGCCAATTGCAAAAAAGTTAATCCACATGGGTCAATTGGCCCGCCACTGGTCAAAAGCCTGAAACTTCCCGATGAAAAACCTCATAATGGCGGCCATTTTTGTTTAGTCCGTTATTCTGGTGTGCCCCCATGGAAATCAAGGTCAACTTTCTCGACAACCTCCGACTTGAAGCCAAGTTCGATGACTTCACGGTGATTGCCGACCAGCCGATTCGCTATAAAGGCGATGGCTCGGCACCGGGGCCGTTCGATTACTTCCTGGCGTCGTCGGCCTTGTGCGCGGCGTACTTCGTGAAGTTGTATTGCCAGACGCGCAATATCCCCACCGACAATATTCGCCTGTCGCAGAACAACATCGTCGACCCGGAAAACCGCTATAACCAGATCTTCAAGATTCAGGTCGAGTTGCCAGCGGACATCTCCGACAAGGACCGCCAGGGCATCCTGCGTTCCATCGACCGTTGCACGGTCAAAAAAGTGGTGCAGGCCGGGCCGGAGTTCGTCATCGAGGAAGTCGAGAACCTGGACGCCGATGCCCAGGCCTTGTTGATGCCCGGTTCGACCTCCGACGGCGGCACCTACATCGCCGGCAAAGACCTGCCACTGGAGCAGACCATCGCCAACATGTCCGGCATTCTGGCCGGACTGGGCATGAAGATCGAGATCGCTTCGTGGCGCAATATCGTGCCTAACGTGTGGTCGCTGCATATCCGGGATGCGCACTCGCCGATGTGCTTCACCAACGGCAAGGGCGCGACCAAAGAGGGCGCCTTGGCGTCGGCACTGGGCGAGTTCATCGAGCGGCTTAACTGCAACTTCTTCTACAACGACCAGTTCTGGGGCGAAGAGCTGGCGAATGCGCCGTTCGTGCATTACCCGGATGAGCGCTGGTTCCAGCCGGGCCCCAACGACGAACTGCCCAACGAAATCCTCGACGCCTACTGCCTGAAGGTCTACAACCGCGAAGGCGAGCTGCGCGGTTCGCACCTGTTCGACACCAATTCCGGCAATGAGGAACGCGGCATCGTTTCGCTGCCGTTCGTGCGCCAGTCGGACGGTGAGGTGGTGTACTTCCCGTCCAACCTGATCGAAAACCTCTACCTCAGCAACGGCATGAGCGCGGGGAACACCCTGGCCGAAGCCCAGGTGCAGTGCCTGTCGGAGATCTTCGAGCGCGCCGTGAAGCGTGAAATCATTGAAGGCGAATTCGCCTTGCCGGACGTACCGGCCGAGGTGCTGGCCAAGTACCCAGGCATCCTCGCCGGTATCCAGGGCCTGGAAGCCCAGGGTTTCCCTGTCTTGGTGAAAGACGCGTCACTGGGCGGTGAATTCCCGGTGATGTGCGTGACCCTGATGAACCCGCGTACCGGCGGCGTATTCGCCTCCTTCGGCGCGCACCCAAGCCTGGAAGTGGCGCTGGAACGCAGCCTCACCGAACTGCTGCAAGGCCGCAGTTTCGAAGGCCTGAACGACTTGCCGCAGCCGACCTTCGAAGGCCAGGCGGTGACCGAACCGAACAACTTCGTCGAGCACTTCATCGACTCCAGCGGCGTGGTGTCGTGGCGCTTCTTCAGCGCCCAGTCGGACTACGAATTCGTCGAGTGGGACTTCACGGGCGCAGGCGAAGACTCGAATGCACAGGAGGCCGCGACCCTGTTCGGTATTCTTGAAGGCATGGGTAAAGAATCCTACATGGCGGTGTACGAACACCTCGGCGCTACCGCGTGCCGCATCCTGGTGCCGGACTACTCGGAAATCTACCCGGTGGATGACCTGATCTGGGACAACACCAACAAGGCGCTGTTCTTCCGCGAGGACATCCTCAACCTGCACAGCCTCAACGAGGAAGCGTTGCAGGCGTTGGTCGAGCGCCTGATAGAGAGCGAGCTGGACGACTACACCGATATCACCACCCTGATCGGCATCGAGTTCGACGACAACACCGCCTGGGGCCAACTGACCATCCTGGAATTGAAGCTGCTGATCTTCCTGGCCTTGCAGCAATATGAAGAGGCCAAGGAGTGTGTGGAGATGTTCCTGCAGTACAACGACAACACCGCCGAGCGTGGCCTGTTTTACCAGGCAATGAATGCGGTGCTGGAGATGGAGCTGGACGACGACCTGGACCTGGCGGATTACGAGGCCAACTTCCGCCGCATGTTCGGCGATGAGCGGATGGATGCAGTGATTGGTTCGGTGAACGGCGATGTGCGCTTCCATGGCCTGACGCCGACCAGCATGAAGCTGGAGGGGTTGGACCGGCATCAACGTTTGATCGAGAGCTACAAGAAGCTGCATGCGGCACGTGCCACCGTCACCACCGGCTGATACTTGGCCCTGCAGGAGCTGGCTTGTTGTGGTGAGCGTGATTGTTGTGGTGATCGGGCTCTTGTGGTGAGCGGGCTTGCCCCGCGCTGGGCTGCGTAGCAGCCCTATGGGGAGTATCAGATTTTTTGTGTTCGGGGTGGTTTGGGCCTGCTTCGCAGGCCAGCGCGGGGCAAGCCCGCTCACTACAAGAGCGGGCTCACCACACAAACCAATCCAACCTGTTTAGATGCGTGCCAACGCCTGCGCCAGGTCGGCGCGCAGGTCTTCCACATCCTCAACCCCCACCGACAACCGCACCAACCCATCGCCAATCCCCAACTGCGCCCGCGTGGCCGCCGGGATGCTTGCATGGGTCATGATCGCTGGGTGCTCGATCAGGCTTTCCACGCCGCCGAGGCTTTCGGCCAGGGCGAAGATCTTGACGTTTTCCAGGAAGCGCTTGGCGCCGGCCAGGTCGCTGTTCAGGTCAATCGAGATCATCCCGCCAAAGCCGCGCATCTGTTGGCGCGCCAGTGCATGCTGCGGGTGGGACGTGAGGCCGGGGTAGTAAACCCGCGCCACTTGCGGTTGCTGCTCCAGCCAGGTGGCCAGGTCGAGGGCGTTGCTGCAATGGCGCTCCATGCGCAGCGCCAGGGTTTTCACGCCGCGCAGGGTGAGGAAGGCATCGAAGGGGCCGGCGATGGCGCCGACCGAGTTCTGCAGGAAACCCAGACGTTCGGCCAGTTCGGGGTTATCGCCGACAATGGCAATACCGCCGATCACATCGGAGTGGCCGTTGAGGTACTTGGTCGTAGAGTGCACCACCACGTCAAAACCCAGCTCCAGCGGGCGCTGGATCCACGGGCTGGCGAATGTGTTGTCGGCCACGCAGATGATGCCTCGATCGCGGCAGATGCGGGCAATGGCGCTGAGGTCGGTGAGACTCAGCAGCGGGTTACTGGGGGTCTCGACCCAGACCATGCGGGTGTCGTCCTGCAAGCTCGCTTCAAATGCCGACACATCACTCAGGTCGACAAAGCTGAAGCGGTGCCCGGCGCTGCGTTGGCGCACCTTGTCGAACAGGCGGAAGGTGCCGCCGTACAGGTCATTGCCGGAGACGATGTGGGCGCCGGCATCCAACAGCTCCAGCACCGTCGAGATCGCCGCCAGCCCGGATGCGAAAGCAAACGCCTGGCTGCCGCCTTCGAGGTCGGCCACGCAGCGCTCCAGGGCAAACCGCGTGGGGTTGTGGGAGCGGCCGTAATCGAAGCCCTTGTGCACACCGGGGCTGTCTTGCAGGTAGGTGGAGTTGGCGTAGATCGGTGGCATCAGCGCGCCAGTGGTCGGGTCGGGAAATTGCCCGGCGTGGATCACGCGGGTGGCAAACGCGCTTTTATCGGACTGACTCATGCAAGGGATCTCCGTAGGTGGTTGAGCAGGTCGACGCGGGTGATCAGGCCGTGAAAGCCTGAAGCATCGGCAATAATGGCGACCAGGCCGCGATCCAGCTCCGCCTGAAGCTCCGCCAGGCTGGCGTTGGGGGCGAGGGTTTGCAGGGTATTGGTCATGGCGCTGGCGACCCTCATGTTGAAATGCGCGGCGTCCTGGTGCAGGCCCAGCAGGATGTCGGACTCATCGATCACCCCCACCAACTCACGGCCGTCCACCAACACCGGCAGTTGCGAGACATCCGCCAGGCGCATGCGCTGGAATGCGGTGAGCAGGCTGTCGTCAGGGCTCACGCTGATGACTCGGCCGTCTTCGAAGCGCCGCGCGATCAGGTCGCGCAGGTCGCCGTAGTGCTTGTAGTGCAGCAGGCCCGCGTCGTTCATCCATTGGTCGTTGTAGACCTTCGACAGGTAGCGTGTGCCCGTGTCGCACACAAACGTGACCACGCGCTTGGGCGTGGTCTGTTCGCGGCAGTAACGCAGTGCGGCGGCGAGCAGGGTGCCGGTGGACGACCCGCCGAGAATGCCCTCGGCCTTGAGTAACTGGCGGGCGTGATCGAAGCTTTCTTCATCGCTGATGGAATAGGCATGGCGCACGCTGGACAGGTCGGCAATCGAGGGGATGAAGTCCTCGCCAATGCCTTCCACCGCCCACGAGCCTGGCGTCTCCAACTGGCCGCTGCGGCTGTACTCGGCCATCACCGAACCCACGGGATCGGCAAGTACCATGGCCAGTTCGGGTTGCACGCGCTTGAAGAACCGCGTCAGGCCGGTGAGTGTGCCGGCCGAGCCGACGCCCACCACGATTGCGTCCAGATCATGTTGGGTTTGTGCCCAGATCTCCGGCGCGGTGCTGGTCTCGTGGGCCAGAGGGTTGGCCGGGTTGTTGAACTGGTCGGCGAAGAAGGACTCCGGGATGTCCTTGGCCAGGCGTGCGGCCACGTCCTGGTAATACTCGGGGTGGCCTTTGCCCACATCGGAGCGGGTGATGTGCACCTCGGCGCCCATGGCCTTGAGGTGCAACACTTTTTCCGTGGACATCTTGTCGGGCACCACCAGCACCACCCGATAGCCTTTGGCCCGGCCGACCAGTGCCAGGCCCAGGCCGGTGTTGCCGGCGGTGGCTTCGATGATGGTGCCGCCGGGGCGCAGGCGGCCGTCACGCTCGGCGGCGTCGATCATGGCCAGGCCGATGCGGTCCTTGATGGAGCCGCCGGGGTTTTGGGATTCCAGTTTGAGAAACAGCGTGCACAGACCGGTGTCGAAACGGCTGACGCGCACCAGTGGCGTGTTGCCGATCAGTTCGAGGACGGCGGGGCGGGAAGGGCTGGGCATGTCGTCACCTGAATACGGATGGGATGGACAGCAAAAGCGCAAAGCGTGGGTTCGACGATAGGCCGGGATCGGTCCGGTCGCAACCGGACGGTCCGTTGGCTGACTGTTTTTGGCGCATTAGCCGGGCGGGTTCAGCACCTGCTGTAAACGCGTGACAACGGCGGTAGTGGCGGCCTGCATCGGCGCGCGCAATTCACCGCCGATCAAGCCTTGCAGGGCCAGCGCGGCCTTGACCGGCGCCGGGTTGGGCTCCATGAACAGTGTGTTGATCAGCGGCAGCAACTGAAAGAATGTCGCTCGCGCTTCGGCCAACTGGTTGTCGCATACCTGCTGGCACAGCGCCACAAACGCGTGCGTCTGAATATGTGCCGAGGCCGCAATGGCTCCGGTCGCGCCGAGGCACAACGCGTTGAACATTTGTACGTCTTCGCCGCACAGCACGTCCACCTCACCGCTGGCCAGCAGCGCGAGGGTATTGCCCAGGTTGCCACCGCAATCCTTGATCGCCACGATGCGCTCATGGGCAACGATGTTGAGCAGGGTCGTCTGGTCGAAGGTCACGCCGGTACGGTAGGGAATGTCGTAGAGAATGATCGGCACGCTGGACGCGTCGGCCACGGTACGGAAGAACGCTTCCAGGCCCGCCTGGGATGGGCGGATGTAACTCGGCGCCGGCACCAGTAACCCGGCCACCGGGCGTTGCAGCACTTCACGCTGGAACTGCAGCAACTCGACCTGGTTATTGCCTGCCAGGCCCATCACCACACGGTGCGCGGGCACCCACTGCAACACCGCATCCAGCACGGCCAGTTGCTCCTGACGGCTCAGCGACGCTGCTTCCCCGGTGGTGGTGCACACCATGATCCCGGACACGTGCTTTTCCAGCAGGTGACTGACCAGCCGGTGCAGGCCGTTAAAGTCGATAGCGCCGTGGTGGAACGGCGTGACCACGGGAACCCAGATACCTTGAAACGTTGACATGCACTTTCTCCTGATGATTGACCGCTGGAGTCACCGTCAGAAGGGCAGAGGCAAGTGTGCAAGGTGGGTAGACCGTCGCGCTCAATGTCCTGTCAGCTCATCTGACGGGACAGCGCGCCCCGGTCACATGAGCGACTGTTTCTTCGATTTGAGGGTGTGCGCAACGCAACCTTGCGCCTTGGCAATCAAGCCAATGGCGCACAGGTTAACGGAGGACATTGCAGACATTGGCTGACACACCCTGAATAAGGCCTCCATCTTCATGGAATATTACAGAGTGTGTCAACGGGGCTTATTCGAATTTATCGATACGCGAGTCGGAGTAAAAAAACTCGTTCTTGTCGGTGCTCGACTCAAGGAAGTAGGCGTAGTCGGTCAGGAAGTACAGGTGGCTGACGCGCTTGTACTTGTCGTCGTCGACGCGGCAGGACAAGGCCTTGGCGGTGCCCGACAGTTTCGCGTTGAGTTCGCTGGCCTGCAGTTCACGCTCGACCTGGCAACGGGTGGTTTGTGAGTTTGTGCTGCTGCCGATCAGGCTGTTGAGGCTGGAACGTGTGCTTGCATAGGTCACTGTCTCACCCACGGGCAGGGCCTTCCAGTTGCCGGTGAAGCTCAGTTGGGTCAGCGTCGAGCTTTCGGCCATGCCTGAACCGCCGTAGGTGGCTTTCGACACCAGGTTGAACAGGTTGCGCCAGCTCACGGCCTGGCTCTCATAGCCGTCGCCACGGGTGGCCAGGGCCAGTTGACCGCTCGGCGCATCCTGGCTGATGAACTGGGTACTTTTGTTATCACTGGCCTTACCACGGTAGTTGCTGGTGCCGACAAACTGTACGTATTTGAACGAACGGGTGGGCTTGTCCAGGTTCAGTTGCGTGATGGCCGCCAGCACGGCAGGCTGCACGGAGGTCAGGGCAATGGTGGTCGGTGCTTTCATGCGGGGCTTGAACGTCGGCAGTGCGGCGATTTTTTCCGGGTTGACGCAGACTTTATTGAACAGCAACTCATAGTCGGCATTGCTGCCGGCGATGTTCTGCGGCGTGGGGAAACTGTCGACACGACCGTCGCTGACGCGGTTGTTGGCATCCATGTCGTAGCCGGCCAGTTGCAGGTAAGTACCGGCTTTGCACGCCACCGAAAAGTGTTCGCGTTTTTGCGCATACGGGGCGTTGTAGGGCAGGTCATTGAGCACCGTCGGGTTATCGAAGGCAGCCCAGAAGCGCGTTTCGCCGTTGACGGTCTTGATGCTGTTGGCATCGATCAGGACCTGGTTGTCACGTTCGTTGGTCTGCACCAGGCGCCAGTCCGGCTGCGGTGTTTCGGCACAGGCGCGTACGAAGGTCTGGTTGGCGGCCAGGGTCGCGTACAGTTGCGGCGACAATGTCTGCGCTGTTGCATAGCGGCCAATGCTGCCTGGGTACATGCGTCGGACAGCATCCATGTACAACAGATGCACCTTCGGTGAAGAACACGCCGCTTCCATTTGCAGGGTACGACGCACGCCATTGGGGAGGGCGGGCATCAGCAGCTCAAAGCTCAGCGAGTCGCCTTCGCGCACAATGCTGTTTTCCACCAAGGGCTGAGTGAGCGCCTGGGTGAAGATTTGATCGATCTGTTTTTGTTGGGTGGCGCAACCGGCCAAGGTGGCGAAGCCACCGATCAGCAAAAGGGGAGTGATAAAGCGCACGAGAGCCTCGTTGAGTCCATTCAGGGATGTAAGGGTGACGGCGGATAAAGTTGAATCTTTAACCGGATGTTGCGGGCCGCAAGCCTAACGAGGATGGCCGCCTCTGTACAGCCGTGGCGTGGCCGCCGCCGGATATGTAAAGGTCGCAATCGTTCTGCCGTGGTCGTAGTGAGGCGGTAGGCTGTGCAGATATTCCGGGAGAACCTCGATGATCCGACGTGCGTGTTTGGCCGCTCTGCTGACCTTGTCCGCCTCGACCGCCTTTGGCGTTTCGAACTACGATCATCTGTATGCCTTTGGCGACAGCTACTCAGACAATGGCGCGGGCGAAGCACTCACCACCCGGCTTGCCGCGCAGAAGGTCAAGGAGGCCCAGGCGCTGCCAGGCCCCCTGTACTGGAAGGGGCGCTGGAGCAATGGCCCCACCGCCGTCGAAGGCCTGGCACAGGCATTGAACATTCCCCTGACCGACTATGCGGTGGGCGGAGCCAAAAGTGGCCATGGCAACTACTACGCGTGGATGATGCCGTCCCGCGACACCGGCCTGCTGGGGCAGGTCGCTGAGCATTTGCAGGTCGCCAAGGGCTACAAGGCCGACCCCAAAGCGCTGTATTTCATCTTCATCTCGGCCAACGATTTTTTTGAATGGGCCGACTTCGCCCATCCTGAAACGGTCGAGGCCTTGAGCGAAGCCAGCCTGGCGAATATCCGCAGCGCCACCGAGCAGTTGGTTACAGCGGGAGCCAGGCACATCATGGTTGTGGGCACCACCGACCTGAGCCATGTGCCTGCCGTGGTGCAGGGCAATCAGGTCGACAATGCGAAAAAGTACCAGCAGTTGCTCGCGCAGAAACTTCCTGAAGTGCTGGCGCAGATCGGGACGGCGAAGGTCAGCTACTTCGATCATCTGGCCTTCAGTGACACACTGCGCGCCAACCCGGCGGACAAGGGGTTAACCGACCTCGACACACCGTGCCAAGCCACCTACCCGGAGGTGAAGCCGGTGTGTGCCGACCCCGATACCCATTACTACTGGGACGAATGGCACCCCACCCGCAAGGTTCATGCACTGGCGGCCAAGGCGATGCTTGAGGCGTTGCCTTAACCTGCAGCGACCGCCGCCTCAATGGCGGCGATATCGATCTTTTTCATGGTCATCATCGCCTCGAAGGCACGCTTGGCGGTCGCCGTGTCAGGGTGAGTCACTGCGTCAGTCAGTACGCGTGGGCTGATCTGCCACGACACCCCCCATTTGTCCTTGCACCAGCCGCAGGCGTTTTCCTGGCCGCCGTTGCCGACGATGGCGTCCCAATAGCGGTCGGTTTCGGCCTGGTCATCGGTGGCCACCTGAAACGAAAACGCCTCGGTATGGGAGAAGATTGGCCCGCCGTTAAGGCCGATGCAAGGGAGGCCCAACACGGTGAAATCCACGGTCAATACGTCGCCCTGTTTGCCGGCCGGAAAATCGCCGGGGGCCAGGTGGACAGCGTTCACCTGGCTGTCCGGAAAAGTCTTGGCATAGAAGGTCGCAGCCTCCAGGGCGGTGCCGTTGTACCAGAGGCAGAGGGTGTTTTTGCGGGTCATGATGGGTCTCCACGTGAGCATGGGCGTGTGGAGTTTAGACGGCCAGTTGCTGCACGATAGCAAAGCCACGCGTGAAGGCTCGAATTGCATTGGAGGCGCTTATCCCAAAATGCCCCCGAGCAGGGTTCTATCCAGCCAAGATCGGGGATGTGACACTTCATTCATCACCCGGCGACAGGAACCAGGCGGGCTTATGGCACGTTGCTCGCGACAGCCATTCTGATTGGCCGGCCCGCTCTCTACTTCACTTGGACGATCAGCTGGCTTTACTGCTAGGCCGGGGATCGTCGTTCGGCGCGCTCACTACGTCAGACCGAAATGCCTTCCGTTTTTGGATGCTATGACTCTTAGCGCGCCTTGGTCCTTGCCTGCAAACATATTGACGGCCGGCATCTCTTTGAAAACGATGATGACGTGGCGGCGCTTGAGGCTGCTGAACTGAACGATGCCTCCGATGCGGAAAGGAACTGCTTAGTTGAGGCGGCTAAAAAGCTTGGAGTCGATAGTTGGGCTGAAGAGATAGGCATTATCTGATACGACGGATTGGACCTGTATGAACGACAGCAATGGGTCGATTTCTGCCGGTCACCACATGCAGTAAACGGTCAAAAACTGCCGATTAGTGCAGAAGGAAAAGGCGCAAAATTAGCCGTGAGGCTTTCTCACCATCCGCTTCGTAGAGTGTGTGCAATGAATCTTGATCGTTGAGCCTGTGTAGTTTGAAGTGATTATAAAAGGCTTGGCCCAACCGCTGTTGCTTGAAGCGTCCTTGGCTCCACAGCCGGATGAACTCGTCATAAGCTGCCCGCTCGATCTGCAGCGACATATTGTTTTCCATCTAAAGGCAGCCGTCATTAAAGGGATTCAGCTTACGAGCCGGTCACGAATCTCTCAACTCCGTTCGCTGCGAACCGGAGACGCTTTAGGCCTGTAGCGCTCGGTCGACTGATTAGATTGGGAAGGTTACGCTGGGGTCTTTGCATGCATGGAAGAGCGTATGACAGAGGTGTATCAAGGAAGCTGTTTATGTGCGGCCGTCAGTTATGAGCTGTCCACCACACCCAAAGCGGTGAGTCATTGTCATTGCAGCCAGTGTCGCAAAGGTCATGGAGCCGCATTTGCTTCGTACGGCAGCGTTCCGCGTAGCGCGCTGCAAATACTTAGCGGCGCTATGCATATCAAAACCTATGCTTCTTCAGAGACGGTATCACGCGAGTTCTGCGCGCAGTGCGGTTCGGCCTTGTTCTGGTCACGATCTCAAGGTGAGTTTGCCAACTGGGTTTCAATAGCGCTGGGCACGCTCGATACGCCCTTTTTACCTCGAAAGCAGAAACATGTTCATCTCGACGCCGCAGCGCACTGGCACAGTTCATCCAACCCATGCCCTCCAAACGACTGAAGTCTTCCGGGCGAAAGCTGCCTCGCTTTTGTTGACGGAGATAGGCATTGGCGTAAAATCGCCACCCCAAAAAATCAGCGTGCATAGCCAGAAGGAGCTCAGATGCAACGGGTGATGATTGTTGGTCAACCTGGGTCTGGCAAAAGCACTTTGGCGCGTAAGCTTGGCCAGCGTACGGGGTTGCCGGTCGTTCATATCGACACTATCCACTGGCAACCAGGGTGGATCGAGCGAAGCCGGGATGAGAAGACGCGGCTTTGTCTCGACGTCGAGGCCCGTGATTGTTGGATATTCGAAGGTGGCCATTCAGTCACTTGGGACAACCGGATGGCCCGTGCAGATCTTCTAATATGGATTGATCGTTCGGCGACACTTCGATTCTTGCGCGTACTGCGCAGAACACTGCTCCAACGTGGTAAGTCTCGGCCTGACTTGCCGGAGAACTGCCCCGAACGGCTGGCGAACCTGCCGGAGTTTTTTAGATTCATGTGGCGGACGAAAAAATCAGCGCGAGCGAAGATGCAACAACTCTTGGCAACAGCGCCATCAGCTTGCAGCGTGGTTCATCTGCGTTCTAATCGAGATACCAGGATTTTTCTCGCAAACATTGGAAAAACGACTGGCCAAGCTCCGCAAGATTGATCGACGGTTGACTGCTTCACCAAGGAAACTGTCGGTTGCGAGCGGCGGCCCTTGGGCGATAGCTGCTTGTCACCTCCGACTGCGATCGGCCATGAGCGGCTTTTCACCTGTCCACAGAAAGACACTCAACTTACCCAGCTGTAGAGACAAAATTGAAAATGACACAGACTTAAAAACTACTTAAACCTATCTGGAATGTACTCTTGGCTTTCAACTAATTTTAGCGCATTCAACATATCTTCCAAGAAGTGAGTTAGCTCCTCTTTAGATTCGCAAACTGTTAGAGAAGCTATTTCCGAATCGCAAAGGCGCTCTTTGATAATGCGCATGCAATCTGCATAAATCATTAGCTCCCCTTCAGATAGGCGCAAATCAAACAACGTTACACTGGCAATACACTCTTTTTTTAGAACATCCATTACTCACCCTTTAACATAGTCAGAAAAATCTAGATTGAAATGCCTTAAGCTCGTTTGAATCGCCCCTGATTTTCTAGAGGCATCCGAGTGGTTCCTTCTGAGCCGAAAGCTGCCTGATCAGGCATTGACCAACTCCATGATGTGGGTGGCATGGACATCTTCTGTTCGACTGAAGCCGCAGCGCAAATAAAACGCGTCGCCTCCAGAAGTATCGGTGGAAAGACGCACCTTCTGAAAGTGAAGAGTTGCGTGTGCAACCAACGCGTTTACCAGCGCCTGACCGACGTGTTGATGCCTTGCCGCAGGTGCAACGTACACTCGCCGCAGCCTTGCGGTATCGGGCTTGTTATAGGGATCAACTGTTAGCCCTCCGATTCCTATCACTTGCTGGTTCGAATACGCTGCCATGAGACATTCACCGGGTGCGTTGAAGCGATTCGTTCCAGAATGCCACTCCGAAATCAGGCGCGTAAGAAACCGGAAACCTTCTGCAACGGCCTCTTTCTCCAAAGTAAGAACTTCCGCCGGCAGGTGCGTAATCTGTTGAATCTCGGTTAGTTTCATTAATCGTCCCTGATTCGGTGTGAATCCTTTTGGCTGATCGAGGATGCATCGGGCGCATGCTATGAGCGATGCAAGTGGCAGCGCAGCTACCGACCTTTCGCTGACCTTCAAAATCACACGATTTTGGCTTAAAGATTAGTCGCTAAAAGGCTGCGCTCCGGCGCGCTTGTACTGTTCGTTCCACCAGACGACAAGTTCGGCATGTTGTTCATGAGTGATCCAGGCCACGTTCGTTTTGTCTGTTGGATCGCCCCCGCAAACCAACGGCTTCTCGGTAGGCTTTCATCGCAGCCAAGCTTTCATCCTGCGTGAGGACGATGAGGTAATCGTCGTTTTGCCAACCTTCGTTCATAAAATAATGACCCACTTCCAGTCGCTGCTAGGCGTCTTATCTGAGCGTAAAAACCAGAACCGCCAAATTTCCCACTATACCGAGGACCACCCACGCAAACGCTACCAGTGCCTTGAAGACCTTCCGCGAGGGGCTGAAAACAACGCTAAGCAATGCCCCGATGAGGATGCCTGGAAAGCTGAATAAGTAGAAAAGCCACCCCATGGAGTCTGTGACCCAGAGGTGGAAAAGGAACAAGTACAGCCCCATGGCAGTCGCCATTCCTCCCAGCGATTCTCGTGACGCTTTGCACAACAACGCGATGCAAAGCACTGCCACTTGCGGTAACCAGGTGCATGCAAAGTTCTCCAGGAAGAAGGGGCCTTTTCCCGTGGTGTAGACGGCAACGGCAAGGCCCAATCCGACGCCGATGGTTGCCAGCGGAATACGACTGAACTGTGGAGGGTTATTTTCCATCGATCTCATTCCCTGTGACCTTTTTGATGCGGGTGGTTCGTGAAAGTCCGCAGCCTTTTTACAGTGAAATCCCGCCAAATCAAGCGACATTCGAAATGCCAGCTTTTTACTCAAACAACCGGTCGCGGCAGCTTGAATAAAGCAGCAAGAATCGGATAGTAAGCACTGTACGAATTCCAGTCTGATAGCACTCCAAACCAAAATAGGAGTTCGACCATGGCGTTTCGTATAACTGGCCTTTCCCCGGAGTCATTTCAGTCACTGTTTGGGTTGCCCGACCAAGAGCTCGCGTCTCTCGGGATAAAGCGCTACATCGTCGACAGCAACCCAGGCTTTCCTGACCGTATCGAAATGAAGGATGCGGAGCTGGGTCAGAGTGTGCTTTTACTCAACCATGTCTGTCAGCCAGCCAAGACGCCATACCGTGCCTCACACGCGATCTTCATACGGGAGTGGGCCGCGCACGCTTACGACGCAGTCGATCAGGTACCCGAGTCTATGCGGATCCGCCTGCTATCACTTCGCGCTTTCACTGATGATGGGATGATGCTCGACGCCGACGTCGCTGATGGACTAGCAATAGAACCTGTCGTTACCCGGATGTTTGCCAATCCAGAGGTTAGTTACATTCACGTTCACAATGCCAAGCAGGGTTGCTACTCCGGGCGAATAGATCGGGCTTAGTTACCGCAGGTGTTTGTGGCTCGTCTTCGATTTTGCTGGTCACCCACTGGGCGGTATTGGCCGATTGCTGTCGCAGGTGACAGGCTGCTATCGGTCAAAAGCAGTCGCTCAATGTCCAAGAAATCCGGAGCGATTCACCTCCTGCCGTTGCGAACATGCTTAATAGGCTGATTGCCGAAAATTATGGCTTTCAGAATGACTTGGCAGGCGTTACATCGGGTACAGTTACCGAGCTTTTGGCCTCCAAGTTTGGTATGTCTCCTGAGCGTGCTGCAGCGCTTGTCGTTGCAGTCAGATTGGGCGTTGCGGCGTTTAATGCGGCAAAAGGTGGTGGCGGTGCAAAAGGCACCGGTGGTACTACAGTTGACAGGAGTGGGCCAACTGTTGCGCCGCCCTCAAAACCGGGTTTCCCCGCGTCGCAAGCCGATGGTGACTTTGGCTACTTGAACCAACCTGGACCAAGTAAACCACCGGCATTTTTTGATGCTCAAGCGTCAGCTAAGGGTTTTATTAATAATGTTAGGATTTACGCCGCAGACTTACAGAAATTGGTTCCGCCTGGCAAGCCAGATCTATTCAAACCTTCAGCTACTTTCACCGACGGTAGCAAGTTCCAGTACACGTTGAATGGCCTGCGGGTCGAGATAAAGTGGCATGCTCCGGATGCGAACGCTGCCATGAATCATGTAGGGTCGAACTCAGGAGCTGGATGGACCGCGCAAATAAAAATAGGAAATAAATTGCTTGGTCAAGACGGCGTGCTTTACCGGAGGCCTTCGAATACAACGCATACCTGTGGATTTCTAAGCATGAAAAATGTTGAATATTATGCGTCGCTGCCAGATTTCCTGACCAAGGAGGAACTTGAAACGGCGTTTACAGAGTTGTTGGATGAGTTCGAACCTGAAAAAAACGGCAGCGCGGTGCTTATAAAGTCATTGGTGCAATTGAGTGAACGACAGTGGCATACCTATAGTTTACTAGACGATAGTCTCAGAGAGCGAATTGAACATTGCTTGTTGTGTTTATGGAGTGGTCATGATCTGAAGCAAGCTGAAGAGGTTATTAGCATTATGGCGAGTTTAGGGCTTGAAGCGATCAATACTTTCCTAGCCTCTCGCTCGCCTAAAGACGTGTCACCGGAGGTGTTTAATGAGATTTCACTCGCGTTATCCGAGTTAGGTAGCTCTGTGTCAGATCCGTATATTGGGATGCGCTAATTAGCGGCGACATAGTTGCGAATAATTTCCTGAATCGCCCCTAGTTTCGTAGACACGCCGAGTGACCGCTTTTGGCCGATAGCTGCCTTTCGCGAAGGGCAGCTTTGGGTCTATTCCTGACCTTAGTGAAGGGCCGATGTGGGTCGGAAGCAGTCAGTTGGATGTACCTATGGATACTTGGGGCAATTCACCCTAAAGGGTTCAATGCCGACTCCTTCAATACCGGGCGATGCCTTTGTGGCTTCATTGCGTCGACTCACAGGCCTTCAACGGTTCCCCGGTGCGCAATGCACAGATGTCGAAACCGTCACGCCGGGTATAGCCCGCACTCTTCATACATACAAATCGCTGGGCCATCTCTTGGAAGCTGGCCTTGGGATCAACGCCGGAGCCATTCTTTTCACCACACGCCAACATGGACGCAACCACATCCTGGTGACTGGCGCCGGGTTTTTCCCACAAGTCGGCATCGGCCGTGGGCGGCTGAAATGGCTTGCTAAAGCAAGCGGTGAGGAGGGGGCAAATCAACAGCGCAAAAGCTACATTTTTGAGCCACATGATCAATCTCCTTATTTCCTGGTGCAGATGGGCACCAGCGAAGGCTCGCCTTCCGGCCAATAATCTTGCACAGGCTGCGTACCACTCCCATGACAGCGGTGCATGGTCGTGACACCGATGAAGATATTGCACAACTCCTTGAGCAAGCTGCTGCCCTCTGGTATCACGCTGAATCGCCCAAAATTTCGGAGAGACAACTAACCGCTTTTGGCCGTTAGCCGCCACTCTAGTGAGTCCCCTCAAACGAGGCTACGCACAGGGGGTAAGTTGTAGCAAGCGCCCCCCATGCACGCTTGGCAAAATGCTTAAGTCCTGCAAGCGGCGTCGCGGATAACCCCGGAAACGCGAGCCAGCGTCGTATTCAGGGTGGCGGGCCACCCTGGCCGTGCAGGGGCCTGCTTAAAATAGTGGCTGTATTCCTTCAAGAAAGACTGAAACACCGAGCCCTTGACGTGGCGGCTGAAGGCGGATTCATCTTTGTAGATTTCCACGAAGGTCACCTCCGTTTGCTGCGCCAATGGAATTGCTGGTAACGGTGGTTCGATAGGATTGTTGTCAGCGTCCAAGGGGGCGGGGGCTTGCAAGTGAACCATGTACATCCAGGTGTCTGGCTCTTTTTCCCTGACTCTCTCGGCCAAGCCGTCCAGCGCTTGTTTCAGGTCGAGTGGGCATCCATCCAGCAGTTCCCAGCGAGATATCAATGTGATCATCATTGCGTCCTTTTCAGTCATGCCAAAGGTTGAATCCATTCAAAGGAAGGTGCGCCATTTCTTCCCTGGGGATCGTTTGCGATAGGCGTTGCTACCATGGTCAGCGCGGTAGCAGTCATGTCGTGCATGCTGTTCAAAATGGCGGTGTACATTGCGCCCGCGGCGCCATTCAACGCTTCAGCAATTTGATAGAGCATGAGTGAGTAAAGGCGATTGAATTGCTCATTAAGTGCCGACATTGCGGGATCGAGCGCATAATCTGTTGACTTCGGATTGCTCAGGATCGGATAGACCTCGTCGTAGTCCACTTCGAAGGCTTGGCCGGTGGGTGCCTGATGAGGATTGTCGCCAGCCTGGTAGTGGCGACCGAACTGAATTTCCCGAAACCGGAAGAAGTGGGATACCTCATTTGGCTGGCTAAAATACTGTTGGTCGTCGTCATATACGTTATGGCGGCTGCCTTCACCTTGAGTGACGATCACTTGAATGGCGCGCCGAGCCGATGCCAAGTCGGTGATGACGATGGGGCTTCCGCCTCCGCCCCAATAGTAGTCGAGTCCCAATTGGTGCTCGACGTTGCCACTAAACACAGCCGTCGGCCCATAGGTCTTGCACAGCGTCTCAAGCTTGTTGGAGAGCGCCTCGTAAAATTCACCGATCGTGTAGCCGGGCACGTCGATCTGCTGGACGGCCGTGAGCTCGGGATGTTCGCCCCAGCCTTCAGGCAGCTCGATCTGGGTAAAGGTTTCGATGTTGGCCGGGCTGAAAGGGCCGAGGTTGGCCTCGAACTCCCTGTCCTTGAAACGCTTGCCGTTGAACGCCAGTGCCAATGGAAATGACGGGACATTGTCAGCCGTGAAACATGCTCTGCCACCGATAGCAGAGAGCAGATTGCCGGCCAGAGACAAATGCAGCATTTCCTCCATCATCACACCGCGCAGGATGTTAGCGGGCACTCGATTCTTCCCAGGCTTGATACTGATCAGGGGGGTCATATAAAGCGGGATGGTGGATAGTTCCAAGGTCATGGCGGTATGCAGCCACTTGCTCAGCTCTTGTTTTTCCTGTTCCAACGTACTCATGTGATGTGCCCTCGCATTGTCATGGGTGTGCCGGAGCTGCCAGGTGTTCGCCCAACCGTAGCGCCAGTGCCGTAAGCGTCAATGTCGGGTTGATTGCGCCAGTGTTTGGGAAGGCTGCGTTGGAGCAGATATAAACGTTGTCGACACCGAAAACCTTGAGGTCTTTATCGATGACACCCTCTTGCTCTGTCCCTGCCATCCGGCAGGTGCAGGCGGAATGATCGGCTCGCCAGGAAATGGAGGGCGGCCCGGCGAGGGTTGCGCCCATCGACTCAAAGATGTTTCCCACATGGGCGCTTATTTGCTGCATCCGTGTGTTGAAGTCCGCGGACTGCGAGTAGTCCACGATGGTTTCCTGCAGGCCCATGCGGTTGCGGATATCCAGATTCGAGACTCTGTTGCTGTATTCACTCGGGATCTCGACCATGCCGTGAATCTGCACTTGGGTTGGACCTTGAACTGCTTTCTCAATGTCCTGACGCAGCATGCCGTTCTGCATCATTTGGGTGACACTCGACGGCTTGTTGTTGACCAGCGTGGCGAACGAACTCGGCGGGTTTATCAGTATAAATTTACCCGCGGCCTGCTCCTGCGGGCTGTCGAAATAACGGCTGCACAATGTTGGGAAGTCCATCTCGGGCTGCAACCGGTTGGGATTGTCTTTGAGAGTGCCGGTGAACACGAAGTAGGGGTGGGTCACGAAATATCGGCCTACCAGGTCATGATCGTTGCCGATACCCAGGGGCCAATATGTCGAGCATGAACGCAGCAGCAGCTTCGGCGACTCGATCGCGCCGCCGGCCACAATTACCGTGTTGGCTTCAACCGTAAGGAACTCGCCGCTCATTTTATTCAGGTAGGTGACACCGCTGGCATGCTGTCGAGACGACATGGTGATTTGCTCAACCACGCAGTTGTCCATGATGCACAGGTTCGGAAAATTGCCCCATGCCGTCATGTCGCCCAAGAAGTTGGGCGCTGCGTAACGCGCACCGAAAGGACAATACTTGCAGGTGCCTGTGGTTTTGCAGGGCGCGTGGCGGGACGTGGTGTTGGTGATGCCATGGCGGGCGATCGGCACATTGGCGCTGCTCATTCCCAAGGCGGTCATGGCCTGGTAGACGGGCTGGTCCTCAAGCGTGTAAGGAAAGGCAGGGAACGGGTAGGGGGCCGAGCGGGGCGGGTCTTGGTCGGTTGAGTCTCCTGAAACGCCAATGTAGCACTCTGCCTGGTTGTAGAAGGGCTCAAGGTCGGTGTAGGTAATCGGCCAGTCGGCACCTTGGCCGGTGTTGCTCTTTAGTCGGAAATCTTCTGCTTTGAGCCGGAAGGACCAGCCTCCCCAATGGATGGTAGAACCTCCATAAGTCATGACCCTGGCGCCCGCCAGTGGGACGACGGTCGCGCCAACACTTAGGTTCTCGCCTGGAGCGTCACGCTGCGGGTAATCCAGGTCATTGTATTTGTAATAGGGCAGCTTCGTGTAAGAGCTGCCCGAAACCATGAAGTCATCCCACAGGGCCTGGTCTTGCATCTTCACCCGGGTGCCAGCTTCAAGGATTAGGATTTCCCGGTTGGGATCGGCTTCCAGCATTCTGTTGGCTATCGCTGCGGCCGCTACGCCAGAGCCTATGATCAAGACGTCGGTATTCATTGTGCGCCCTCCTGCCCGGTCCGGTAGGGGACAGGCTCACCCGGGATGAAGGCGCCGGCAATGTAGCCGGGGTAATTGATAGCCCCTGTGAATGCCTTGAATCCGCCCTGCGAGACTTGGAAAGCAATGAACTCGTTAGATACCTTCTGCCGTACCAGGCTCAACGGCGTCTGTGGCGGCGCTTGGTTGGCTGCTGTGTCGGTGAATAGCATCTTGTAAGCCGCCGCCTCGCCCAAACGTTCGACTAACTCATCCAGCGTCTGGTTGGCTTGAATATAAAAGCTTCTGTACTCGGGGTGCAGTCGGATACGGTTGTCCATGAATACGAACAGCCGTGATTTAAAGTTCTGCGGGTTATCCAGATTGTCCCAGAAATGGCAAATATGTTCGAAGAGGTCGAACATCGCCTCGTATATCTCTGGGGGAAGCGGTTCGGCGCTCAGGTTGGCCGGATGGTTGATCTGTTGCTGGTACATACGTCACTTCCTCCATGGAAAATCGTCGCATAGCCCGCAGCAAGCCATCAGTTGCCTCTCTAACGCCGACGGGCCCCAGTCAGATGGTCGCAGCTTGTCAGGCAGCAGGTTGTGTTACGGTCAGCGTGTAGTTGTAATTATTTTCGCCGACTTGCTGCGGGCTGCTGATTTGGCAAGCCAATCCAGATTCGCGACCTAACGTGATGTACGGCACCCACGAGCCCGGCTCAGAGCCGGAATTGATGACGCAGTTGATCTCGGGATTTTCAGTCAGGTAAAGCGTAAAAAACACGTTGCCGTCGTTGTCCCATAAGCCTGTGCTCACGGGCCCGGCAGTGGCGGGAGTGGATACGGTAATTTGCCCGCCGTAGCTGGCCCCACCGTCATCACTGGCAAAGGACACACCCAACGCAAGGCTGCTGGATAGAGTGAAATTACAGGTGAGGTTTGAGGTGCTGGTCATGATTCGCTCCTTGAATTCAATACGTGGTGTGACCCGATGAAACAGGTGGGTTGGTCCAGTATAGTGGCAATTCGCCAAGCGCCAGTCGAAGTCCAGAATTAATTGGATCCTGTTAAATTACTTGGCTCCGACCCTGTCCGGGTGACGGCGATATCAGTCCCTGCAGGCGGAGCACGCGCGCGCAACGCGCCCTCCGAACCGCAGTGTTCCATTTTGATCAAGTTACGTAGCAGCGTCGCTGAACGCTCTATCTGCTGGGCGTTGTGCTACTTATTACGTGGCCGAGAAGCTATACATGTCGTTCTGATGGATTGGGTTGCGGTGATCTGTAAAAATAATTCTGAGCGTGAATCAATCGAGCGCTCCTCACTCCGCAGACGCAATCTTAATAAGCTCATCAAACCGTAAACTTACCTATTTGCCGCTGTAGCACGGCTCCGAGTTCTGCCAAGTCATTACTTGAACTGGCAGTTCTCTCGCACGACAAAGCTGAATCATCCGCAATATTACGAACTGAAGTAACACTGCGGTTAATTTCTTCTGCCACACAACTTTGTTCCTCACCGGCGGTTGCGATTTGCCTGACCATCTGCTGGATGTTGTCAATCATCCCTACGATGGTTTCAACCGAACTCCCGGTGTTTGAAACTTGTATGACGGTTTCATCAGTCAAACCGCGACAGACTTCCATCATCCCAGCAGCTTCTTCGGCTATTTTTTGCAGATTGGCGGTCAGAGCTCCAATTTCCAGGGTTGCGCCCTGAGTCCGTTTGGCAAGCGTTCTCACCTCATCTGCTACCACCGCAAATCCTCGACCCGCATCACCCGCCCTCGCAGCTTCGATAGCGGCATTCAGCGCCAATAAGTTGGTTTGATCTGCGACTGACGTTATAACTTGCAATACCCCACCTATATTTAGGCTCTCTATTTTGAGTTGTGCCATAGCGGCCGCAGATTTCGATACCTCAGAGGCCAGACGTTTGATTTGGGCTATTGCGTCTTTTGCCATGGTGCCGCCGGTCTGCGCGTGAAGGTTAGCGTTGAGTGCCGCATGGGCTGCTTCTTCGGAGTTGCGCGCAACTTCAAGGGTGGTTGCTACCATTTCGTGGATCGCGGTGGCGACTTGGTCGATTTCAATTCTCTGATTTCCTACGCCGATGCGGGTCTGCTCTGTCGCAGCGGAAAGGTCAACGGCGGCATCAGAAATAACGGCCGATGACGTATTAACTTGACTAATAAGCAGGCTCAGGCGTGACTGCATTTCACCTAAGGAGGACAGCACACTACCGGCCACTGACATTTTCGCTTCAAGAATCGGGCGCAAGTCACCACTGGCGACGCGCTGAGCGATGGTGGACAAGACAGTGGGCTCTGCACCAAGAGCACGTGATAAACCACGAACTATCAGAGTGGTCAGTACGACCCCTATGGTAATTGCCAGTGCACAGAAGAACATCAGGAAGTTACGGGTGTTTTTATATTCGTTTTGCGAGTCACTGATGCTAGCCTGCGCGAGGCTTGAGTTAAAGCTCTTGTAATTAATAACGCTGGTTACAAGTTTCTTTAAAAGTGGCAAGCATTCACTGTTCATCATATCAATAGCCGCTTTATCATTGCCACTCATGGCTAACCGCGTGATCTCTAAAGCGACAGGGCCATAAATTTTCTCAATTTTCTCGATCTCAGCCACTAAACTCCGAGCGTTGTTACCCTCGGCGGATGGAGGTAACACATTGACGCCCGCTACCAGTTCCGACAAAAGCTTTTTAACTTTTTGATGTTCGGTATTTATGGCATCCGCCTCAGCCTGTCGTTCCACTGCAGAGGTGATCAGTACAAGGTTGCGTGCTGAAATAGCACGTTGTTGCGCAGCGAGCAATAAATCGTTCATCAGCCCCATGCGCTTATCCAAACCATCAACATAATTTGAGAAGCGTAGATTTGATTCATTTAAACTAATGACAGAAAATGCAGAGATCATAAACGTAATCACTACCATTAAGCCAAAGCCCAACAGCAATCTTGTCCGCACCGACCATGAATTTAACATGCTGAGTCTCCAAGAGATTTTTAGTATTCTTATGGTGCAGCCAAGAATATGGCGCATTGGGACTATGGGCCGCTGGATGGCAATAGTTCAAGTGTTAAATGGCGTTGTGATACTAAAGTGCTAAATTGCAACTCTAGCAGCCCAATCGAATTGCCTGCACTGTCTGTGCATATCTATTTGAGTGGTTTTTTATTTCTGGCTGGATATTTACTTCAAAGTCATACGCAAAACAAGGAGTGCTCTATACTTAACTCAATTTAATTTTGTCGAGCCCTATAATGAGCTTTATGCTCAAGTTCATGACAGATCGCTTTTGGCCGAAAGCAGTCCATCAGAAAAACTCATATTGATCATCATCGGGCTTGCCCGCCGCTCCTATCACTACGGGCCTGAAACTATCGCGAAGTGCGCACCCGATATCCTCAGGGCCGCCATTCCAAAGGCTGAGTCGTTCTGGAACGCAGCGCGTTCGATCACCGACCTGCCTGGCGCTTTCGAGCTTGTCAGGCAGCATCTGTCGACAGGCGGGCTGGGTTTCTACAACTACACGCAGCATCCGCTTGCCTACGCCTTTGTATTGGCCATGAACGGCAAGCCCGACGCGGCTGAAGAGGAGCTCCGACGCTATCATGCGCGTCTTTCAGAGGCCGCCCAGAGGAAGCTTCGTAAGCTGTTCGTGGAGGTCGGCGGTTATCCTGGTCAGTGATGAGCACGGCCAGGTTCGAGGGTGTCGATGTAAAACAACCGGCCCCGCGCTAGTCGTCGATTAACGCTTCAGGGCCTCACACTGGTTACGTAAGTTGCTGTCTCGAATATTCCCGCAGCTTTGACCGTTGATCGTGGCATTGCAGTAAGCGCGTTGATTGTCGTCACTGATGTTGCCGCAACTTTGCCCGTTCATTTCAGCATTGCAGGTGGCCCGCAGGTTATCGTCGCGGATGTTGCCGCAGCTTTGTCCGTTGATTTTGGCATTGCAATAGGCGCGTTGATTGTCGTCACTAATGTTGCCGCAACTTTGCCCGTTCATTTCAGCATTGCAGGTGGCCCGCAGGTTATCGTCGCGAATGTTGCTGCAGCTTTGTCCGTTGATTTTGGCATTGCAATAGGCGCGTTGATTGTCGTCACTGATGTTGCCGCAACCGGCGTAGGCGTACCCACTCAACATCAATAGCAACGCAAATATGACTCTCATCGTTCTCTCCATAGCGGGCAGGAAATAGCTTGGCCGCTGACTGATCCAAAAAAGATCGTGATGCATCAGTGAGCCGGTCAGGTTTTCAACTGGTTGAATAGCTGTTGCAGAAACACATCACCTGCCGCTGATTCTGAAAGTAAATAGTGCCCAAACCAAATATCCCAGCCAGCGGCGAGGCTAAACTCAGCGCAATGGAAACTTGGGTGAATTGTCGTGTCAAGGCCGACGACGGGCGATCCCACCTGTCGGAACCCATGGTGTTTGACTAAGGTGTCGACCAGCGAAAGCCAATAAGCGTCAGGCAATTCGTTGAGGCCCAGGGTTAGATGACCATTGGCTGCGGTGTGAAGAGCTGGGTGCATGGCGGACCCTTCAATCGGCTGTCGATATTGATTACGCGTTCCCAAGCCTACTGCTGCACCGTCCAGACCGCCAATTCATACCCATCCAGGTCCGTAAAGTGAAACCGACTTCCACCCGGGAACGTAAACGTCTCGCGGGTGATAACGGCACCCAGGGCTTTGAGTCTCTGTTGCGTATCATCGAGATCATCCGCATACAAAATCACCAGCGGTCCCCCCGGTCTAACGGGCTCGCCTGTGGTGAAGCCTCCGCTCAGGCGGCCGTCGCTGAATTCGGTGTAACTGGGGCCATAGTCGACGAATGTCCAGCCGAATGCGCCGCCGTAGAAGGCTTTGCTACGGGCAATATCGCCCACGTTGAATTCGATGTTGTCGATTTGTCGGTCTTTGCCGCGAATACTCATGCCTGTCTCCTTGGCTGATGTTCGGAGTCGCGAGTGTAACGTAAGCAAACGCCGTCATGAACGTGAGCGTCCGGGTGCGCCCAAAATGCCTATGATGCAGTCGGAAACAGAATCAAGGGAGGAAATACAGTGGCGTTTGATGAGGTGCTTGACCGGCTGCGCAGTGGTTCATAGCCGGCCTTTCAGAAAGCGCTGATCATGATCCGGATGTGGCAACAGGCAGCTGTCGTACTTCCCAAAAAGTCGATAGCGATTGCGCGCCACGCGGTCGTAAGCCCAATCCCGCAGCCCGCGCGGGATAAAGCGCAACAGCAGCAATGCACGCCACGTGGCAGGCAGTTGCGCAATGATTTCGAACACTGCCTCTGAACGCACCCAATAGTGATGGTCGCGAATGACCGCCAGGGTGTCGAACTGATCCAGGGGCAAACCCGCCCAGGCCAGCAACGCCTGGCCCTCGGGAGATTGCACTGCCGCCAACCGCACGCGCCGCGGGTGGCCATGGCGAATCAGGAACCTTGCCCAACCGTTGCACAGCTTGCACACGCCGTCGAACAACACCACGGTCTCGCCGGGGTTGAGCAAAGGCGCCGGGGCAGGGCGGGTTTGGCAGACTGGCATCGGCGTGGGTCCAGACGGGTCGGATGGCTGTCGATCATACCTGTCTTCGGGAACTGCTGTGCGGCGGCACTGCTGGCATTTTCTGCGCCTGACCCACCGCTATCGCAGCCTCGCGCCTATAGGTATGAACCTAACGCGACAGCGACAGTGCCGCGCCTTTTTCCTCCGTGCCTACGTCGTGCAGGGAAATCCTCGACGTTTCCGGCAACGCCAAACCCCCCGCCAGTGCGAGCAATGCCACCGCTATCAGATAAAACGCCGGTGACAGGTTGCTGCCCGTGGTGCTGATCAGCCACGTCGCTATCAGCGGCGCGGTACCGCCGAAGATCGTGTACGCCATGTTGTAAGTGATTGCGGAGGCGGTGTACCGCGTGCGTGTCGGGAAGGTCTCCGACAGCAGCGCCGCCGTGACCACGCCGCACAACACGGCGCCCACCGCCAGCAACATGACGCCGACAATGGACGCTGCAAACGAGCCGGAACTGGCCATCAGGAACGATGGGTACACCACCACAATCAACAACACGCACGCGGTCATCACCGTGACCCGACGCCCCACCCGGTCCGAATACAACCCCGCCAGCGGGCAAATCGCCGCAGCGAAGATCAGCGCGATCAGCGACACCAGCAACGCCATCGCCCGACTCAGCCCGCCCGCCACTTGCAGATAGGTCGCGAAGTAGGTGGTGAACATATAAAACGACAGCGCCGTCAGTGACACAAAAGCGCCCAGGCAGCAGATCGCCGCACCATGGTTGCGCAAGGTTTCCTTGAGTGGCGAGTGGGCGACCGCATGCTCCTGCTTCACTGCCTGGAAGGCCGGCGTCTCATCCAGCTTCCAACGCAGGTAAAGCCCCACCAGCCCGAGCGGCGCGGCGATCAGGAACGGCAGGCGCCAGCCCCAGTTGCCCATCGCCTCGGCCGATAACGATGCTTCAAGGGCGTACGCCACCACGGCGGCGGCGGCGAAGGCGGAAAATGTCGACACGGGCACGAAGCTGCCGTACCAGGCGCGCTTGTCACTGGGTGCGTGTTCCATCAGGTACGCACAGGCCCCGGCATATTCGCCCCCGGCGGAGAAGCCTTGGGCGCAACGGATCAGCGACAACAGAATCGGCGCCGCGACACCGATGGCGGCGTAGGTGGGGAGCAGGCCGATCAAGGTGGTGGCGCCGGCCATCAGCAGGATCGTCATGGCCAGGGTACGTTTGCGCCCGATGCGGTCGCCGAGCATGCCGAAGAAAATCCCGCCCAAGGGCCGGAAGGCGAAGGCGACGGCGAACACCGCGAAGGTTTTGAGCAACGCCGCACTGGCGTCGCCGCTGGGGAAGAATTGTTGGGCGATAGTGGTGGCGAGGAAACCGTAGACGGCGAAGTCAAACCACTCGACGAAGTTGCCGATGCCGGCGGCGATGATGACCTTGCGCAGGGTTTGGGGGCTTACCTGTTCGGTGGAGGGGCTCGTCATGGGGAAGGCCTCGGAAGGGGTCGGGGATGCTGGATTATCCGGGGAAGGCGGGTGGGCGGCCGGGCTCAAAAGAGTCGTCCGCATAGCCAGTAGCGACTGGGTGGGAGTGAAGGAGCAGGAATTGGGCCAGGTCAGGCGGGGATTTATCGCTAGCGGGCAGATTTGCGGTAAGTCAGCAGCACAATCCCGGTCACCACGATGACGCCGCCGAGCATCTGCCCGGCGTTGAGCATTTGATCGAGCACGACCCAGCCCATCAACAACGTCGCCAGCGGCTCAATGTTCATGACCGGCGCATTGCGCGGCATGTCCAGGCGTGGGACCGACATGAACAGCACGATAAAACCGGTGCCATACAGCACCACCAACGTCGCGAGCGCCAGCCAGCCGGTACTGCTTGCCGGTGGGTTCAGGCCGCCCGGAAGGGCACCGCTGAGGCCCGCTAGGTTGACGCTGCTGAACACGATGAAGATCGTCAGCAGGCTGCGCACTGAGCCGCGAACCTGGGACAACTTGTGATCGGTGATCCACAGCGCGCAGGCGAACACGAAGGCGGCGCAGAATGCCAGGCTGACGCCGATCAGCCATTGCGGGCCGATCTCGGCACTGCTTGAGAGGCGGCCGGGTACGTCCAGGACAAACACCAGGCCGACCAGAATCAAGCCCATCAGCAAGGCGGTGCGCGCCGTCGGGCGTGGGCCGCCGAATGCCCAGGTGAGCAGGGCGAGCAAGATCGGGAACACGTTGCCCACCAGCAACGCCAGCGCCACCGGCACGCGGGCGACGGCGGAGTAGAGGCACAGGCTTTGGGTGGCGATAAGCAGTCCCAGCAGCACTTGCCAGCGCCATGCCCCGGCCGGCAGGCGCAGGTTTTGGCGTTGCCACAGCACCAGCACGGCCAGCACCAGCAAGGTGCCGCCCGAACGCATCAGAATAGCCAGCAACACACCGGCGCCATCATCGAAGGCTACGCGCGCCGCAATGTGGTTGCCGGCGAAGGCACAGCCCATGCACAGCAGAATCAACACGGCGATGGGGCGGGAGAAGGGGGCGGGTGTGGTTTGCGTGGCGGCAAGGGCAGTCATGAGAGGGCTCGAACAGTGGGCACCATCGTCGAGGATGGCGATTTATTGTTAGGTTGTCGTACAACTTGAGGGTGGGATTTGTAGCGCGTTTGAGGCGAAGGAGCAAGGGCAAGCGTTTATATAACGGCTACCATTCTGAGTTTTTGCGGTTCGCCGAGCGTTTTCATTGAAGGGTGATTTTCGGCCCATGGCGAGCACTCACCCCGCTTTCGTCGGTGGTTGTCGTATGTCTACGGGCCAGACCACCCGCCCTCGGCGTTTAATCAGTCCTATCCCCTCAGAACAAGCGACATGTCTGAATAGTGATCACACATGAAGTCGACGAATGCGCGAACCTTCGGCGCCGCAAGCCGCCTGGAGGTGTGTAAGACCCAAAGCGCCGGCTCTACACCCGACACCGTTCCCCACTGAACCAACTCACCGCGGGCAAGCTGATTCCAGGCGATGGACTGTGGGATGAGCGCCGCACCGCCACCGGCGACAGCGGCATCGCGGACCATCAACAGCGAAGAGAACTGCATGGTCGGGACCGGCTCCAAGACCAACTGCCCGCCGTCAAGACGCCAGTGGGTGGGCTGGAAAGTCGACGTCACGATCGCGGGCACGGATCGGATCGCGCCGGGCATCGGCCTGAGCAGTTCAGGCGCCGCCACCACGATCAGCCGGTCCTTGGCGAAGCACCGTCCGACCAGGCTGCTGTCCGGGCTTGGGTTGATTCGAATGGCGACATCAAATTGTTCCTCCACCAGATCCACCCGTCGATCTTCCGACACCACCTCGATAAACACCTCCGGATAGGCCGCACAGAACTCGGCGCCGATACGCCCCATCGCCAGCTGCGAGAACAGAATCGGGGCCGCGACCCGTAGACGTCCGCGCGGTGTTGAAACGCCTTCGCGTGCGGCGGTCATGGCGTCGGTCACTTCACTCAGCGGGCCTTCAGTTCGAGACATCAGCGCCTCACCGGCTTCGGTGAGTTTCAGGCCACGTGCGCTGCGCTCGATCAGCCTCACGCCCAGTTGTTCTTCAAGGTCGCTGATTCGGCGCGACAAGGTGGCTTTGGAAATACCGCTCGCGCGGCTGGCCTTGCCCAGCCCCGAATGGGTGGCGACGAGGGTGAAATCAATCAGCGCATTCAGGTTCATGGGTGTTCCATATGTGAAACGAGGTGTCTGGATTTTGTGGTCTTCGTTTTGGAAGTGCAACGAATTACTGTCTCGTCATCGGGACACGCCATGAGGCATTTCCAATGAGCAGTCTCCAACGGTGTTGGCGCAGGACGACGTCGTCAGCTTCTCCGACATCCCGATGCACTCGCACGCAATCGCACCGTTTCACGGACGGGCAAGGTTGTTGCGGATTTCACTCGCTGATCCACTCTAAACCCACTGCAGGAGTTTCAAACATGAGCATTCTGGTTATTGGCGCCACGGGCACCCTTGGTTCACTGATCACTCAAGGCCTGGCTGGCGCGGGCGCCGAGGTCAAAGCCCTTGTGCGCCAAGCGGGCAAGCGGGAGTTTCCGGCCGGCGTCACTGAAGTTGTCGCAGACCTCACCGACGTCGTGTCGATGCGCGTTGCGCTTGCGTCGGTGCGTACCTTGTTCCTGCTCAATGCCGTGACGCCCGACGAGGTCACTCAAGCCCTGATCACGCTGAACCTGGCGCGTGAGGCGGGTATCGAACGTATCGTTTATTTGTCGGTGATTCATGCCGACACATTCACCAATGTTCCGCACTTCACCGGCAAGCATACGGTTGAGCGCATGATCGAGCGCTTTGACATGCCTGTAACGGTCTTGCGTCCGGCTTACTTCATGCAAAACGACCGCCTGGTGCAACAGGCTATTCAGGCCTATTCGGTATACCCGATGCCGATCGGCGCGGCGGGCGTGTCGATGATTGACGCGCGCGATATCGCTGATGTCGCGGTTGCAGAACTGCTGCGACGCGACACAGCGCCCTCGGCGCTGGCTCGTGTAACGCTGGAGTTGGTTGGGCCGCAGGCGCTCACCGGTGCCTCCGTGGCGAAGACCTGGAGTGCGGCGCTAGGCCGCGAGATCGCCTACGGCGGGGATGACTTGGCCGCGTTCGAAGCACAGCTGGCTTCTTACGGCCCCAGCTGGCTGGCGTATGACATGCGCCTGATGATGGCGGGTATCCAGACCTTTGGCATGCACGCCGTTGAAGGCACGGTCGAAATGCTTGAGGCCCTCATTGGGCACCCGTTGCGCACCTACGAAGACTTCGTGCGCGAGGTCATTGCCGAGGGTTGAGCCGCGCTAAAAATCATGGATGAAACCGTCGCCCCAGCGCATCCAACCGCACCGCAATCGGCGGCAACCGCTCACTGCTTCTGGCCAGGGTTTCAACATCGTCGGCGGTGTTTTGCGCAATGCTTTGCACCGACTGCAGCCGGCCGACAATCTCCAGGTTTGCCGAGGTTTGCTCGCGTGTGGTGGTCACGATCCGGCCATTCAGGTCGTCGATGTGCGCGATGTCATTGCCCACCGCGCGCAACATTTCGACCGCTACCTGGCTGTCTTCCACGCACCGCTCCACGCCTTGGCGGCTGTCGTGCATGGCTTCGACGGCTTGGCGGCTCCCGTGCTGCAAACCCTCGATGATGGTTTTGATTTCCTGGGTGGACACCGCTGTGCGTTGCGCCAGGCTGCGGACTTCGTCGGCGACCACCGCAAAACCACGGCCTTGCTCGCCGGCACGGGCGGCCTCGATGGCAGCGTTGAGGGCGAGCAGGTTGGTTTGGTTGGCGATGCTGCTGATGACTTCGAGCACAGTGCCGATCTGCTCGGCCTGCACGGCCAGGCCTTGTACCGTCTCATGCGTGCCGTTGAGGCGTGAGGCCAACTGGGTGATTTCCTGCTGGGCACGGCCCACGCTTTCCTGGCCGCGCAGGATCTGTTGGCTGGCCTTGCCGGCGTGATCCACCGCTTGCTCCACGTGCACGGCGATGTGGCCCATGGCGTCTTCCATGCGCTGCATCGAGCCGGTCATCTGGGTGATTTCCGCCAATTGGTGCCGTGCGCCTTTTTCCAGGGTGCCGCTGGCGCTGGCCAGTTCCTGGCCGAGTTGGCCGAGGCCATGGGAGTCACGGGCGACGCCGTCGATCAGGCCGGTAAGCTGCTGCAGGAAGTGGTCGAAACGCTTGGCGAGGGAGACGTGCACCTTGCCCGCGTCACCTTCGGCGGTTTCGACCGTCAGCTGGGAAGTAACCGCCAGCATTTTTTCCAGCATCTCCTGGCTCTCGACCGCTTCGGCCTGGCTGTGCACGGCCAGGTAGAGGAGGGCGACGGTTTCCATCACGACATAGAACGCATGGACAAACACCATGGCCCAGCCGCCGTGATGATCCATCACGAATACCGGGAAGCCTTGATGTTGCAGCGCATGGAACACCACGTGGTGCACGGCGATCGTGGCCGCTGCGACCAGGATCGGCAGCCAGTCGCGATAAAACGTCAGCACGGCCAACAGTGCGAAGATCCCGAAGTGCGCTTCGATCACGCCCTGCGCCTGGTTGATGTGCAGCGCCGCCATGACCATCAAGCCCGCGCCGAGGGCGCAACGCATCACACGGGTGCCACCGATGGCGCGGTAGAGCGCGGTCAGCACCACGCTGGTGCCGCCGCCGACGATGGCCGCTTGAATCAAAGTGTCATGCCAGAACGCCAGGCCCAGTGAGAACAGGAACATCAGCCAGATCAGCGCCAGCATGATGCGGTCGGCCTTGCGGTAGTGCTCGAAAAAACGCGTGCGGATGGGCATTCACACTTACTCCATGTGGTCTGGCCGAAACAAAACGAGGGGCAGGGTGGCGCGAATTGGGTGTGCTTGGTTTTTATTGGATTGAGCGATGCCAAACGGTTATCGGCAACAGGAGGAGGGACTTGAGGAGCGGCTACCCGGGTGGGTAGCCGTTTATCGGGCTGTGATCAGAAGCTGTATTTGGCGGTCAGCATCATGTTGCGCGGGTTGCCGTATGCGTCACCGCCATAGCTCACGGAGTTGGCGATGGTCGAGTAGTAACGGCGATCAAAGATATTGTTGGCGTTGACCTGCAGGTCGAGGTGGTCGTTGACCCTGTAGCCGGCCATCAGGTCGGTGACGGCGTAGGCGCCTTGCTTGAGACGGTAGCTGCCGCCATTGGCCAACTCGAGGTCGTTGTACATCCGGCTTTGCCAAGAGAGGTTACCGCCTACGCGGAGTTTTTCCAGGGGACCCTGGAAGCGATAGCTGGTGGTCAGTTTGAACAGGTGCTCGGGGGTGTCGGTGTCGAACTGCTTGTTGACGTTCTGGGGGTTCGCGTCGTCCTTGATGGTGTGTGTACGGGCGTAGGTGTAGCCACCGCCGACCTGCCAATTCTCAGTGAGCGCGCCTTGCAGTTCGAAGTCGATACCCTGGCTGCGGATCTCGCCCGAAGCGTTACTGCAGGAGGCTTGTGGGCAGTTTGCAACGACCACCTCCACGGCACGGTTTTCCTGGTCGACGCGGAACAGCGCGACACTCGCATTCAGCGCGCCACCGAGGTATTCGCCCTTGATGCCAACCTCATAGTTCTTGCCGACGATCGGCTTGACCGGGGTACCGGACGTGTCCTTTGCACTCTGCGGCGTGAAGATGTCGCTGTAGCTGACATACACCGAGTGGTGGTCGTCCAGCTCGTAGATCAGGCCTGCGTAGCGGGTGAGGTTGCGGGTGACCTTATAGTCGCCATCGTTGCTGCCATGGGCGTCGTAGTCATACCAATCCAGACGTCCGCCGAGGATCAGCTTCAACGGGTCGGCCAGGCTCAGGCGTGTGGTCAGGTAGACCCCGTCCTGGGTGGTGACGTCGCGGTCGTTGGTGGTATGGACGAAGTCCGGTTTGCCGGCGGTGAGCGGCCAGTTGAGGTTGTACGGGCTGTAGTTGTGGGTGGTCATGTCGTAGATGCGCCGGCTGGCGCCCACCACCAGTTCGTGAGTACGTCCAAACGCTTGGAAGGGGCCGCTGGCAAAGGCGTCGACGCCGGCCTGGTTTTCGTCGTAGGACGCTTGGTAGACCGTGCGAGCCAGGGTGTTGCTGACCCAGCGTGACTGGTAGGAACCCGAGAACAACGCGTTCTGCTCAGCGTAGTTGGCGTTGACCTGCAGGCTCCAGTCGTTGGCCAGGCGTTGACGCAGTTCGGCGAATACCGTGTTGATTTCCTGGTCCTTGTTTTCCCAAGGGGTGCCGGGGTTGTAGGACCGCGAATAGTTCAGGTGATGGCCATCCTGGCCGACCATCGACGCGCCCCAGAAGTAATTGGTTTTGTCTTTCTGATTGGAGAAACCGAGGGTCAGGGTGGTGTCCTCGCTCAGGTCAGCTTCGGTGACGGCATAGAACAGGCCGTGATATTCCTCGGCGTTGTCGATGAAACTGTTGGCGTCCCGGTAAGAGGTGACGACGCGGCCGCGCCATGTGCCGCTGTCATTAAGCGGGCTGGAGGCGTCGAGCTCGCCACGGTAGTCGTCCCAGCTGCCGGCGGCGCCGGTCAGGGTGACTTTCTGCTCGTCCAGCGGGCGCTTGCGGACCAGGTTGATGGCGGCGGAAGGGTTACCCGCGCCGGTCACCAGGCCGGTGGCGCCGCGTACCACTTCGACGCGATCGAACATCGCCAGGTTCGGCTGGGCGCCCACCGAAACGCCGTTATAGCCGGTCGGGATGCCGTCGTACATCAGGTTGTCGATGTCAAAACCGCGTGCAGTGTAGGACTGCCGGCCAGGGCCGTTGGAGAAGTTCAGGAACAACCCCGGCGTGGCCTTGACCACGTCGTTGATGCTGGTCATCGCCTGGTCGTCCATACGCTGGCGCGTAATCACGGTGACGGCCTGCGGGGTTTCACGCATGGTTAATGGCAGTTTGGTCGCGGTTTTCATTGCGCCGGTGGTATAGGACTGCGTGCCTTCGGTGGTTTGGCCCAGTTGCTCTTCGCCGGAGATTTGCGTTGCACCCAGTTCAAGGGTGGTGGCCGGCGCTTCGGTCTCGGCCGCGAAGGCCGCGTGTGAAGCAGCAAGACAGACCGCCAACGCCATCAAACTGGGTGAAAAACCTTTGCCGCCGTGTTGTTGCACAGACATGGAACTGACTCTCCCCGAATGCCGTCCCTGGCGAATAATAAAGATGTTGATAATTATTCGCATCAGTTTGTCAGATTGAGCCTGTAGGAAAAAGCCTTAGGGGAGAATTAGTTAACGAATTTTTCACATCTGGGTGGCGGCATTTAGCCACACCGCCCCCCCTGTATGTCCCTCATTCACGCTTTGAAATGGCCACGCGACTCGTCGCCTTGACCTCCCTCAGCGCCAGGCTCGACTGAATTGACGCAATCCCTAACTGGCGCCGCAACACGCTCTCGACAAACTCGCTGTAGCTGTCCAGATCCTCCGCCAGCACCTGCAACAGGTAATCGGCATCGCCGGTGATCTTATGGCACGACAACACCTGCGGCAGCTCCCTCATCACCGCCTCGAAGGCGTCGGGCGCATGGTCGGTATGGATCGCGAAACGCACATGCACGAAAGCCAGGATATCCAGCCCGAGCATCTTGCGATCCAGGTTGGCCTGGTAGTCCTTGATCACGCCTTCTTCTTCCAGGCGTTTGCGGCGGCGCCAGCAGGGTGTGAGGCTCAGGGATAGCCGCTCACTCAATTGCGCGTTGGAAATACTGGCGTCTGCTTGCAGCAGGGCGAGGATGGCGAGATCGGTGTCATCAAGAACGACCTGTTTGGTTTTATTTTTCATATAGGGCAATCACAAGGGTAAAAACACCCGATAAAACTACCAGTGGCAGAAGTAAAAGCAAAGAAAGCCCGGCGTCGCCAGAACAAAATAGACCCTGTCTTTTACTGGCGGATGCCCACACATGTTGACTGTATTTAGTGAAGACCACCGTTTGCACCATGGCACCGAACTGAAGGACGGCGTGCTCAAGCCCTCGTTCGAGCAACCAAGCCGTGCCGACACCGTGCGTGACCGCGTCAGGCAGGTTGGCCTGGGCGATATCATCACGCCACGCCGCTTTGACCGGGGCTGTTACGTCGCCGCCCACAGCGAACGCTACGTCACGTTCCTTGAAACCGCCTGGGATGAATGGACCGCCATCGGCCGCAGTCATGACGCATTGCCCCTGGTGTGGCCAGTACGCGACCTGGCCAACGAACGGGTGCCGGACTTCATTGACGGCAAGCTGGGGTTCTTCGCCATGGACGCCGGTTCCCCGATCACCAGCACCACCTGGGAGGCGGTCAAGACCAGCGCGGACATCGCCCTGACCGGCCTGGCGCTGCTTGATGAGGGCCACTACAGCGCCTTCGCCCTGTGTCGCCCACCGGGCCATCACGCGGCCCGCGAATACATGGGCGGTTACTGCTACCTCAACAACGCCGCCATTGCCGCGCAGCACGCCATCACCCAAGGCGCCAAGCGCGTGGCCGTGTTGGATGTGGATTTTCACCATGGCAACGGCACGCAGAATATTTTCTACGACCGTCCGGACGTGATGTTCATCTCCCTGCACGGCGAACCGGCAGTGTCCTACCCGTATTTTTCCGGTGCCCGTGATGAGCGCGGCGCAGGTGCGGGGGAGGGCTTCAACCTGAATTACCCGTTGCCGAAAAACACCACCTGGGCCCACTACCAAACCGCCCTGATCGACGCTTGCCAGCAACTGCGCCGTTTTGCGCCCGAAGTGCTGGTGATCTCCCTTGGCGTCGACACCTTCAAGGACGACCCCATCAGCCATTTCCTTCTCGACAGCCAGGACTTCCTCGGCATGGGCGAAATCATCGCCAGCGTCGGCGTGCCCACGCTGTTCGTGATGGAAGGCGGCTACATGGTCGATGAGATCGGCATCAATGCCGTCAACGTCCTGCACGGTTTCGAAAGCAAATCCCAATAACAACACCCTGTCGTCTTTTCTTCTGCCAAAACTCAAAAACATAACAAGAGGTTTTGTGATGAAAACATCCACGTCCGGGCTTTATGAAAAGCCTGCGTTGCAACGCACCCTGAGCAACCGCCATATCCAGTTGATGGCCATGGGCGGTGCGATCGGCACCGGCCTGTTCATGGGCTCCGGCAAGATCATCGCGCTGTCCGGCACCTCGATCATCCTGATCTACATGATCATCGGGCTCTTCGTGTATTTCGTGATGCGCGCCATGGGGGAGCTGCTGCTGTCCAACCTCAACTTCAAGAGCTTCGCCGACTTTGCCGGCGCGTACCTGGGGCCGCGTGCGGCGTTCTTTCTCGGCTGGTCGTACTGGCTGAGCTGGAGCGTGGCCGTGGTGGGGGATGCGGTGGTCGTGGGCGGGTTCTTCCAGTATTGGTTCCCCCATGTGCCGGCGTGGATGCCCGCCGTGGGCATGCTGCTCACGCTGTTCGCGTTGAACGTACTGACGGTCAAGCTGTTTGGCGAAGTGGAGTTCTGGTTCGCGATCATCAAGATCATCGCCGTGGTGACCTTGATCGGCGTCAGTGTGGTGCTGATTGCCAGCTCGTTTGTCTCGCCCACGGGCGTTACCGCATCGCTGACCCATTTGCTGGATAAACAGGCGGCGTTTCCCAATGGCCTGTTCGGCTTTTTTGCCGGGTTCCAGATGGCGATCTTTTCCTTCGCCGGCACCGAGCTGATCGGCACCGCCGCCGCCGAAACCCGTGCACCGGAGCGCACCTTACCGAAGGCGATCAACTCGATCCCGTTGCGTATCATCCTGTTCTACGTGCTGGCCCTGGCGTGCATCATCGCGGTGACTTCATGGCAGCAGGTCTCGCCAAGCAAGAGCCCGTTTGTGGAGTTGTTCCTGGTGGCAGGCTTCCCCGCCGCCGCGGGCATCGTCAATTTCGTGGTACTCACCTCGGCGGCATCCTCGGCCAACAGCGGGGTGTTTTCCGCCAGCCGCATGTTGTTCGGGTTGGCCGACCTGGGCGACGCACCGGGGATCTTCCGGCGCCTGTCGAGCAGCAGCGTGCCGTTTATCAGCCTGGCATTCACCACCTTGCTGATGCTCTTGGGGCTGGTGTTGCTGTTTGTGGTGCCGGAGGTGATGACCGCCTTCACCATCGTGTCGACGGTGTCGGCGATCCTGGTGATCTTTACCTGGTCGACCATCCTTGCGTCCTACATCGCCTACCGCAAAAAACGCCCGGACCTGCACGCCAAATCCCTCTACAAGATGCCCGGTGGTGTACCGATGGCCTGGTTTTCCCTGGCGTTTCTGCTGTTTGTACTCGGCCTGCTGGCGTTGCGGCCGGACACACGCCTGGCGCTGTATGTAATGCCGGCCTGGTTCATCTGGCTGGGAATTGCCTACCAGCTCTCGCGCTATCGGGGCGCCCATTGGATGAAGGCTGCCGACTCGGTCACAGGTGACCCGCGCCAATGATCGCCTTGGCAAGCACCTCGGGCCTTTGCGCGTGGGCCGATACACTCCAGCGTGGGGCAGGGCGCTACTGCCAGGACTGAACGGTGTAGACGAGTGGGGAGCCTACGTAAGCACGATCTCATACGGCTCGCGCATTCTTTCCAGCAACACCTGGGCCAGCATCGGTGGCAGGCCGATCTCCGGGTCACCGGCCAATTGGCTGGCGTAGGCATGGGCGGCATGGAGTTTGCGCGCCACGCTCCAGGTGTCCAGGCGCACCTTGCGCGCGCGTTGCCAGGGGATGATTGCCCCTTCGCGGGCAGGCCAGTGCCAGGCCCAGATCGGCAGTTCGTACAGCTGCGCGCCGACCAGGCTGCAGGCCTTGGCGCTGGCACGGCCGACGGCGTCGTGGTCCTCATTGCCGTCATTGCGCCAGGTGCTGAACACCACATCACCCGGTTGCAGGTAGCGCGCAATGAAAGGGCTCAGTTGCGGTTCGCGGGCGGCGAGGGCGTTATCGCAAAAGCCGCCGCGTATCCACTTCAGGCTGTGCAGCGGCATGCCCAGGCGGCGCAGGGCCTCGACACTTTCCTGGGGGCGGATCACGCTGAGGCGGCTGGCTGGCCACACGTTGGAACCTGGATGACTGGCGCTGCCGTCGGTGATGGAGATCAGTTGCAGCGGATGTTCCCGCATGCTGAGTAACTGCAGCAGGCCGCCGCAGGCCAATACTTCGTCGCCGGGATGAGGGGCGATAATCACCACGCGTGCGCCGCGCGGCACCAAAGCGGAAGGGGTAATGGGCGGGATTTGCGCCAGCTGTGGGGCGCTGTTCCAGATTTGAGCAGGGCCGCTACGGCCGTCGCTTAAGGAAGCAAGCTTCATGGGTGTCACATCCTTGTCGGTTGATGCTGGGTCGTGCCCCGTTGACGGGACGACGCTCTTTTATTCACCGCAGACTCCGCCGCGGTGATGGCATGGCACTCCACTCCAGGAATGCCAGCAAGGCGTCCTCAGCATAGACAAGGATTGCCGGGTTTCACATTTTGTAACGTCGTTTTTTTAAGTGGCGTGCATCAGGGTCTTCAAATAGTCGCCGAAACCGCCTTGTGCACGGGCGTCCAGGCGCGCACTGGTGATCACTTGCGGGGTGTGGCTCCACGCGATAGAGGCGCCGCACAACTCAAGGTTGCGCACCAATTGGACATCCTCATGGCACGGCAGGGGGTCGAAACCACCGGCGCGAATATAAGCGCCGGCGCTTACCCCCAGGTTGGCACCGTGGATGTGCCGGTGACCGTCCCGCGCCTCATAGCCTTGGTGATAGCGAATCTGCGCCGCCGGGTCGAAATCTTCACTCCAGGCATCCACCGTCACGGTGCCGCACACCGCGTCCACTCCCAGTGCCAGTTGGGCCACCAGCCAATCGGGCGCCACCCGGCTGTCGGCATCGGTGCAGGAGATCCAGCGCGCACCTTGATTGAGCAGATGACGTGCGCCCACACCCCGCACATGGCCCACATTGCGCGCCTGGGCTTCCAAGCACTGCACCGGGTAGGCCTGTGCAATCGCGGCACTGCCATCGCTGCAACTGTCGAGCACGACCAGGATAGTCACCGCCTCGCCCAACAGGCCAGGGTGGGCGGCGGCGATCAGTGCCGCTTTCAGGCAGTCGCCCAGCAACGCCTCTTCGTTATGTACCGGGATCAGAATGCCGATCATCGCAGGCCCTCAAGGGTAGCGACCGAGGTGCCATCGCAGCTCCACAGGTCGAGCAGAAAGTCATGTTCGTGATAGCTGGCCACCTGCGGCATCGCCAATCGTTGCTGCAGCAAGGCATGCACCTCTTCGGCGGTTTGCGGGCAGCCTGCGATAGGTGGACGCCAATGGCAGGCCAGTAACTGGCCGTCGGCGGTCAACGACGCGCGGGCGCGATCGATCAACCGGCAGAGGTCTTCGGCATCCAGGTAGTAGCACAACTCGCTCAGCACGATCAGCTCGAACCGGCCGGTGGGCCACTGCTCGGGCAAACGGCTCTGCTGCACCTCGGCATGGGGGAAGCCGAGCAAGCGACTGCGCGCAAGGGCCACGGCCGCCGAGGCAGTGTCGCAACACAACAGGCGATCACAGCGGGCGGCCAGCTCGAAACTCAGTTCGCCATTGGCGCAACCCGGTTCAAACACCGAGGCATAGCGAGGCCGCGTGAGCATGGCCAAGGTCATCGCGCGTTTGCGTCGTTCGTACCAGCGCTGACGAAAGGCCCAGGGATCGTCGTTTTCGGCGAACATTTGGTCGAAGTAAGGCGTAGCCACACTCATACGAATACCACTTCAAAGGGTTGCAACAGGCGCTCCACCACATAGGGCGCGAGCACGGGCGCCAGGCCGATCTGCGGGTCGCCTTCCAATTGGCTGGCGAACGCATGGATGGCGTGGCGCTTACGGGCCACGGCTTCGCAGGTCAGCGGGATCTTGCGCGCGCGGTGCCAGGGCACCAGGCTGTTTTCCGGGGTTGCCCAGTGCCAGGTCCACACCGGCAACTCATACAGGGTGGCGCCTACCGCCTGGGCAGCCTTGGCGCTGGCACGGCCGACGGCCTCATGGTCGCAATGGCCGTCTTCGCGCCAGGTGGTGAACACCACATCGGTGGGCTTGAGGTAGCGCTGGATAAACGCGGCGAGTTCCGCTTCGCGAGCGGCCACCTGGCTGTCGGCAAACCCTGCGCGCAGCCATTTCAGGCTGTGCAGTGGCAAGCCGAGGCGATGCAGGGCCTGGGCAGACTCTTGAGGGCGCACCACGCTCAGGCGTTCCACCGACCAGCGCTGCGAACCGGGGTGACTGGCGCTGCCATCGGTCACCGAAATCAGCTGGATCGGCCGGCCCAGCGCCGCCAAACCCTGCATCAAACCGCCGCACCCCAGCACTTCATCATCCGGATGGGGCGCGATGATCACGGCACGATGCCCTTCGGGAACCAATTGTTCGACGCTGATGTGGGGCAGCTCGGCCATTTTCGCTGAGGCCTGCCAGTGATGCAGCGGCGTGCCCTGGCCCACAATCGGGTTGGGTTTCATAACTGCCACCTCCCTGTGGAGTCGCCTGCGACCAATGCTCCGAGGCCTGCCAAGTCGCGCTCGGCATGGCTCTGGCGCATGTACACCGGCAGGTCCGCCATCAATTGGGCAAAATGCGGGTCCTTGCAGAAAGGCCCCGCGCCGACCGCGCGGCCGACGTGGTGTGTCACTTGCTCAACAGTGTCTTCGATGCAGGCACGGGCCTGCTGGGCCAGTTCCCTGGCGTCGGCCTTGGGTGCGCGGTCGATCTGTTCGGCGCTGGCGCGCAGTACGCACGCAGCGCTGTTCAATACGCTGTCGACGGCGCCGAGGTGCGCGAGGGCGTGCGGCTCGGGACGCTTGCTGCAGTGTTCGCGCAAGACTTCCGCCAGCCGTTGCGCCGCGCCATACCAACAGGCGGCGATACCGATGCCGCCTTGCCAGAAACCGGGGCGGGCGAGGTAGTCACCCGGTCCACCGACGGCCAGCCCCCAGGCCCCGTCAAACACAATCTCCACACTGCCAGTGGCGGCCATGCCCACCGCGTTCCAGCCCTCGTCAGTGACGGTGATGCCGGGTTGATCCATGTGCACCGCTACCAACTGCTGCCGATCTTCTTCATCCCAGGCGGTCATCAACCCATGGCTCACCACCGCCGCGCCGGAGCACCAGGCTTTACGCCCTTGCACCCTGAGGCGATGACCCTCTTGCAGGACACGCACCTTGGCCGTTGGCGGCTCGGCCGCCCACATGCCCCATGTGCTGCCCAAGGGCGGCAAGGGGCTGTTGAGCTCGGCAATAATCGCCAAGGCATCGGTGTGGCCTTCGAACAGCTTGCACAGGCGCAGGTCATGGCCTGCCACCTGCGCCAAGCGGCTGAACCGCGCCAGTGTCTGGCCGCTGCCCGGCAAGGGCAGTTGGTCCAGGCCTTCCTCCTGAAGCGCCTTCAGGGCAGCGCCCAGGGCTTGCGTGTCCGCATAGCCCCGGTAGCCCTGAAGGAATCCATGCAAAGCCATCTCACACCTCGTCGTCACGCTGCAGTTCGAACAGCAGCAGCGAGCGGCCGGTCACCGCGTACTCGTGATCAAAGTCAAAGCGTTCCTGGCCGCGCACGGCCGGCTCGTTGGTGTCGAGCATGCAGGTCCAGAATTCACCTTGGGGCACCGACGGCAGGCGGAAATTGACCATGTCGTGGTGCGCGTTGACCACCAGCAACAAGGTGGCATCGGCGCCAGGGCGGCGAATGCCGGTCTCTTGGGCGCGGCCATCCATCAGCATGCCCAGGCAGCGGCCGTTGCTGTCTTGCCACTGTTCGGTGGTCATCTCGTTGCCATCCGGCGCCAGCCAGGTGACGTCCTTCACGCCGATGTCTTCGTTGTAGTCGCCCACCAGGAAGCGCCCGCGACGCAGGATCGGGTAGGCCAGGCGCAGCTTGATCAGGCGCTTGACGAACTTGAGCAGCGCCTTGCCGTCTTCGTCCAGGTCCCAGTTGATCCAACCGATCTCGCTGTCCTGGCAGTAGGCGTTGTTATTGCCGTGCTGAGTACGCGCAAATTCGTCACCGGCCACCAGCATCGGCGTGCCTTGGGACAGCAGCAGCGTGGCGAAGAAGTTACGCATCTGACGCAGGCGCAGCGCGTTGATTTCCGGGTCGTCTGTCGGGCCTTCGACACCGTGGTTCCACGACAGGTTGTTGTTGCTGCCGTCCTGGTTGTTCTCGTCGTTGGCTTCGTTGTGCTTGTCGTTGTACGACACGAGGTCGTGCAGGGTGAACCCGTCATGGGCGGTGATGAAGTTCACCGAGCTGTAAGGGCGGCGCCCACGGTGGTTGAACATCTCGCCGGAAGCGGTCATGCGGGCGGCAAAGTCGGCCAACTGGCTGTCGTCGCCTTTCCAGAATGCACGCACGGTGTCGCGGAAACGGTCGTTCCATTCCACCCAGCCCGGCGGGAAGTTGCCCACTTGGTATCCGCCGGGGCCACAGTCCCAGGGCTCGGCGATCATCTTCAACTGACGCAGTACCGGGTCCTGGCGGCAGGCCACGAGGAAACTGTGGCGCTCGTCAAACCCATCGCGGTAGCGGCCAAGGATGGTCGCCAGGTCGAAGCGGAAACCGTCGACGTGCATCTCGGTCGCCCAGTAACGCAGCGAGTCGGTGACCATTTGCAATACGCACGGGTGGCTCAGGTCCAGGGTGTTACCGGTACCTGAATCATTGATGTAGAAACGCTTGTCATCCGGCATCAGGCGGTAGTACGAAGCGTTGTCGATACCGCGCATCGACAGGGTCGGACCGCGCTCGTTGCCCTCGGCGGTGTGGTTGTAGACCACGTCCAGGATCACTTCGAGCTTGGCTTCGTGCAGGTGCGCGACCATCTCCTTGAACTCAGCAATCTTGCCGCTGGCCAGGTAGCGTGGGTCGGGGGCAAAAAACGCGATGCTGTTGTAACCCCAGTAGTTGGTCATGCCTTTTTCCAGCAGGTGCTGGTCGTTGACAAAGGCGTGCACCGGCAGCAGTTCTACCGACGAAATACCCAGCTGGCGGATGTGCTTGAGCACGTCATCTTCCATCAGCCCGGCGCAGGTGCCGCGCACGGACTCGCCGACGGAAGGGTGACGCATACTGATGCCGCGCAGGTGGGTTTCGTAGATGATCGTACGGTCCCACGGCACCCGTACCGGCTGATCGTTGCCCCAGGTGTGGGCCGGGTCGATCACCTTGCACTTAGGCACGAAGGGCGCGCTGTCGCGTTCGTCGAAGCTCAGGTCGTCATCCGGGTGGCCGATGGTGTAGCCGAACAGCGCCTCGGACCATTTGAGTTCGCCCACCAGCTGTTTGGCATAGGGGTCGATCAGCAATTTGTTGTGGTTGAAACGGTGGCCGTTGGCCGGGTCATACGCACCGTACACGCGGTAGCCGTAAATCAGCCCGGGGTGGGCGTCGGGCAGATAGCCGTGGAAGGTTTCGTCGGTGTATTCCGGTAGTTCGATGCGTTCCAGCTCGACTTCGCCGGAATCATCGAACAGGCACAACTCCACTTTGGTGGCGTTGGCTGAAAACAGTGCAAAGTTGACGCCCAGGCCATCCCAGGTCGCGCCAAGCGGGAAGGGCAAACCTTCACGGATCCGCGACGGCTCGTTGTCCGGCGTCGGTGGGGTTTTGTCGGGTTTGCTCATGGTGTTGCTCCTGCAAAGGTCTTTTTTCAGGCCGAGTGCGGCCGTGCTGACGAAATTTCAGCTGACAATATGGAAAATGAAATCACCCCTTGCCGACGGCACCGGCAAGAGGCTCGGGTTCAAGGCTTAGGCTTTTTCGGCGCCGCGGGTTTCTTCGCCGCCGGTGGTGCTGGTTTACTGGCGGCCGGTGCGGCCGGCTTGGCTTTTGGCGGGGGCTTGGGTGCGCTTGCCTTGGGCTTGGCAGTGGGCTTGGGCTTGCTCGGCGTCAGCGCTTCGGCTTCCGCCAGTTTGCGCGCCATCTCCCAGTGTCGCGCGTCCTCGCCGTGAGGTTTGCCCTCAGACTCCCAGATCTGATGTGCCAGTTCGCGTATGCGTTTGTCTTCAGTACTCATCACAATGCTCCTCGCAGAAAATTTCAGCTTTCTTGATCATCAGGATTGATAAAGACATTGACCGGGAAATCCCCCAGGGCAGTGCTGATCAACAGCTCCTTGTCTGGTGTGACTGCGCCTGTATGAAAAAGTCCCTTCCAGTTTTGAGTTGTCGCGGCGAACGGTAATTTCACCCGTGTATCGCCCCAAACCCGCGCATTGACCTGAGGGTGCACACCGTTTTCAAGCAGCGCGTGCGACCAGCGTGGCACCACCACCAGCACGCATTTGCCCTGATACTCGCGGGCGAAAGCGACCACCCGTTCGGCGTGCGTGCCGACCACTTCCAGCGGTGTATATGCGCCGCTGCGGAACAGTTCGGGATGGGCTTTACGCAAGCCCAGCACCTGAGCAATCAACGCCTGTTTGATGCGCCCGTCGCGCCAGTTGAACAACAGTTCACCGAGGTCCGGCGGAGTATCCAGCGCCTGTTGCCGTGCGTTGAAATCCACCGGGCGGCGGTTGTCCGGGTCCACGAGGCTGAAGTCCCAGAACTCGTCGCCCTGGTACAGGTCCGGCACACCCGGTACGGTGATGCGAAGCAAAGATTGCGCCAGGCCATTGAGCGCACCGGCCGGGGCGATCACCTGGGCGGCGTTGCCAATGGCGGTGCGCAGTTCGCGCCCCTCATCAGTGAGCAGCAGCCGCGAGAGGAAGGCTTCGACGCCTTGCTCATACGCTTCGTTGGGCGCGCTCCAGCTGCTTTGCAACTTGGCTTCGCGCAGGGCTTTTTGCTGCCATTGCCACAGGCGTTGCTGGTAACCCTCGAAGTCGGCGTCCTGGTCCAGCGGCCAACTGCCCAGCAGTGCCTGATAGAGGATCAATTCATCGCCGGCCGACGGCGTATTCGCGTCAACCCGCAGCGGCGCGGCGAGGCTGCGCCAATGCTCGACCTGTTCGACGTACCACGGCGCGCACTCACTCAGCACGGCCAGGCGCGCGCGGGTATCTTCGCCGCGCTTGTGGTCGTGGGTGGCGGTGGCCAGCAGGTTGTCGGGGAAGGTCTGCAAACGGTGCTGGTTGACCGCATGGAAGTCGGCCAAGGGCGCACTGAACTGTTCGGTGCTGAAGCCCACGTCGTTGCGCGACAGCAGCACCGCCGAACGATAGAACGCGGTGTCTTCCACCGCTTTCGCGGCGGCGGGCGAGGTCAGTTGCTGGAAGCGCACGCAGGCATGCTTGAGGATCTTGCGCTCACGGCCCACCGGGCGATTGCGCCAGGGCTGGCCGCCGAGCCAATTTTCCAGGTGCTCAAGTACCGGCCAGTCGCCTTCGCCCAAGGTCGTGCGCGCGCCGTCCATGGCCTGCTGGAACACCTTGTCGTCGGCGGCGCTACGGCCACGGGCGCTGATGTAGGTGCGGTACACCGGGAAGTGCACGATCAGTTCCTGCAAGGCCCGGCGGATGGCCCCGAGGGTCAGGTCGCGGGTCATCACGTCGTCGCGGGCCACTTGCAGCAGGGCCTGGGCCACGCTTTCAAAGTCACCGCCGAGGGAGCCATTGAGGATCTGCTGGCGTGCCAGCCGCGCTTCCTCGATAAACGCCGCAGGCCGTTCGCTATGGCGTGTCCACAGCTCGGCCAACGGTTCGAAGCCGTCCGGTTGATGTTGCAGCAGCGACAACTGGTTCATGAATTCGTAGCCGGTGGTGCCGTCCACTTGCCAGTCTTCACGCAGGGTTTCGCCCTCGCCGAGGATCTTCTCGACGAAGATCGGCAAGTGCCGTTCCGGCACCAGCGAATCCACGCGACGGCGCAGCTTGCGGCAATACCCGCGCGGGTCGGCCAGGCCGTCGATATGGTCGATGCGCAGGCCATCCACCAAGCCTTCGCTGATCAGTTCGAAGATCTTGCCATGGGTGGCTTCGAACACCGCGGTACGCTCTACGCGCAGGCCGCCGAGTTCGTTGACATCGAAGAAGCGCCGCCAGTTGATGTCATCCGCCGCCGTGCGCCAGCTGGCCAGGCGGTAGGCCTGTTGTTCCAGCAGTTGATGCAGGCGCTTGAAGCCTTGGGGCTGGCGCCCGTCGAAGGTGGTCAGCCGCTGCTCGATGGCTGGCAGCACCTCGGTGGCGCGTTCGGCCAGGGCCTGTTTGAGCCACGCCGCTTCGTGGTAAGCGTCTTCCTGATGGGCGAGGGCGGTGAAGCGCTCGGCCAGGGGCTTGAGCGGCGCCTCGGTGCCCAGGATCGCCGCGTAGTCTTTTGGACAGATCGGGAAGCGGTGTTCGTAATGCTCAACGTAGAACGCGCCGTGGGGGGCGTCGAACTGCAACGTCAGGGTGCCGGCCTGCAGGGCTTCGCCGTAGTCGCTGCCGAGGAACGGCATCAGCAATTGGCCCTTGAGCAACGGGTCGGGCGAGTGCCATTGAATATCGAAGAACTCGCTGTAGGGACTCAGTCGCCCCCATTCCAGCAGGTCCAGCCACCAAGGGTTGTCGGCGCCGCCCACGGCCATGTGGTTGGAAACGATATCGAGGATCAGGCCCATCTTGTGTTCACGCAGCGCGGCGACCAGGCGGCGCAGAGCGGGTTCGCCGCCCAGCTCCGGGTTGACGCTGGTGGGGTCGACCACATCGTAGCCGTGCATGGACCCGGCACGGGCGCTGAGCAGCGGTGAGGCATACAGGTGACTGATGCCCAACTGGGCGAAATACGGCACCAGGGGCACCGCATCATCGAGGGTAAAACCTTTATGGAATTGCAGGCGCTGGGTCGCGCGCAGGGGCAGTGCGTTCATCGGTCACGCTCATAGGCTTGGTTGCGCGCGACGGCCAACAGCTCGAGGCGGCGGGCGGCACCGGCATTGTCGAGCAGGCTGGACGCCTCGCCCGGCAGGCGGCGACGCCAATTGGGATGGGTGTCGGTGGTGCCGGGCAGGTTGGCTTGTTCCTCCACCCCGAGGGCGTCCTCCAACGGCAACAGCACCAGGGGCGCGCGGGTGTGGCCGAGGTAGCGCGCACTGGCGTCGATCATATGGTCGGTTTCATTGCGGATTTCTTCGACGAAGTTCTGCGGGTCCTGGCTCAAGGCCTGGCGCAGTGCCTGGCGTTCGCGCAGGCGGTGTTCGCTCCATTGTTCCACCGTAGGCGCGTCGATCAGGCCAAGCTGGATGTTCCAGTCGATATCGCGGCTGTGCCACCAACCGTTCAGGGTCGGCAAATCATGGGTGCTGGTGGTGGCCAGGGCGTTGTCCGGCCAGTCGAGGATCGGCGTGAACCGGCCCTCGTGGTTTTGCTCGAACAGCAACACACGCATGCCCAGGATCGAGCGCGCGATGAGTTTTTCACGCAGGCCATCCGGCACCGTGCCCAAGTCTTCACCGAGCACAATGGCCTGGTGACGGTGGGACTCCAGCGCCAACAGCCGCAACAGGTCATCCACCGGGTAATACAGGTAGGCGCCTTCGCGCGGCGAGGCGTCCATGGGGATCACCCACAGGCGTTGCAGGCCCATCACATGGTCGATGCGCAAGCCGCCGGCATGGGCAAAGTTGGCGCGCAGCATTTCGATAAAGGCGCGAAAACCATTGCGCTTGAGACCTTCGGGCGAGAAGGCGGAAATCCCCCAGCCCTGGCCGGCACGGTTGAGAATGTCGGGCGGCGCACCGACGGTCAGGTCTGCCAGCAATTCATCCTGGCGGCTCCAGGCCTGGCTGCCACCGCCGTCGGCGCCCACCGCGAGGTCGGCGATCAAGCCGACGCCCATGCCGCTGCCGCGCGCAGCTTGTTGCGCGCGCTCAAGGCAACGGGCGATCAGCCATTGGCTGAACGCGAAGTAGCCGATCTCATCGCGATTGTCTTCGGCGAACTGCGCCAGTGCCGGGCTCTGCGGGCTGCGCCAGTCTTCGGGCCAGTGGCGCCAGTCGAGTGCTTCACCTGCCGATGCGCGAGCCGCTTGCACGGCTTCGAAGCGGCAATGGTTTTCCAGCGCCTCGCCACCGGCCTGGCGGAAACTGAGGAAGTCGGCGTGTTGTGGGTGGTGGCCATGACGGAAGTCTTCATAAAGTGCACGCAACAGGCGTTGCTTGGCCTTGGCGGCGGCGGGCCAGTCGATCAGGGTGTGTTGCTCCAGCGCGTGCAGCTCATCCGCCAGGCCGAGGGACTCGATCGCGTTGCGCACTTCGCGCTCACCCAGGATGCAGCCCGGGGAGGCGTACAAACTGTTGAGGAACAACCGGCTCGACGGCGAATACGGGCTGTAGCGCCCGGTGTCGGCGCTGAACATGGCATGCATCGGGCTGATGGCCAGTGCATCGGCGCCGCGCTCGGCCGCCGAGCGGGCCAGATGCTCCAAGGCCAGGGTATCGCCAAAACCGCCGTCGCCCAGACGGCGCAGGCCATACAGTTGCGCGCTGAGGCCCCAGGCGCGGGCCGGTTGGGTATCGACCGCTTCGGCGACGCTGTAGCAATGCGTGGGGGCGACGGCCAAGGTGAAGACCTGATCGGCGATATGCACTTGGTGATAACCCAGGGCAATGACGCCTGGCAGGACGGCGTTGCCATCGAGCCGCAGTTCCAGGGTGTCGCCGTCTTCCAGGCTGACCCGGCACAGGGTGTCCGGTTCGAAGTAGCGCGCCAGGTCGAGGCCGTCACCACTGTCGATGGTCAGTAGGGGCGGCAGGTGTTTGTCTTGTTGTACCCGCTCCAGTTCAAGCAGGCTGGCGTCGATCTCTGCGTCACTGTCGGCCGGGTGGCCCAGGCCTTTGAGAACGGCGCGCAGGGCGTCGGGTGTTACACGTTGCGGGCGGCCGTTTGCGTCGATCCAATCGACGGCCAGGCCCGCTCGGCTGGCGAGGATTTCCAGGTTCGCTTCACTCAAGGGTGCTCTCCAACAGGGTATAGGGTGACGCGTGCGCTGTACGGCGGCAGGGTTGCGCCGGCGTTGGCAGGCGTTTGAAAAAGGACCGGCTCCGTGGCTGGGTGATCCAGCGGCACGGCGCTCAAGTTGAGGTCGATCCGCAACACACTGCCGTTACCCAGGCGCCAACGGGCGCTGACGGCGTGATCGGCCAGGACCTGAGCGCCCAGCGCGACACTGCCGGGCAGGTGCGGCACGAGATGCCGGTGGCGCAGGCTCAGCAGTTGGCGATAGAGCTGGGTGTGTTCGTTCTCGTCGAAGCTGGGCGTGGTTTGCAAAAAGGTCGGCAGGGCATTGGGATCGGGAATGCGTTCGCGCCGCTCCGGGTCCTGGAACGCGGCGAAATCCTTGAATTCATTGCGTCGACCTTCACGCACCGCCTCGGCCAGCTCGCCATGGTGATCGGTGAAAAACAGGAAAGGCTCGCTGGCGTTGGCCTCATCACCCATGAACATCAGCGGGATCATCGGCGACAGCAGCAGCAGCGCGGTCGCCGCCTTCAAGGCCTGCGGCGAGCAGAGCTGATGCAGGCGCTCGCCCAGGGCACGGTTGCCGATCTGGTCATGGTTTTGCAGGAACGCCACGAACGCGCTCGGTGGCAGGTGCCCACTGGGTTCGCCACGCACATGGCCATGCCGGGTTGTATGGCCTTGGTAGATAAAGCCTTCGCCCAGGCAGCGGGCCAATTTAGCGGTCGGCTCTTGGGCGAAGTCGCTGTAATACGCATCGGTCTCGCCGGTCAACAGCACGTGCAACACATTATGGAAATCATCATTCCATTGCGCGTTGAAATCGTGCTGCAGGAGCCCGGCCTGGTTGAGCTCGTTTTCGAGCATCAGCCAGACATGGCGGCCCGTGTCCACCTGCTCGCGCACGCGGTGGGCCAGCTCCTTGAGAAACTCCGGGTTATCGATGGCGTGTACCGCGTCCAGGCGCAGGCCGTCGAAGCGGTATTCGAGCAACCACATCAATGCGTTATCGAGGAAGAAGTCCCGCACTTCACGCCGGTTGAAATCGATGCCGGCGCCCCATGGCGTGTGCACGTCTTCCTGGAAGAACCCCTTGGCGTACTGGCCCAGGTAATTGCCGTCGGGCCCGAAGTGGTTGTAGACCACGTCGAGAATCACCGCAAGGCCATGTTCGTGGGCGCTGTCGATCAGGTGCTTGAGCTGTTCAGGGGTGCCGTAGGAGGCTTGGGGTGCATAGGGCAGGACCCCGTCGTAGCCCCAGTTGCGATCGCCGGGGAATTGCGCCAACGGCATCAATTCAATCGCGGTAACGCCCAATTCGGCCAGGCGTGGCAGGTGTTTCTCAATGCCGGCATAACCCCCCATGGCACCGACGTGCAGTTCATAGATGACTGCCTCGTGCCAGGGGCGGCCTTGCCAATTGCTGTGACGCCATTGATAGGCGAGGGAGTCGACCACTACGCTCCAACCGTGCACATCCGAGGCCTGGGCCCTGGAGGCGGGATCGGGTACGTCCATCTCCCCATCGATATTGAAGCGGTAGCGCGTGCCCGCCGGGCACGCTATTTCGGTTTCAAACCAGCCTTCTGCCTGGGGCAGCATGGCGACGGACTTGCCGTTTTCCAATTCAACGCTGACATAAAACGCGTCTGGCGCCCACAAGGCGAAACGCGTGTGTTGCGCGTCCAGCATGATTGCGCCGTGGGGCCAGGTTTCCAGAGTCCGTAACGGCATCTATAAAAACCTCCCTTTGATTATTTAGCGGATTTCCCCAGTGCTTTAGCCACCAGTTGCTCATACAGTTCGGCGTAGGGTTCCACGGCCTGGCTCCAGTTGAACGGTTGGGTCATCGCCCGGCAGCGCATGGCGTTGAGCAAGCCAGGGAAGGCAAACACCTTGAACGCGCGGCTCAAGGCTTCTTTGTAGCTGTCGACCGTGGATTCATTGAACAGGAAGCCGGTGACACCGTTTTCAATGGTGTCAGCCAAGCCACCGGTGTTACGTGCGACGGGCAGCGAACCGAAGCGCTGGGCGTACATCTGGCTCAGGCCGCAGGGCTCGTAACGCGACGGCATCAGCAGGAAATCGCTGCCGGCGAACATGCGCCGGGCGTCGGTCTCGTTGAAGCCGATGCGCACGCCGATCTGGCCTGGGAAGCGCAGCGCCAGTTCACGCATGGCGTTTTCTTCTTCAGGCTCACCGCGGCCGATAATCGCGATCTGGCCGCCTTGTTCGACGATAAAGCTGGCAACGGCTTCGGTGAGGTCCAGGCCTTTCTGGAAGACCAGGCGCGAGACCACGGCGAACAGCGGACCCGTCGAGTCGTGGAGGCCGAACAGGTTGCGCACCTGCGCGGCGTTCACCGCCTTGCCTTCCCAATCGCCAATATTGAAGTTGTGCGTTAGGTGGGGGTCGGTGGAGGTTTCCCAGCTGTCTTCGATGCCGTTGGGAATGCCGCTGAGCAAGCCTTGCTGGGTCTTGCTGGCCAAAAAGCCATCCAGGCCGCAGCCGAATTCAGGCGTAGTGATTTCCTGGGCGTAGGTGGCGCTCACGGTGGTGATATGGCTGGAATACGCCATGCCGGCCTTGAGGAACGACATCTTGCCGTAGAACTCCATGCCTTCCTGTTGCAAGGCGTGGGGTGGAATGCCCAGTTCCGGCGTGGAGGCCAGGCTGACGACGCCCTGATACGCCAGGTTATGGATGGTGAACAGGGTCGGGGTGCGTGACCCACGCCAGTGCATATAGGCCGGTGCCAGGCCAGCGGGCCAGTCGTGGGCGTGCACCAGGTCCGGGCACCAGTGGATCTGCGCCAGGTTGGCAGCCATGTCAGCGGCGGCCAGGCCCAGGCGGGCGAAACGGATATGGTTGTCCGGCCAGTCGCGGCCGTTGTTGGCGCCGTAGGGTGTACCTTCACGCTCGTAGAGCTCGGGGCAGATCAGTACATAGATGACCAGGCCGTCCTTGAGGTCCATCCGCCCGATCTTGCACGGCGGCAGCGCAGCGTGGCCGCCCAGCTCACCGATGATATGGATCGGGTTGTCGCTCTCCATTACCTGCGGATAGCCAGGGATCAGCACCCGCACATCGTGCAGGTGGGCCATGGCGCGGGGCAGGGCAGCGGACACATCGCCCAGGCCGCCGGTTTTCACCAGATCGGCGAATTCGGAGGTGACAAACAGGACTTTCTTGCGATTGGGATTGTGACTCGGGACCGGCCGCACCGTGTTGAGGTCAACCAAAGAGGTCGACCCGCCAACTGGCTGACTAACACGCTCTCCCTGAATACTTGCAGCGGCACTGATCATAGTTCTCTCCACGTGTTGGTCGGCTAATGGCCCGCTGCCACTAGCTCCGATGACCGCATCCTGCGGCCAGGCGCAAGCGCATAACGCCCTTTGAATAGTTGGGGCAAGGCGTATGCCAGTTGCACGGTTAGCTCAAAAAGAATGGATAGACGGCATCTGGTATGAACCGCATGTGCGCGCCTTACCCTAAACCTGACCTATGGCAGAGTTGTAAAGTTTCGATTTTTTCGCGGGGCTTTTGTTTTGAAACGGACCCATCGGTCATCAGTCTAGGACATATCCTAGAGCCTGTAGGGTTTTCGAGAGGATTTTGTAGGACAAAATACTTTTAACGTTATGCCGCTGTAGTGGGGAAGCTGTCTGTAGTGAGCGGGCTTGTCCCGCGTCGGAGTGCGAAGCGCTCCTCATAAGGCGTACTCGGTGCAATGAGTGCCACCGAGGTGTTTGGTTTTGGGGCCGCTTCGCGCCCCAGCGTGGGGCAAGCCCACTCACTACATTGGTGCGTTAGCCGAGGGTGCGAATGGGCGCGCCGTTCGCCCAGGCTTGAATGTCTTCGATCATTTGCGCGTAGAACTGCCGGTAATTCTGCTCGCTCACGTAGCCCACGTGCGGGGTGGCCAGTACCGTTGGCAAGCGGCGGAAGGGATGATCCGCGGGCAGCGGCTCTTGGGCATACACGTCCAGCGCCGCACCGGCCAGGCGGCCGCTTTCGAGGGCCTGCACCAGCGCCTGCTCATCCACTATCGGCCCCCGCGCGGTGTTGACCAGGCGCGCGCTGGGCTTCATCCAGCCCAGCGCTTGCGCGTCCACCAAGCCACGGGTGCGGTCACTGAGCACCAGGTGCACGGTGAGAATGTCCGCCTGTTCGAACAAGGCTTGCTTGCTGACCCACGTCACGCCTGACTCGGCGGCCCGTTCCGGGGTGAGGTTTTCACTCCAGGCAATGACACGCATGCCGAACACCTGGGCAAACTGCGCGACTTTCTGGCCGATACTGCCCAGCCCGAGAATCCCCAGGGTCTTGCCATACAGATCGCCGCCCAGGCCGATCTGCCAGTGGCCGGCGCGCAGCGAATGGGCTTCAGCCACCAGGTCACGCGTGGAAGCCATGATCAACGCCCAGGTCAATTCCGGCGCCGCGTGTTTATAGCTGTCGGTGCCACAGACCTGGATACCCAAGGCCTTGGCCGCGGGAATGTCGATCGCGGCGTTGCGCATGCCGCCGGTCACCAGCAATTTAAGCGCGGGCAGGCCTTGCAGCAGGGCTTTGTCGAAGGTAGAACGCTCACGCATCACACAAATGACCTCGAAGCCCTGCAAGCGCTCGATCATGGTGGCGGTATCCGCCGGGTAATCGTGCAGGAAATGCACCTGGCCCACGGCCGCAAGGACCGACCAATCCACCACGCCACTGGCCACATTCTGCCAATCATCAATGACTGCGATCTGTACCGACATTCACGAGTGCCTCGAAAAAGGTTGGACTAAAGGGCGTTAAGGCCCTGCAACAGTGCCTTGTGAAACTGGGCGGGTTCTTCCATTTGCGGCGCGTGCCCAAGGCCCGGGAATTCCACCAGGGTTGCATGGGGGATCAGCTTGGCCACCTGCTTGCCCAGCACGGCATAATCGCCAAGCGTGGCCTTGACCGCCGGCGGCGCGATGTCTTTGCCGATGGCAGTGTTGTCCGAGGTGCCGATCAGCAGCAGCGTGGGCATCTGCAGGTCCTTGAACTCGTAGTACACCGGCTGGGTGAAGATCATGTCGTAAATCAACGCCGAGTTCCATGCCACCTGCGTATGCCCGGGGCCGTTGCTCAGGCCGGCGTACATGTCCACCCACCGCTCGTACTCCGGCTTCCAGCGCCCGACATAATAGGTGTTGAGTTGGTAGTTGCGAATGCCTTCGGCGCTGACCTTCAGCTCCCGCTCATACCACTGGTCAACGCTGAGCGAGGGCACGCCCAACGCTTTCCAGTCTTCCAGGCCGATCGGGTTGACCATCGCCAGCTGTTCGGTTTGCTCGGGGTACATGAGTGCGTAGCGCGTGGCGAGCATGCCGCCGGTGGAATGGCCGAGGAGGGTGGCCTTTTGAACGCCGAGCTTTTCCAGCAGTTGGTGGGTGTTAAGCGCCAATTGCTGGAAGCTGTACTGGTAATGATCGGGCTTGCTGGAACTGCAGAATCCGATCTGGTCCGGCGCGATCACCCGGTAGCCGGCGTCGCTCAAGGCCTTGATCGAACCTTCCCAGGTGGCGCCGCAGAAGTTCTTGCCGTGCATCAGCACCACGCTGCGACCGTTGGCCTGACCTTTGGCGGGGACGTCCATATAGCCCATTTGCAAGGACTTGCCCTGGGATTGAAACGCGAAATGCTTGAGCGGATAGGGGTATTCGAAGCCTTGCAGTTCGGGACCGTAGGTCGCGGCGAACACCGGGGCGGCAGTGGCTGTGAGCAGGCCGGCGATACAAAAAGCGCGGATCAGAGGCATTGGCTGGGCTCCGAGAAGGGTATTCGGATGCTGTTGCGAGACGATTAAGTGGGGATTAACACCCACTGCAAGGTGATCGCCGCGAGCACGCCATAACGCAGGCCTTTGGCCAGGGTCACCAGTAGCAGGAATCGCCACAGTGGCTCGCGCATCACCCCGGCCACCAGTGTCAGCGGGTCGCCAATGATCGGCAGCCAACTGAGCAGCAACGTCCAATGCCCCCAGCGCTCGTAATGGTTGCGGGCTTTTTCCAGTTGCTTGTCGTTGATGGGAAACCAGCGCCGTTGCTTGAAGTGCTCCACCCAGCGGCCCAGCCACCAGTTCACCACTGAGCCCAGCACATTGCCCAACGTGGCAATGCCCAGCAACAGCCACAGGCTGTAATGGCCGCTGAGGAGCAGGCCGACCAGTACCGCTTCCGATTGCAGGGGTAATAATGTCGCGGCGCCAAACGCCGCGAAAAACAACCCCAGGTAGCCCGCGATCATTGTGCCGGGTATTGCGCCACCACCACATCTTTGCCTTCACGGGTCAGGCCGATGACTTGATAGGCCTCGCTTCGGCCCTCCACCTCCATGCCGGGCGAGCCCATGGGCATGCCCGGCGCGGCGACGCCCAGCAGGTCGTTGCGTTTGCGCAAGGCCAGCACTTGTTCGGCTGGCACATGGCCTTCGACGAATTTGCCGTCGATCACGGCGGTATGGCAGGAGCCCAGGCGCGGCGCCACGCCCAGGCGTTGTTTGACCGCACTCATGTCGGTTTCGACGTGGTCATTGACCTTGAAACCGTTGCTTTCCAGGTGGCTGATCCATTTTTTGCAGCAACCGCAGTTGGCGTCGCGGTGCACGTCAATGGGGATCAGGTCGGCAGCCTGGGCCAGGGTGGCGGTGAAGAGGGTTGAAAGCAGGGCCAATCGCAATCGGGTTTTCATGGTGGGGCTCGTCGGTCGGTGAACGTCGTCAGGATGCAGGCGATCATGACGACGTCAGCGCAGGCAAGCCAGTCTCCACCGAGGGGGGTGTGTGGCGGTAATGTTTCCAAATTATACGAGAGGTGGGTTTTCCAGGCGATGCTTGAGCTGGCCGAGGGCGACCGCCGACAGTTCAATCATGCGTTCATGCAAGGTGGCCAATTGCAATTCGGTTTCATAGGTCAATACACGCTTGAACAGCGTGCCGCCTTGATGGGGTAACAGGAAGTAGTGAATCGAGCCGTCGACGGCCAGGGAAGTGAACACGGTCTTGAATTCGCCGGGGCGCCGCGCGATCTGCACGCGGTAACTCATGGGCACACGCACACCCAGCAAATCGATGAACTCGGTGAAACGTGCGCCGGGCGGGAGTGAACCGGTGGTGCCCGTATCGGCGCTGAGGGAGGTGGGGTGCCATTCGTGCCAGCGATCCGGTTGGGTCACGTAGTCATAAACGGCGTCGATGGGGGCCTGGATAAAGCGTTCCTGACTGATCCGCTCCAAGCGGACCGACTGCTCGGCTGCGCGCATGGCACACCTCCTGTGTGGCAGTAGTAATCACCTTGAACTGTCAGAATAGTCCCACTCCCGCACATTGCACGGGAGTGTTTCAGCCGTTTATCACTGCACCTTGAATCGACCCATCAACGCAATTACCCGACCATTCGCGTCCAGCAGGCTTTGAGTATTGGTTTCAGTGGCATGGCCGCTCTGCACCAACTCTTCGACCATTTGTCGGATCTGCACCATGCTGCGGTTGATCTCCTCGGTCACCGCGCTCTGCTGCTCGGCGGCCGTGGCGATCTGGGTGCTGAGGTTATTGATGTGGCTGACCGAGCCGGCCATTTCATCCAACCCGGTGTTCACCCGCGCCGTGGCATCCGCGGCCGACTGGCAGCTGGCCTGGGTGTTTTCCATCGCGGCGACCGAGGAACTCACGCCAGCCGTCAGGCGGGTGAGCATTTCGTTGATCTGTGACGTGCTGGCCTGCGTGCGTGCGGCCAGCGCGCGGACTTCATCGGCCACCACCGCAAAACCACGGCCTTGCTCACCGGCACGCGCCGCTTCAATCGCGGCGTTGAGGGCAAGCAGGTTGGTCTGGCCGGCGATTGCGCCGATCACGCCGAGGGTTTCGGTGATGCGCGCGGCATCCTGGCGCATGTTTTCCACGCTGTGGGTCGCACTGGACACTTCGCCAATCAACGCGCTGACACTGTTGGAGGCTTCACCGACGACCACGCGGGAACGGTCGGCGTGTTCGTTGGCGCGCTGGGTGAACGCTGCGGTTTCGGCGGCGTTTTGCGCAACGGTGTCGGCGGTGGAGCTCATTTCGGTGATGGCGGTGACGGTCTGGTCGGTTTCCGAGGCATGCCGTACCAGGATCTGGTTGGTGTGCGCCGACGTCCGCTGTAGTTGCTCAAGGCTTGACGACATGGCGCCGGTGGCTTGGGTGACTTCGCCGATCATGTTCTGCAGGTAGACAATAAAGCGGTTCACCGAGTGGCCGATGGCGCCCAATTCGTCTTCGGCACGGATGGTGATGCGGCGGGTCAGGTCGGCATCGCCGGCGGACAGTGCGTCGATATTGGTTTTCAACGACTTCATGCGCTGCACCAGTTGGCGGATCGCATACGCGGCGAGCAGCACCAGCAGCAGGACCATAGGGATTTGCAGCAAGGCCAAGGTGCCCAGTACGTCATCACGCTGGGCGGTAATCAGTGAGGTGGGCAGGGCGGTGGCGAGGAACCATGGCGTGCCACCGATAGGGCGCATGTAAAAAGTGCTGGCCACGCCCTGGTTGTCGAACTCGTTGCGTTGCAGCGCTTGGTCGCGGTGGGCCAGGGCTTTGCTGACCTGGGCCGCAAACGCCGAAGTGCCGGTGAGTTCGCTGATGTTCTTCAGCACCACCGGACCGCTGATGCGGGTGCTGTTGCTGATGATCTTGCCGTCACCTTCGACGATCAGCATTTGCCCGCCGATGTCTTTCTCTTTACTGGCCACCAGGTCATTGAAGAAGCCCAGGGTCACGTCGATGGTCGCGACACCATAAGGCACGCCGTCGCGCTGGATGGCCATGGCGCAGTTGGTGCGCGGCTCCTGGCTGGCGTCGTCCTTGTAGGCGGCCGCCCAGGCACATTGACCGCGCGGCGAGGCCAAGCCGCCTTTGTACCAGCTCTGGTCGTAATAGTTGGGCGCGGGGTCGCTGTTCCAGAACGTATTCACCGCCAGCTTGCCCGAGGCATCTCGGTGCCAGAACGTGCTGTGTTTGTTACGCCCTGGTGTGCGCTGGTTGGGCAACGGCCAGATCCCGCCCCCGAAGACTTTCAGCTCGCCGTACTGGTCGACCAGGCCGGGCAGGACCTTGTCGATGGCATCGCTGTCGAGCAGTGGGATGGTCTGGGTAATGGTGCGTTGTTGGGACTGAACCTTGTTCAGTTCGCCCTGAATCTGCTCGGCGACCTCGGCGATGCGGTTGAGCACCACCTGTTCTTCTGTCTGTCGCAGCGTGGGCGCGACCAACTGGCCGATGCCCACCACGGTCAACACAAATAACACCAGGACGAACAGCACCAGGAACAGGGTATAGCGGGCTTGGATAGAGCGCAGTGGGGGCATGAGGTCGTCCTTACGAAGCGTTTATTGTCGACGCGGCTTTGTTAGAGCTTCGTAGGGCTATCGGCTTGGGAGGGCGGAGCTTTAGGTACGGTCGTGCAAGAAAAAAGAGCGCCGGGTAATGCCAGTCAGTTAAGAAGCAGCAAGAGCGAAAAGTCACCCGTGGCGAGGGCGCTTGCTCCCGCTGGACTGCGTAGCAGTCCCAGTCTTTTGAAACAAAGAGCTGGGGCCGCTTCGCGACCCAGCGGGAGCAAGCTCCCTCGCCACAGGTACGGTGCTCACCCTTAACTGACTGGCATTTTATTCAGATATCCAGCATGGCCATTACCGCCTCGGGGTAGCGCAAGCCTGCTGTTGCCTCGATGGGGAAGATCGCCTCCAGTGCCGCGAGCTCTGCCTGGCTGAGGCAGATCGACACCGCCGCCGCGTTTTCTTCCAGATACCTGCGCTGCTTGGTGCCGGGTATCGGAATGATGAAGTCACCCTGCGCCAACACCCAGGCCAGCGCGAGTTGTCCGGCGCTCACGCCTTTGTCGGCTGCCAGCGTTTGTACCTGCTTTACCAGTTCGAGGTTTTTGCCAAAGTTCTCACCCTGGAAGCGCGGGCTGAACCGACGGTAGTCATCGGCACCGAAGTCATCCGGGCTTTTCAGCGCACCGGTTAGAAAACCACGGCCCAGCGGGCTGTAGGGCACGAACGCGATGCCCAGGCGCCGGCAGGCGGCGAGACAGCCGTTGTGTTCCTGGTCGCGGCTCCACAGCGAGTACTCGCTTTGCAACGCGCTGATCGGGTGCACCTTATGCGCGCGTTCAAGTGTCGCGGCAGAGGCTTCGCTCAAGCCCAGGTAGCGCACTTTGCCCTGCTGGACCAACTCGGCCATGGCACCGACGGTTTCTTCGATGGCGACGTCCGGGTCGATGCGGTGCTGGTAATACAGATCGAGGGTCTCCACGCCCAAGCGTCGCAGCGTGCCGTTGATAGCCTCGCGGATGTAGTCGGGGCGGCCGTTCACGCCACGCTGCGCCGGGTGTGCCGGATCGCGCACAATCCCGAACTTGCTGGCCAGGAACACCTGGTCACGTTTGCCGGCGATGGCTTGGCCAATCAGTTGTTCATTGGTGTGCGGGCCGTAGATGTCGGCGGTGTCGAGAAAATTGATGCCCAACTCCAGCGCACGGTGCAGGGTCGCGGTGGCTTCGCGGGTGTCGCTGCCGGGTGTGTAGAAATCGCTCATGCCCATGCAGCCGAGGCCGATGGCGGAGACGAGCGGGCCGTTTGTTCCGAGTTGACGTGTGTGCATGGTTTCAGCGCCTTGGGTGGGAAGGCCTGCATTGTCACGCTCGACAAAATCGGGATAAACCGGCTAAAAGCACTATCACTATTCGTATTATCTGAATAATCAGTTCGAGGAGCTGCCTTTGGACCGTTTCAACGCAATGCGCGTGTTCACACGCATCGTCGAACTGCGTGGCTTCGCCAAGGCCGCCGACAGCCTGCAACTGCCGCGCGCGTCGGTGACCGTGCTGATCAAGCAGCTGGAAGCGCACTTGGGCGTGCAACTGTTGCAACGCACCACGCGGCAAGTCAGCCCGACGCTGGACGGTGCGGCGTATTACCAACGTTGCGTGCAACTGCTGACCGACCTGGAAGAAACCGAGGCGGTCTTTTCCACCCGGCGGCAGAACCCACGCGGCACGTTGAGCGTGGACATGCCCTCGGGAATCGGAAGGTTGATCGTGATCCCTGCCTTGCCCGCGTTCACCGCGCGCTACCCGCAGATCGAACTGGAGGTCGGCCTTAACGACCGCCCGGTGAACCTGATCCGTGAGGGTGTGGATTGCGTGCTGCGTGGCGGCCTTGCGCTGGACGAGTCGCTGGTGGCGCGGCCGTTGGCGATGATGGATCAACTGACCCTGGCGAGTCCGGAGTATCTGGCGCGCAGGGGAGTGCCCGCGTCGCTTGATGACCTGGTCAACCATCAGATGGTCGAATACGTCTCCAGCGCCAGTGGCAAACGGTTTGGCCTGGAGTTCCAGGTCGACGGCCACTTGCACACGGTGAACCTGTCGAAGGGCTTGGCGGTGAACAGTTCCGACGGCTATTTCGCAGCGTGTGAGGCCGGGTTCGGCTTGATACAGGCGCCGCATTATCACGCGATGCGTCAATTGGCCGAGGGATCGTTGGTGGAAGTATTGCCCCAGGTGAAGGTGCCAACCATGGCACTGTCGGCGCTGTACCCGCCGCATCGCCAATTATCCCAGCGGGTGCGGGTATTTGTGGATTGGCTGGTAGCGCTTTGCGCCCAGCCCGGTACCGGGTTACGGCGTGAGGTGGATGCGGGCTGATTGGTCGAGCCAAAGTTTTTCATCGCCTGTAACATAAGCGCCTGCCTGACGTGCTGGCGCTTATCTGCCGCGCAGGTCCGGCGATTCACACCGGCTCTATTCTTCAAGTTCAGGAACCCGTCATGACACAAAAGCAGCGTTTGAAGTACTCGATTCTGATTGCCCTGGCCGTACTGGCGACGATGTTTGGCCTGTCCTATTTGCAGAACACCGGGGTTATCAGCGAGAAGACATTCCAGACCATCGCCATTGCCGTCGCAGTGGTCGTGGTGGTGATCAACGGCATCATGCGCCGCAAGGTCAAGCTCTAAGCGACAGGGCGCCCATCAGGCGCGACCTTCGAGTACCTTGGCAGCCTCTTCATGGAGGCTGTAGCTTTTATCCGCATTGAGGGTGATCACGCCCTCGCTGCACAGGCGCTTGAGCACCTCGCGCACGCTGAGAAACGACAGCGGGATACCCAGCTCTAATAAATGGCTGTGTACGCCGCGCACACCCAGGGTGCGCTGGTTGTCGGCGGCGGTGAGCAGGGCGTCGATGACCTTCAGCCGGATCAGGCTGGTGCGCAAGCCAAAACACTTGAGCAAATGGCGGATACGCTGGTTGCCTTGCTGTTCGGGCACTTTGCCGAATGCTTGTGTACCGCTGCCGAAACTGGCCTCGGCAGCCGATGAATGTCCATCCGTGGGCACTTGCGGGTTGTACATGCAAAAACTCCTTTTCAGAGCCTGATCAGGAAAAAATGAGCGCTCTTAGTTAATAAGACGAACGAGCGAGCGAAATCATGAAGTGAAGGATGTAGAAATTTCGTCGGTATCCGTTTTGTCACATCCGCGCGGCCCCAACTAACTCTCCCTCCACGCTAAATTATTCCCGGTGGTTTGCGTTCTTACGGTGGGGTTATTGCCCCATGTGAGGCGGTTAAATCTGACGGTGGAGTCTGCGTGATTATTTCCAATGGGTTGTCCAGGGTGTGTGTGGCCGGGGTATTGCTGGGGTTGAGCCTGGCTGCCACAGCGCGGGAGCAGGTGACGCAAGCGTCGGCGGATATCCGTCGTACCAGTTACGGCGTGCCGCATATCCGCGCCAGTGATGAGCGTGGCTTGGGCTTCGGCATTGGCTACGCCTACGCCCAGGACAACCTGTGCCTGCTGGCCAATGAAGTCGTCACGGTGAATGGGCAGCGTGCCCGGTTCTTCGGCCCCGAACAGGCGACCCTGGAAGAGCGCAACAACCTGGCCAGCGATGTGTTCTTCAACTGGCTCAACCCGCCGGATGCGGTCGCCGCGTTCTGGAAAGCGCAGAGCCCGCAGATCCAGCAGCGTATCGAAGGCTATGTGGCCGGCTACAACCGTTACCTGAAAGAGCAGGGCGCCCCGGCACAGTGCCAGGCGGCCTGGGTGCGGCCATTGGTGGCTGAGGACTTGGTCAAATTGACCCGTAGGTTGCTGGTAGAGGGTGGCGTGGGGCAATTCGCCGAAGCCCTGGTCGGCGCGACGCCACCTCAAGCGACAGCCTCTGTGACGCGCAACGCCAAGGCCTTTGAGCTCGCGGCCGCCAACCAGCAGCGCTTCGCCTTCGATCGCGGCAGTAACGCGGTGGCGGTGGGGCGTGATCGCTCGTTCAACGGGCGCGGCATGCTATTGGCGAACCCGCATTTCCCGTGGGTAGGCGGCATGCGCTTTTATCAGATGCACCTGACCATCCCCGGTCAGCTGGATGTGATGGGCGCTGCGTTGCCGGGCCTGCCGGTCATCAATATCGGCTTTAACCAGCATGTGGCGTGGACCCATACGGTGGATACGTCCAAGCACTTCACGCTGTACCGCCTGACCCTGGATCCCAAGGACCCCACGCGCTATATGCTTGATGGCAAGTCGGTGCCGCTGGATAAAACCACGGTGAACGTGCAGGTCAAGCAAGCGGATGGCAGCCTCAAGGACCAGTCGCACACCGTCTACAGCTCGCCATTCGGCCCGGTGGTGCAATGGCCGGGCAAGCTCGACTGGGACAGCCACTACGCCTTCAGCCTGCGCGACGCCAACCTGGGCAATGACCGCGTGCTGCAACAGTGGTACGCGATGAACCGCGCCACCAGCCTCAATGAACTGAAAACCTCGGTGCACACCCTGCAAGGCATCCCGTGGGTCAACACCCTGGCCGCGGATGACCAGGGCCAGAGCCTGTACATGAACCAGTCGGTGGTGCCCAACGTCAGCGCGGCCAAACTGGCGCAGTGCAGCGACCCGCGTGCCGGCCTGCAACTGATCCTGCTCGACGGTGCACACAGCGCCTGCGCCTGGGACATCGACCCGCGCGCGGCCCAGCCTGGGATCTTCGCGGCCGACCAACTGCCGCAACTGCAACGCACCGACTACGTCCAACATTCCAACGACTCGGCGTGGCTGGCCAACCCGAAGGCGCCGCTCACGGGCTTCTCCCCGGTAATCAGCCAGGACCACATCGGCCTTGGCCCGCGCGCGCGTTTTGCCCTGCAGCGCCTGCAATCCCTGCAAAAACCGATCAGCGTCACCGACCTGCAAAACATGGTGATGGACAACGAGGTGTACTTGGCCGGCCAAGTCATGCCCGACCTGCTCGATTTCTGCGCCAAGCACCTCGGCGCCGACGCCACCGCCCTGCAACCCCTGTGCACCAGCCTGAAAAACTGGGACCAACGCGCCAACCTCGACAGCGGCATAGGCCTCGTGCACTTCATCAACCTGGTACAACAGCTGCAGCAAATCCCCGACGCCTGGCGCGTCGCCTTCGACCCGGCCCAGCCGCTCACCACCCCACGCGGCCTTGCGATCGACCGCGCACCCGTGGCGAAAGCGCTGCGCGAAGCCATGCTGGCCTCTACTGCCGACGTCGAAAAACTGGGCCTGACTGCCGACAGCACATGGGGCGATATCCAAGTCTCCGGCCAAACCCCAATCCACGGTGGCCCGCAGGAACTGGGAATCTACAACGCCATGCAAACCGTGCCCCGCGCCGACGGCAAGCGCGAAGTGGTCAGCGGCAGCAGCTACCTGCAAATCGTCACCTTCGACGACCAGGGCCCGCATGCCCAAGGCGTACTTGCGTTCTCCGAGTCCACGAACCCGGCCTCCGCGCATTCCAACGACCAGACCCAAGCGTTCTCCCAGAAAAAACTCAGCCCGCTGCCGTTCACCGAAGCCCAAATCAAGGCCGACCCGCAGTACCAGCAACTGCGCATCAAGGAGTAGGGCAGACGCGCAACCCCTTGATGGCATTACGAAATATTTTTGAAATCAAGGGGTTGCACGCGTTGGTAAATACGTACATAATGGCGCCCATCGAACGCAATGAAGCATTAAAAACTTCAATGTATTCAATGAGTTAGAGTAGAGACAGGGTTGTACAGCCCACTCAAATTTTTATGCGGTGAGTGCCAGCAGTTGGGGCATTGATCGTTTGAGGCCGAGTAGCAAAATGGTTATGCAGCGGATTGCAAATCCGCCTACGCCGGTTCGATTCCGACCTCGGCCTCCACTCTTGAAAGCCCCGTAGATTAACGTTTACGGGGTTTTTTATTGCCTGGGATTTGAGAATTCGTTTCGCAATCTAAGACAAAAATCTGTGTGTCAAGGTGCTTAGCCTTAGGCTTCGCACTGATCGGAGGTGCTTGGAACTGCATCATGTAATTCTTAGGCATGAGGGCAATTGACAGTTCGAGACAGGAAGTCTGAGGGACGAAATGAAGCTGATAAACGAGACGATTGAAATGCTCGGCGATTGGCAGGCCCTGCGTGTGTGGAGGTAGGCTAACTCCGATTTTCCTGGCGAAGCCAAGCGCCCGGTCGCTCCGAGCTGAAAACACAGACACCCGCCATCAGCGGGTATTTTTTGCTTGGAGAAAAGTATGCCTATCACCGAGCAGCAGTTGCTTCAGATCCTCACGAGCGTCAGCCGCTAAGCCGGCGTTTTTGTTCCTGTGCTGAATTCCGCTATGGGCAAGTACGGGATCGTCACGCGATTGCTCGTTGCCGCGTTCGTCGCCCAGATCTAGCATTAGCACGAGTCCGGCCAGTTGCGCTACGTGCGTGATATCTGGGGGGGGGGGGGGGCGACCGCCTCGCAGGCCGCCTACGAAGGGCGCGAGGACCTGGGCAATACCGTCGCTGGCGATGGCTCCAAGTACCGTGGCCTTGGCCTAATCCAGATCACCGGCCGGGCGAAATTCAAGGTTTGCGGGGATGCGCTTGGTCTTGACCTAGCCAGCCAACCGATGCTGCTGGGGTAACCACTGTGAGGCGCTCCCGTATATCGCTGCTCTAACATTGGTGGCCGGTACGTTGTTCGGCGCCTATCACCTTTGGCTATCCGTCAAGGACGATGATTTGAAGGCTAGGTGGAGCGATCGAGACGCCGCCGCCGCAAGCGAAAACGCGGTAAAAAAGGCAGTAGAACGTGTCAAAGAACAAGCTCGTCTACAGTCAATCACAAGGTGTTCCAGACACCGCTACGGTTGCTGTCGTTGCCGCTAATCGCGAGTCTGGCAGCTTGCATGAGGCCGCCGACGCAACTACCCGTAGTGTCAGCAGCCTGCGCCGTCATGGTGTTTGCCGACGTGCTTAAGTGCGCTGACCAACGAGTGGGCGAACTGGCAGCAACTGCTGATCAAGCCCTGATCAGAGAAGCGAGCTGCGAGCAGTCCTACAATGCCATAGAGCATTAATCGTCCGGACTCCCTGTGAGGTTTTTATTCAGTCAAAGATGCGACCAGGAGGGCGCAAGGGGAAGAGATGAGATTTTTTATGTACAATGCTTGATACAAGGAACTTTTGGATCCGTTACAAATGGACGCGAAAAAAGCAATAAATTTATCTCATCTGGCCTTTCGAGCTGCCAGCGACCCGGATACGACCTCGGGCGACTTGAGAGAGCTTTCTCTATCTAGCGATGAGGTTGTTCGGGGGGCCGTGGTAATGAACAAATCCACCCCTTCGGATGTTTTATCTCGTGTGCGCGACGACGAAAGCTTTCATGTTCAGGAATGTATTTTAGCCAAGGAAGCCCTGTAGGTTATGCGTACTATTTGTATTGCTGGAAAAAATAATATAGCAGTAGACGGTCTGCGCTATTTTATAAAAAATCATCCTGATCTAAAAATAGTGTTCATACCAAATGAAACCGATAATGGGGTTGATGGTTGGCAGCCATCTTTTAGAAAGTATGCTTTGTCGGAAAACATTCAGCAGGTGAGTCTTAGTGATCTGTACGATGTAGAAGATTTGATATTTATTTCACTTGAATTTGCAGAGATTATAAAGCCTGAAAAATTTAAGTCGTCCGATCTTTACAATATACATTTTTCTCTGCTTCCTAAATATAAAGGAATGTATACCTCTGCACTTCCACTTTTGCATGGGGAAACAGAGTCAGGCGTTACGCTGCACAGAATTGATTCTGGAATAGATACTGGCAGTATCATCAGTCAGCTTAGCTTCGATATTAGCTTCTCAGACAATGCTAGGGATTTATATTTTAAATATTTGTCTGCTGCGAAAGAATTATTCTTGGGCAGTATTTCATCAGTACTTAGTGGCGATTTTGTATGCTACGAACAGCCTAGCTTCGGGGCGTCATATTACTCCAAGTCCGCCATTAACTACTCAGCTCTTTCGATTGACTTCAGAAAGTGCGCATTTGAAGTTGCAAATCAGTTAAGGGCGTTTACTTTTAGGGAGTATCAAATGCCTAGCTTCGGCTCGTGGCAGATTGATGGGGCTGTAATTCTCGAGAGCAAAAGCAATCTTAAGCCCGGATCAGTAATCAGCGATACTGAGGCAGGAATTATTGTGTCGACGATCGACTACGATCTGTTGATGATCAAGGACTATTATCCAGCGCTTTGGGACGCCTCGGCGCATGGAGATGTTGCAGGAATCAAGGGCGCGCTTGAGTTTATTGATGACCTTGATCTTAGGAACAGCAAGGGGTGGAGTGCGCTGATTATCGCCGCTTACTCCGGCAGTGCTCCCGCTATTGAACTGCTTTTGGGTGAAGGAGCAGGCATTTCGGTTTCTGGCTATAACGGTACCACCCCGTTGATGTATGCCTTCAGCCACTATGAGAAATCAAAAGATAGCCGTGCATTTCTTGCGCTTCTTGAGCGCGGGGCAGATCCCTCTGTAGTGGATAATCGAGGCAAAACCATAAAGGACTATATGGTTGAGCGTGGCTGCGTTGATCTTATTGGCTGTGTCTAGATTTTGTGATGCGGTCAAACGGGTATTGAAAGATTAGAGGATGACGGCGGCGCTGTGTAATTTCCAAGCATACGTCAGTACTGTGTCGCGGCGAGTATTCTAAGCTCGCCCAGGAGCCTCTTGTTCTCTATGAACCGGTAGTCGTGCTGATCTGCGACCCCTTGAAGGCTGCGGTTCTTCTCCTCCAGTTCCGAAGTGCTAAGGTTGAACCTAGCCACGCCAGCGAGCGCTTTTTTGAGGTCCGCCGCAGCCTTTGCCTTGCCAGTGGACAGTGCATCGCTAAGCTGGGCCGGGCCGGCAATATTTTTTCGGGCAACCGAGCCAATCGCAGGTGTCTTGATCGATGTTGATGCATGTCAATTCAAGCGCTGCATGTGCATGCAGTTATCGAGGTTTCTAAGATTTGGGAGTGGTGTGTGTCGGCAGGGCGCCGGGATGTGCAAGACTCCGACCTCACATCGCCAATTCGGCGCCCATCTCTAGATACTCGATTTTCTTTTCGTCGCCCCCTCCTGATAGTTCTTAGTCATCTTCTCGTCCGCGTGCGCTATGAGCGGCTGGATGTATTCCTGTGGGAATTTTTGCTGCTCGCACTCAATGTGCGGATCTCGTTAAAAGTGAGGGGCTCACCGGCTGGCAAATGGTCGTAGGCGCTCCAGACGTCCTGTGATATTCAAATGCACCGGTTTTAGTAGCCCTGGATCTTCTCGGGTGGAACGGTGAGCGTGTTCTTCTCCATGTCAGAAACATACTCCAGTCATGTGACGATGTCGTCCTGGCGCTGAAGGCTGGCCAAGGCCAGGCGGATTGCTCGCTTCAGTCATGGCGGCGTGGCCGTTACATCGATGATCAGCTTTAACCCATCGAGCGCGTGGCTTTGCCGTTTCTTCTCGGCCTCCCTCTTTACATAGGTGAGCTCAGCGTTGTTGTTCTCGGACAGGCCTTTGGCCAGCGCGAAGGCCAAGATCTGCATCCATAAGCCGTGATGCTTCGTGTATGCGTTGTTGATGAAGTTGTCCAGATACTCGGCTATGGCCAGCCCGTCAAGCAGCCCTATCAGCCCGTCACCCAGATCCTTGCCGGTAGCGCTCGAGTTTGAACTTGATCTCTTTCAAGTTGCGCGCGAACGATTCGGCAGCCACTCTTCTTCGAAGCGCATCAGCGGGCCGATCCACGATCGGCAGGCGGTCGCCGGTCAGCACGGCCAGCATCGACGAAAAGCTCGGCGAACTTGAGGTTGGCCGCGCTGGTCAGCTTGATTGTCTCCACCAGTGAGCAGTCGCTGTAGATCCTCCCGAACGCCGGCCGTAAAGCCGGCGTTTTCGTTCCGCTGCTGAATGCCGCCACGGGTAGGTATGGGATCGTAACTCGCCAGATGATTGCCGCCCTCATTGCTCAGGTCGGGCCCGAGTCTGGCTAGTTGCGGTGGGTTCGTGAGTTATAGGGACCACCGGCGATCCAAACCGGATACGAAGGCTGCGCCGTCCTGGGCAACAGCGTGAAGGGAAACGGCTCCAAGTACCGCGGCCTTGGCCTGATCCAAGTCACCGGCCGAGCGAACTATGCAGCGTGCGGCAAGGCACTGGGAGTGGACTTGATCAATATGCCTGAGTTGATCGAACTACCTGCCTGCTGGCATGACGCCGGCGCAAAGGTTGGCGGGCCAGGCGGATCTGAAGGAGGTCCTCAGAGTTGGCGAAGCGAATCAAGTAGCTTTAATACAGTGCTGGAGGATAGACTACGCCGATTTTTCGCATATGGATCTGCTGGATGTACAACCCGCCTGATGTAAAACTCGAAACACGTAACGTAAGTACAGCGTACCGTCCGGATATTGACGGTTTGCGCGCTGTGGCGATTCTTTCAGTTATTTTATTTCACGCATTTCCATCCGTATTGCAAGGGGGGTTTGTAGGCGTTGATATCTTCTTCGTTATATCAGGGTTCTTGATCTCAAGTATTATCTTCAAGAGCTTGCAGCGCGGCAGTTTCAGTTTTTCTAGCTTTTACTCCCATCGCATAAAGCGTATATTTCCAGCTCTGATTTTTGTGTTGGTTGTTAGTTATGTGGTTGGTTGGTTTATATTGTTCCCCAATGAGTTTAAACAATTGGGTGGGCATATAGTTGCAAGCGCTAGTTTTTTTCAGAATTTTAACTTGGCGCGAGAGGATGTCTATTTCGGTACGGCAGCCGAACTAAAGCCGTTGCTTCATCTTTGGTCATTGGCCGTAGAGGAGCAGTTTTATCTGGTGTATCCCGTTCTTATATTTTTAGCATGGCGCATCGGAGTCAACGTGCTTGCAGTGGTACTGCTGCTCGGTGTTGTTTCGTTCGGAATTAACCTTCATTACGTAACGGCCAAACCCTCCATTGCTTTCTTTCTGCCGCAAGCCAGGATTTGGGAACTCTTGGTCGGATCGCTGCTAGCCTATCTGCAAGTGTTCAATACGAGCAGGCTTTCTATCTGGATGCAGTTGGCAGGGCGTGGCGGGGCAATAAACAATATTCTGTCAGCTACAGGCGCTGTGCTCATTGTTGCTGGCATCCTATTCATAAACAAGAGCAAGGCATTTCCGGGCTGGTGGGCATTGCTGCCTGTCTGGGGGACGTTCTTGTTGCTACTGGCTGGCCCGCAAACCTGGGTTAATCGAGTTCTCCTGTCCAATAAGCTAATGGTCTTCGTAGGGCTGGTCAGCTATCCCCTCTATCTTTGGCATTGGCCTATTTTGACGTTTGCTCGGCTGGTGTGGTCTGAAGTCCCCCCAGTGGGAATTCGCATAGCTGCGCTAGTTATGAGCTTTGTGCTTGCATGGCTAACTTATAGGTTTTTAGAAAAGCCAGTCCGGTTCGGTAATACATCTGGGCGCGTAACTTTTTTTCTTGCGGTTGCTCTATTTGTTGTTGGCTGTGTTGGGTTTGGTGCGTCTAAGAATGGTGGATTAGAATTTCGCGAGTTCGCCCAATTGAAACAGAACGTCAGCAAGAACCTTAATTGGGGTGGGCAGTGGATTGACGCTAGCTGCTTCGATAAGTACCAAGTAGCACCCTGCGTAGGTAATGGCGAAAGCCCAGATGTGATTATTATTGGCGATAGTCATGCAAATCATATTTACCCTGGGCTAGCTTCCTTTGGTGATCATACTCTCCTGAATACAGGAACCTGCTCCCCATTAGAAGGAATTGAAGCCGAGCGACCAGCGGGCGCCCCAAAGCCCGAGTGCCGGGCTCGTGAACATCTAGAGCGAAATCTTAAACTTGCGCGAGATATACCAACTTTAAAAACTGCAGTGATTTCAGGTTGGTGGTGGCCGGTTCTTTCCGGTACCTACTTAAATCCCGAAGCCGTAAGGCTGAACGGGAGCGTACGGCTTTACTCAACGAATCCAAGTGAGACCGGGCTCTCAAACCCTGAGCTTGTTCGTGCAGGATTGAGTCGGACTATTGATAGCCTAGAGGAGTCGGGCCTTGGTGTGGTTTTTGTTAGAGATACGCCTGCAATCACGTCGGAACTCCTTGAGTACTGCAAGCTTAGGTCGCGCGCTATGCCAGGTAATTGCACCATTCCGAAATCCGATTACATGCAAATGCGCAAGCTTGAAGATGGGCTCGTAGAATATCTTCAAGGCAAGTACCCTTACTTAAGTGTCGTAGATCCAATCAACCAGTTTTGTGACGATGCCCAATGCTTCATCATGCGAGACGGGGTGCTTTTCTATCGTGACGATCACCATTTGAGCATCGATGGCTCTCACTTATTGGCCCCTGCAATCGAAAGCTACCTGAAGCCAGCAGGTGGAAATATGACATCCTCAGTTCAATAGTCTTATTAGTTTGCACCAACGCATCGGATCAGCAGGCTCTCTACGACATTCGATCGAGCCTGCGCAGGCGATGCTGGACTGCGAGTTGAGCTAGATCCACGCCGGGTTCAGCGTATGTTCCCCATCAGTTGCGATGGGGATGAAGGACTTGTTGAACAGGGATGCGTGCAAGTCTAAATAGGGCTGTGTCCCCTAAATACTTTCAGCTCCAGCCGCCGCTGATTCTCCCCCTTAATAGGTAGTCGCGCTGCTGGGCCACCCACTCCAAGCTTCTAGCCTTCCCGGAAAGCTCCGAGTTCTCAAGGTTGTTCCGTGCGATATTTTCGAGTGTCTTTTTGAGTTCAGCCTCGGTCAAAGCCTTGCCTGTGATCAGCAGGTAGTTGATCTGTACCAGGCTGACGTCATTGGTTCTTGTCTTTCGCAGCTTGGCCTGGGTTTGTGAACTCATCCTCGAGCAGGGCACTGGTGCCTGTACATTTCCAGGGGAGTAGGGCAGCCGAGCCACTTCGAGGTGTCATCGTCGATATTCATGGCGTGAAACTTAAACACCCAGCCCTTTGGCGCGGGGCGAAATGTGCCAGAAAGGGAGCCTGCTACGAGTACTGCACGGATTTCGCAGACGCGCTGGCGTGAGTGGCGCCCCTGAGACCCAGGATTCAAGCCGGCAACCGGAATTGCTTGCGCAAGCTCTTATCAAACACCCCGGCGGGAGCGAAGCGGCGCAGCAGGCTGATTTGTTTCGCTGCCTTCCCGGCCGTGTAGCGAAGCTTGGGGTGAATATCGCTCGCCGCTTCTACGACTACCGTCGCTACGACTTCTGGACGATCGGCGTTGGGCATCACATCGGCCAGCAGCGCCTTGAACCCGGCGCGCGCCTGGTCGTACTCCTTCAGCGGTGAGTCCGGTTCTATGCCGTTCTGATCGAAGACGGTTCTTACGAATGCCGGCTCGATAATCGAGACTCGGATATTGAAGGCGCGCACCTCGTGATCAAGGGATTCCGAATAGCCCTCCAGCGCGTGTTTGACCGCTGAGTAATGAGCGGAGTAGGGCGCGGGCACTAACCCCAGAATCGATCCGATATTGATGATGCGGCCTTGGCCATTTGCCCGCATCGACGGTAAGACCGCATGGGTCATGCGGATCACGCCGAACAGGTTGACGTCGAACAGTGCCTGCACCTGCGAGATCGAGAACTCTTCCGCGCCACCCAGCAGGCCAACGCCAGCATTATTGACCAGAAGGTCGATCCGCCCGGTCCGCGCAAGTACAGTGGAAACGAGGGCGCTGACAGCGTCGTCATCGGTCACATCACAGACGAGCATGGTCACCTGGGTTGGCGTGCCGGTGGCCTTGCGGCTCGTGCCGAACACGGTGTATCCCGCCCGTACCAGCGCCTCAGCGGTCGCGCGACCAATGCCCGATGAGGCGCCGGTCACAATCGCGGTTCTTTCGGAAGATGTACTCATTTGCTGCTCCAAGTGTGCGGCTCACTCACAACGTCTTTCGTGAACGAAGAGGAGGGGATAGTTATTTGACTTTAATGATGACTTTGCCCTTGGATCTTCCTTGTTCGACATAGCTCAAGGCGTCGGCGGTCGAGTCGAAGGTAAATGTGCGGTCGATCACCGGTTTGATACTGCCGGACTCAACCAGCGCCGTTATCTTGTCCAGTTGCGCGCCACTGGCACGCATAAATACGAACGCATAACTGACTTTCTTGTTTCGCGCTTTCCTGCGAATACCGCTGCTCAACAGACGCATCACCAGGCCCACTACCCAGGGTAACTTTTGCGCCTGGGCAAACGCCGGCGTCGGTGGCCCGGAGATGGATATCAGTTGGCCTCCCGGCTTCAGAATGGTCAGCGACTTTTCCAGTTCATCCGCGCCCAGGCTGTTTAATACGACGTCGTAATCCTGAAGAACCTGTTCAAACTTTTGCGTCTTGTAGTCAATCACGACGTCTGCCCCGAGTGCCTTGACCCACTCCACGTTAGCCGTGCTGGTGGTCGTCGCGACAAAGGCACCCAGGTGCTTGGCGAGCTGGATGGCGACGCTGCCAACGCCGCCGGAGCCCGCCTGGATAAAGACCTTCTGACCCTGTTTCAGCCTGGCGCTGTCAACCAGCACTTGCCACGCCGTCAACGCAACCAGCGGGAGGGCGGCGGCCTCTTCCATGCTGAGGTTTTCAGGTTTCAATGCCAGTGCGTTTTCATCTACCGCAATCAGTTCCGCGAAGGTGCCTATGCGCGCCTGAGGAGGGCGTGCGTACACCTCATCACCCGGCTTGAAGCGCCGCACGGACGCCCCTACGCGGACCACCACCCCCGCCAGGTCATTACCCAATATCAGCGGGAATGAGTACGGCAGGATCAGTTTGAATTCGCCCGTCCTGATCTTCGCGTCGAGCAGGTTGACGCTTGTGGCATGCACCTGAACAAGCACGTCATGGGCACCCACTTCAGGGGTGGGCACTTCGCTGATGCGTCCATTCTTTTTGCCGTAACGGTCGATCGAGAATGCCTTCATTTTGATTCAGCTCTCATGGCGTTCAATGGAACTTGACCGCCTCAGTTATTCAGGGATCCGCGTGTGAAAAAGGGGCATGGCAGCCTAATGCCAGTCAGTTTAAGAAGCAGCAAGAGCGAAAAGTACCCCGTGGCGAGGGAGCTTGCTCCCGCTGGACTGCGCAGCAGTCCCCGTCTTTTGAAACAAAGAGCTGGGGCCGCTTCGCGACCCAGCGGGAGCAAGCTCCCTCGCCACAGGTACGGTGCTCACCCTTAAATGACTGGCATTAGGCATGGCAGCCCCTTGATATGGGTCGTATTTATGCAGTGGTGGTGTATCGCTCGGCGACATCGGATTGTCGAATCTGCGCCAGTAAACCCTGACGTGCAGCCTGCAAGGCATCCCAGCGGGCGGCATCCTGCAAGGGAGGAATCGTCACGGTCTCGCGACGATCAAAACCCACCAGCGCCGCATCGACCAGATCGCCGACCTCCATCACGTCAGTCAGGGTATTGATGTCGATGCCTGCACGTTCCCAGATCTCGGTACGCGTGGCAGCAGGCAAGACGGCTTGCACGTAGACGCCTTTGGGCGTCAATTCCAGGCTCATGCCTTGTGATAGAAACAGTACAAAGGCCTTGGTCGCGCCGTAGACCGTCATGCCGAACTCCGGCGCCAGGCCCACCACTGAACCTATGTTGATAATCGCGCCGTTCCCGGCCTGGGCCAGGCGAGGGGCGATGGCGCTGGCCAGTCGCACCAGCGCGGTCGTGTTGAGCGTCACCAGTTGAGCAACGCTGTCGGTGGACTGTTCGATAAAGCTGCCGGATTGCGCGGCACCCGCATTGTTTACCAGGATGCCAATGCTGGCGTCCTCGCGCAGGCGCGTTTCGACAGCCGCCAGGTCGCTGCTGTGGGTCAAGTCAGCCTGAAGTACCTCGATGGCGACCTTGTGTTTATCGCGCAGTTGCGCTGCCAGCGCCTCCAGTCGATTTTTGTCGCGTGCGACCAGGATGAGGTCGTGGCCGCGTTGCGCGAAGCGCTCGGCATAGGTGGCGCCGATGCCCGTGGAGGCGCCGGTGATGAGGACGGTGTTAGGGAGGCTCATGGCTTGATTCTCTGTTGTGGATGTAGGGCGGGAACGTTCGCAAAGGTGACGTTCAGGGATGGCGTTGGCCGCTTTCAGTCAGTGGCGGGTAGTCGATGTAGCCCGCTGCGCCGCCGCCATACAGGGTGGCCGGGTCAAAAGCGGATAAAGCCGTATCGGTCTGGAGTCGCTCTACCAAATCAGGGTTGCCAATGAACGGACGGCCGAAGGCAATGAGGTCGGCTTTGTCTTCAATCAGTGTCGAGGTGGCCAGGTTCAGGTCGTAGCCATTGTTGGCGATGTAGGTGTTATTGAAGCGTTGGCGCAAGGCGCCGAAGTCGAAGGGCGCCACGTCGCGAGGCCCGCCAGTGGCGCCTTCGACCACATGCAGGTAAGCCAGGCCGAGGGTGTTGAGTTGATCGACGAGGTAATCGAATTGGGCTTGCGGGTCGGTGCTGGACACCCCATTGGCCGGCGACACTGGCGATAGGCGGATGCCCGTGCGCTCAGCACCGACTTCGCTCACTACCGCCGCCGCAACCTCCAGCAACAAGCGCGCACGATTTTCAACCGAGCCACCGTAGGCATCCGTACGCACATTCGCGCCGTCATTGAGGAACTGGTCAAGTAAATAGCCGTTCGCACCATGGATTTCTACACCATCAAAACCAGCCGCAATTGCGTTTAACGCGGCGCGACGAAAGTCGCCCACGATGCCGGGCAGTTCGCTGATGTCGAGCGCCCGAGGTTCAGAAACATCCACGAAACGATGGTTGACGAACACCTTCGTCGCTGCACGGAGCGCAGAGGGCGCCACCGGTGCTGTGCCATTTTCCTGAAGGTCGGTATGGGACACGCGCCCCACATGCCACAGTTGCAGGAAAATATGTCCGCCCTTCGCGTGAACGGCTTCTGTGACAGAACGCCATCCGTCTATCTGTGCCTGCGTATAAATCCCGGGGGTGTCTTGATAACCCTGGCCCTGCTGTGAGATCTGCGTGGCCTCGGAAATCAACAGGCCTGCAGAGGCTCTCTGGCTGTAATAGGTCGCCGCGTGCTCGCTCGGAACAAAGCCCGCGCCCGCACGGTTCCGTGTCAGCGGTGCCATTACGATTCTGTTGGAAAGCGTCAGTGAGCCGAGCGTGTAGGGTTCAAACAAGGTCTTGTCGTTCATATCGATTCCATACTCGTTGATCAATGACGGCGACCTGCGCCGTAGTGGCAGAGGATTGCAGTACGGAATTTATGATGTCGATCATAATCAAAGATGTCAACGTTTTTGATTATGACTGACATCAGAGTATAGTCAGGCCATTGTTCATGAGGCACAGGAGCGCAAAATGAAGATCACCAAAACGCAATCCATCGCCAACCGGGCTCATATTGTGGAGACGGCGTCAGCGCTGTTTCGTGAGCGTGGCTACGATGGCGTCGGGGTGGCAGAGCTGATGGCGACTGCCGGTTTTACCCAGGGCGGGTTCTACAAACACTTCGGTTCCAAAGCAGACTTGATGGCCGAGGCCGCTGAAAACAGCCTTTCGCAATCCCTGGCCAATACCTGCCACCTCGACGTTACGGGGTTCGTCAACATGTATGTGTCGCGCGAGCACAGAGACGGCAGGAGCGGCGGGTGCACCATGGCGGCGCTGTGTGGCGATGCTGCCCGCCAGTCAGATGAGTTAAAGGCGACCTTCGCCAGCGGCGTAGAGAGCACCCTCGCAGCACTCGAGGAAAATTACCCGGCGGGTCCGGATACGACGAAGCAAGACGTTCGCGCAAAAATGATCGACCTGCTGGCGCATGCAATCGGCGCAGTGATGTTGTCGCGGGCGTGCCCGGATGACTCTGCTCTGGCGGATGAAATACTCGAAACGTGCCGTGCTGAGATCGTGGCGTCGTTGCCGTTGGGTGAGGAAAAGCAGCCTAGGAACAGCCAAGAGGACACTGATTGATTTGTAGATTAAACCGTTGAGTTGCATGTCTGCCTGTGGCGGTTCGATTTCTACCTTGGCCGCCACTTGCGGAAAAGCCCTGGATTAGCGTGTACGGGGTTTTTAATTGTCTGGGCGTTTTTGTACTTTTAACGTACTTATTCATCGCGAAACTGTCTAGCGTACTGTGAACGTTGACAGTATCGGACGAGAAAAGGGTTGATCACTATTTCTCTGCAGTGTGCCGCGTTTGCAACCGGCATAGGCAAGGACTGACGTAGGCGACGAGGAATGGACGAGGGCTGTAAGTCAAACGCTCTTTAATTCTTCTCCCGTACGTCATCGAAATACTGACTCTTCCTGAAAGGACTTCAACATGTCGACCGGATTGCAATCGCCAGAGGGAACAGGAAAACCCGAAGCAAAGCCGCAAGCAGGTGAACGCTCCAATAAGGCGGCGGTGCCGCCGTCTCAGTTGGCTCGCCTGAAAGATTTTTCGACCGTGCCCAACACGTATCTTAAGATGGTCGAAGGTTATGTAAAAACCACGGAGGACATTACACAAGCGTCTCTGTTTCTGGTGGTGAATTATGGAGAGGGTAATTGGTATATTGTCACCGTGGGCACCGCTGAGTATCTTTCCTATACAAATTCAAGCTATCTCTATGCGTATGGAAGTTGGACCAATGCGGCGTATCTGACGGTGAAGCCGGTGAGTTTTATCAAGTACCCTGGGTTGTATTTATATAACGGGTGGGTGTGTTGCAATGGTGTTAAAAAGTCGCCTGGAAACCTGATGAATGTCCATCCGGAGTGGATCAACTCGGCTGTATGAATCGATAAGCAGCACCTACTGGCGAGTGCTAAGTGTGCTGCTCTATCAGGCCATGCTGGCAGATTTCAGTTATCGCCTTCAGCGCTGTGCTCCACGCACTTGAGCAGGAATAACGCTATTCCTTCTTCCAACGGAAATGGCATCCGTAAATGCCCTGCTTGAGTGTGTGACCGCGCGCTTACATGCCCTCAGACCTGACGATCCGCTGGTCCTTAACCTCACTCGCATACACCGCCATTTTTTTCTGCTGCGCGGCCAACAACGCGCATATTTTCATCAACGCCACGGCCTCATCCGGCGTTCTGTCGCTACCCGCCATCGCCGTCAACTCAACCACCGACCACCCAATCACCGCCGCCGCATCTTCCAGGTCGTAGAACAATTCCTGCTGTGCAGTCCTGGGCCCATCGAGCCCTTGTATCAAATCGTCCATCTATTGCCCCCATCAATCTCTGTCCGACACCCGTGTTACAGGTTACTTCCCCCCAGTTACATCCAGAAAGGTCCCGGTGATAAACGACGCCTCTGAGCTGGCCAGCCAAAGCACGGCCCGCGCCACTTCTTCGGGTTCTCCGCCCCGGCCCATTGGAATGCTGTCCTTGACGCGATCCACGCGGCCAGGTTCGCCGCCGCTGGCGTGCATGTCGGTGTAGATGTGCCCTGGGCGTACGCAGTTGACGCGTATGCCTTCGCGCGCGACTTCCTTGGACAGCCCGATGGTGAATGTCTCCAGGGCACCCTTGGAGGCGGCGTAGTCGACATATTCGTTCGGGCTGCCAAGCCGGGCGGCGCCCGAGGACACGTTGATCACGCTGCCGCCCTTGCCGTTGTGGCGCAGCGACATGCGTTTCACGGCCTGCTGTGCGCACAGCATCGGGCCGATGGCATTGATTGCGAAAATGCGTTGCATACGGGCGAAGTCGAGGTCTTCGAAGCGCGATTGAAGCGCAATGATGGCGGCGTTGTTAACCAGCACGTCGATACGTCCAAACGTCTCGTCAATGGCGGCGAACAGGTGGGCGACCTGTTCTGGGTCTGCACTGTCGGCGCGAATGGCCAGGGCGCGTCGTCCCAAGGCTTGCACATCGGCCACCACGCCGAGGGCGGCGGCCTCGTTGCTGATGAAGCTGATTGCCACGTCGTAGCCTTGCGCAGCCGCCAGCCGCGCCGTTGCCGCGCCGACACCTCGGCTGCCGCCTGTGATCAAAATGAGGGGGGCTGAAGAGACAGTATCCATTGCTTGCGCCTTTTAGGAGGGCTGAGGGTTCAGCCGATAAGGATCGTGCCGGTCGCAATGACCACGCACGCGAGGACTTTTCGGACAGTCAGTGACTCGCCCAGGAAGTAATAACCGATCAATGCCGCGAACACTACGCTGGTTTCGCGCAACGCCGACACGGCGCCCATCGGCGCCTCTGACATGGCATAGATAACGATGCCATAGGCCAGCAGGGAGACCAGCCCTCCCAGGAAGGCCGTGATGCAGCCTGGGCGCGGCGTGAGCAGGCTGCGCGTGCCGCGCAGGCCAACGTAAACCAGGGGCATCATGATGCCCCAGAGCGCACACATCCACGCGGTATAGGCCAACGGCGCGTCAGACAGCCTTGCGCCGATGCCGTCCGTCACGCTGTAGGCCGCAATGAAAACGCCCGTGCCCAAGGCGTAAGGCAGGCTGGGGACGGCCAGCCTGCGCTGTTTGAAGGCCAGTGAAATGATGCCACCTGACACCAATACGATGCCTATCAGCGCGCCTGCGCTGACCGTCTCCTCGGCGAATGCGAAGGCGAACAGCGTGATCAGAATGGGCGAGGAACCACGGGCAATCGGGTAGGTTTGCCCAAGGTCGCCGACTTTGTAGCTGCGCACCAGGAACAGGTTGTAACCGACGTGCAACACGCCCGACAGGACCGCGTACGGCCAACTGGCGGCGGCGGGCGGCGTGAGGGACAAGGCAATGACCGTGCTGGCGACGGCCACCGCCAGGCACATCACGGTCATTGACCACAGCCGGTCGGTGCCGGCGCGCAACAGCGCGTTCCAGCTGGCATGCAGGAGCGCGGCGAAGAGGATGAGTAGAACGATAGGAAAAGGCATGCGCCATATTAAGTAACATTATGGCTTGCCTGAAAGCGAAGTCCGCTCATCCTGGCATGAGTGATTATTCATGCTTTATCGGTAGCGCTGCTGGGCTTGGATTGATTCGGCCAGCAGCCAGTGACGGAAACTGATGATGTGAGGCTGGGATTCGATCCCTTTGGGGCAGACAAAAAAGTAGGCGACCGGTGAAGCGAACGGCACCTCAAACAGCCTCACCAGGCGGCCGTCGTTGATTTCAGCTTCGACGTGGCCGCTACGCGCCAAGGCAATGCCATGGCCCAGCAATGCCGCCTCAATGGTCATGTTGGTATCAGCAAACCTGACGCTTTCGTTGAGCGCGCAACTCCCGACGCCGACGTGTTCAAACCAGGCTTCCCACTTGGGCACCAAGTCTGCGCCGTCGCGCGTCAGCAGCGGGTAACGCAACAGCTCGGCGGGCTCCTGCGGGGTGCCAAAGCGGTTGAGCAGGTCAGGGCTGGCCACCGGAAATATCTGCTCCCTGAGCATGAACTCCGAGTGCAGGCCGGGGTAATTACCGTTGCCCAGGCGGATCGCCACGTCTGAATCTGCGCTGGAAAACGTGATTGCTTTGTCGCTGGTCTCCAGCGTGATCAGAATCTCCGGATGCTGTTGCGACAAGCTCGGCAACCTCGGGAGCAACCATTTCAGGGCGAAGGAGTAGGTGGCGCTGACCTTGAGCCGGACCCTGCCTTTTTGTTCCCTGAGGTCAGACAGTGTGGCCTCCAGGTTCATGAAAAACTCGCGCACGATGGGCGCCAGCGCCGCACCGGCGGGGGTCAACCGCAACGACTTGCCACGCTGGAACAGCTGCAGGCCCCAGAGGTCTTCGAGGTGCTTCAACTGATGACTGACGGCGCTCTGGGTTACATGCAACTCCTCTGAAGCCGAGGTGAAGGTCGCGTGCCGGGTGGCAACTTCGAAAGCGCGCAGCGTAGCGGTTGGCGGTAGGTCTCTCATGAGTGGGCCCCGGCGAGTCTTGTGGTAATCGTTTCCATGAATGAAGGCTCATGGTAGTTGATTTGCGAACCTTGACTCGACCTTACGGTTGCCTGGTCTGCGCAAAGGGCTGAGGCAACCCTGGAACGGTCTTCACGTTGTACCGTCACGCATACAAACCCTACCATCGCGTTACACGATAGCCGTGACGCCTTGCGGTTCGCACTGTCATATCCAGCGAGAAGTTAATCTCGTCAAGTAAGAGAGTGTGGTCATGAAGTTGAGTTATCTAACCAAGGCGGCTGTGGTTGTCGCGTTGTTGTCGACCTTGTCGGGCTGCTGGATATTCATGCCACCGGGAGGTGGCGGTGGTGGTCATGGTGGCGGGCATGGTCAGGGCGGTGGCCCAGGTGGCCCAGGCGGTGGTGGCGGTCCGCGTTAACGGACAGGCAAAAATAGCGGCAAGCCATGACGAATGGCTTGCCCTTTTTTTGCCTGCCAATCGCAGTTTGGGCCGAGGCGTTTATTCCAGCGTGACAAATCCCAGGCAAAGAAAAGCCCGCGTGGGGAGCGCGGGCTAAAAGGATGTTCATTAGGAGCTGGATTCACCATAGGCGCCCATCTGTGAAAGGTTTGTGAAAGCTTTGGCAAAAAAGTGTATGCCTTAATCGTACTGTGGCTGTACGGGTCAGGGCGGTCCATAAGCCTTTACTGTCACAGGCCTATCACCTGTGTTCGGATGCCGCGTCATGTTCATGTCTACCAGCCTGTTGTCAGCCTTTGTACTGTTCGCCTTCGTGTCCTCGATCACGCCAGGCCCCAATAACACCATGCTGCTCGCCTCTGGCGTGAACTTCGGGTTCCGCCGGTCGATGCCGCATGCGCTGGGGATCAGTATCGGGTTCATGCTGCTGGTGATCTCGGTGGGCCTGGGGTTGGGCGAGGTGTTCAAGCTGTTCCCATGGGCGTACACGGTGTTGCGCTACGTCGGCGCGGCGTACCTGTTGTACCTGGCGTGGAAGATCGCGACGGCGGGCGGTATGTCCGACAGCGATGATGCGCAGGGCAAGCCGATGACGTTCCTCGGCGCGGCGGCGTTCCAGTGGGTGAACCCCAAGGCCTGGATCATGGCGTTGGGCGCTATCACCACCTATACGCCGGCCGAAGGCTACGTCACCAATGTGCTGGTGATTGCACTGGTGTTCGCCGTGGTCAACTTGCCCAGCGTGTGTGTGTGGGTCGGGTGTGGCAGCGGCTTGCGCAACGTGTTGCGTGAGCCGCGCTGGCTGAGGGTCTTCAATGTGTCGATGGCGGGGCTGCTGGTGCTGTCGCTGTACCCGATGTTGTTTGCCGGTTGAGCGTCACACGGGGGAGATGGTCGCCAGCAGGCCGATGCCGATGGTCAACACCAAAAAGCCGAACAGGAAAAGTGCCATCTTGGTCATAAGGCCTCCGAAGGGAAGGGGGTAGGAATGGCGCTATTGTCCGCCCAAACAGTGTTTCGATACAGACGCAGATAGCGAAGAAAAAACCGTATCAGATGCCGTTGCCACTGTTCTGCTGCGGGCTTGATGCGGTTGCGGTTTGCTCAAGATCAGCGCCTGAGACAACTCACGTGTTTGCCCCTAAGATGGTGCACATTGCATCAACAATAAGAGTGGGCAAACCCTCGATGGAAAGACGTCAATTCAGCGGTGGCATGAAAGGCAAAAACCTGCGCTACCTCAATGAAACCCAGCAGCCGGCGTCGGTCACTCGCGTTGGCTTCCTGTTGCTCGAACACTTCTCCTTGCCCGCATTTACCCAGACCCTCGACACGGTGGTTACCGCCAACCTGCTGCGCCCCGAACTGTTCGCCTCGCGCACCTTCGGTTTGGACGATGGCGAAGTCATCAGCGACCTGGGCCTGGTAATCCGCCCCGACGCGCGCCTTGATGGGGCGGCCCTGCAAGACCTGGAACTGTTGGTGGTCTGCGGCGGTTTCCGTACTGAACTCAAGGCCAGTGAAGACCTCATCCACCTGCTGCGTACCGCCGCCGAGCACGGTATCGGCCTCGCCGGTCTTTGGAATGGCGCCTGGTTCCTCGGCCGCGCCGGCTTGTTGCAAGGCTATCGCTGCGCCATCCACCCTGAACACCGCCCAGCCCTGGCCGAAGTGTCCAAGGCTGCGCACGTGACCAGCGAACCCTACGTGATCGACCGCGACCGCCTCACGGCTTCAAGCCCCTCCGGCGCGTTCCACATGGCGTTGGACTGGATCAAGGGGCTGCACGACAAGGCACTGGTCGAAGGCATCGAAGACATCCTGGCTTTCGAAGAGTCACGTTACCGGCGGATCAAACCCACCGAAAACGTCAGCGTCAGCGCGCCCCTGCGTGAGGTGGTGAAGCTGATGGACGCCAACCTCGAAGAACCCTTGGAACTGGACCAACTGGCCGTCTACGCCGGCCGCTCGCGCCGCCAACTGGAGCGCCTGTTCAAGGAACAACTGGGCACCACACCGCAGCGCTACTACATGGAACTGCGCGTAACCGAAGCGCGGCGGCTGTTGCAGCACACCGAGCTGTCACAGGTGGAGGTGTTGGTGGCGTGCGGGTTTGTTTCGCCGAGTCATTTCAGCAAGTGCTATAGCTCGTATTTCGGATATCGCCCCTCCAAGGAGAAGCGGTTGGTGAAGTGATTGCACTCGATTCCTCCTGTGGTGAGCGGGCTTGCCCCGCGCCGGGCTGCGCGGCAGCCCCAATCAATACAAAATGCGGTGTGTCAGGTGCTCCTCACCGTCTAGTTTTGAGGCTGCTGCGCAGCCCAGCGCGGGGCAAGCCCGCTCAGTACATAGGCTGCGTGTGCTGTTGTCAGAATCGGTCCAGACGATAAGGCGTGAGTGACTGCACTTGATCCTTACCCGCCAACTCTCGCACCATCTCCGCCGTCACCGCCGCCTGCGTCAGCCCCAAATGCTGATGCCCAAACGCAAGCAACACTTTCCCTTCACACACCCGATCAATAATCGGCAGCGAATCCGGTAACGACGGCCGAAACCCCATCCACGGGGTGGCATCCCGTGCACTCAAATCATCGCGGAACAACCCCTTGCTCAGCCGATGCAGTTGCCAGGCGCGTTGCATGTTCGGCGGGCGGTCGAGGCCGGCGAATTCGACGGTGCCGGCCAGGCGCAGGCCGTCGGTCATGGGGGTCATGATGAATTTGCGCTCCAGGGAGGTGACGGCGAATGGCAGGCGATGCTGCTCGTGGGGCAGCATCAGGTGGTAGCCGCGTTCTGTGTCCAGCGGGATTTTTTTGCCGGTGAGCGCGGCGGTGAGTTCGGCCGAGTGGGCGCCGCAGGCGATGAGTACCTGGCGGGCGCTCAAGGGGCCCTGATCGGTGGTCAGTGAGACGCCATGTTCCTCAAGGCGTGCGTCTTTCACCTCGCGCTGGAGGAATTGCACGCCCTGGGCCTTGGCGGCCTGGACCAGTTCGCACACCACGTGGTAAGGGTCGATAAAGTGCCCGGTGCCGGGGAAAAACAGCCCGCCCTGGAGGTGCTCGCTCAGTTGCGGCGCGGCCTGGCGAATGGCATCGCCGGACCAGAACGCCACGGGCACTTGCTGTTGCTGCATGCGCCGTTGCAGGGCCTCAAGGGCCGGGCGTGAGTCGGCCTGTTCAAACACCAGCAGCGAGCCATCCTCGCGCAGCAACTGCGGGCGCCCGATGCTGTGCAGCAAGCGCTGCCAGGCGCCCAGGCTGCCTTCATTGAGCGTGCGTATACCCGCGACCGTGCGCTGATAGCTCGCCGGACGCAGGTTCCACAGCAGGCGCAGGAACCAGGGCAGGGCGTGAGGCAGGTATTTCCAATCCAGGTGCAATGGGCCCATGGGGTCCAGCAGCATGCCGGGCAAGCGCTTGAGGATCGACACGTCGGCAATCGGGAACACCTGTTCTGTGGCCAAGTGCCCGGCGTTGCCATAGGAGGCGCCCCTGCCGGGTGCCTGCTGGTCAACCACCACCACGTGCCGACCGAGGCGCGCCAGTTGCAGCGCGCAGGCGACGCCGATAATACCGGCGCCGACCACTACGATATCGGGATCGGACATCGCCTATGCCTCCCTCTGGCCGTCAAGCAAGCGCCGCAGCAGCAAAGGGTTGCCGTGCTGGAGCGCGGCGGGCAGCAACGCATCGGGGAAATCCTGATAACACACGGGGCGCAAAAAACGCTGGATCGCCGCCGTGCCCACCGACGTGCTGCGCGAATCCGAGGTGGCCGGGAACGGACCGCCGTGGACCATGGCCTCACACACTTCCACGCCGGTCGGCCAGCCGTTGACCAGCAGGCGGCCGGCCTTGCGCTCAAGCACCGGCAACAGGGCCTTGGCGTCTGGCAAATCGGTTTCGTCCAGGTGCAGAGTGGCCGTGAGTTGGCCTTCGAGATGCTCGGAAACCTGGCGGACTTCCTCGGCATCGGCGCAGACGACCATCAAGGAGGCCGCGCCAAAGACCTCGGCTTGCAGGTGTTCATTGGCCAAAAAAGCCTGTGCCTGCGTCACGAACAGATGCGCCTGGCCTTGGTTAGGACCTTCTGCCGCCAGCCCCTTGGCGGCGACCTCGGCGTGTTCCGTCATTGCCGCCACCCCTGAAGCGTAGGCACTGGCAATCCCCGGTGTCAGCATGGTCTGTGCTGCACAGGTCGGCAGCCGTTCACCCGCAGCCTTGATAAAGCGATCCAAAGCGGGCCCTTGTACCCCTATCACCAGTCCCGGGTTGGTGCAGAATTGCCCGGCGCCTTGGGTCAACGAAGCGACAAAACCTTCGGCCAACGCCTCAGCCCTGGCTGCCAACGCCGCCGGGAACAGGTACACCGGGTTGATCGAACTCATTTCCGCGTACACCGGAATCGGCTCCGGCCGCGCCTGCGCCGCTTGGATCAGCGCAAGGCCGCCGCTGCGAGAACCGGTAAAGCCGACGGCCTTGATACGCGGGTCGGTGACCAGCGCAATGCCGACCTCGCGGCCCGAACCGTACAACAGCGAAAACACACCTTCCGGCAGCCCACATGCTTTGACCGCCTGGGCCACCGCCCGGCCCACCCGTTCGCTGGTGCCAGGGTGAGCACCATGGGCCTTGATGATTACGGGGCACCCGGCCGCCAACGCCGAGGCGGTGTCGCCTCCGGCCACGGAAAACGCCAGCGGAAAGTTGCTCGCGCCAAACACGGCCACCGGGCCCAACGCGATGTGGCGCTGACGCAGGTCTGGCCGGGGCAGCGGCTGGCGCTGCGGTTGCGCGGTATCGACCCGCACATCCAGCCATTCCCCGGCGCGGACGGTGCGGGCGAACATGCGCAGTTGCCCGCAGGTGCGCCCGCGTTCGCCTTGAATGCGCGCGCGGGGCAGGCCGGTTTCGGCAACGGCGCGGTCGATCAGCTCATCGCCCAATGTTTCGATCTGCGCGGCGATGGCTTCAAGCAGCGTTGCGCGCGCCTCCAGCGATGTCTCGCGGTACCCATCAAACGCCGCCCACGCCAAGGCGCACGCCTGCGCGACCTGTTCGCCGTCGCCGCCCAGGTAGGCCGGCTCCAAGGCTGTGTCGGTGGCGGGATTGATCGCCCGGATGGGCTCGCGATTGCCGCCAGTGGCGTGCTGACCGATCAGCATCTTGCCTGTCAGAGTCATGGAATCGTCCTGGAAAAAAGAGGGTGGCCGCTGCGAGCGCCGCAGCGGCACGCAAGGGCTCAGGCGACGTTCTGTTCCGCCGACCAATGGGCGTACCATTGCCGGAACAGCACGTACTGCGTTTCCGCGTAACGGCGCTGAGCGTCGCTGAGCTTATAGGTCTCGTTGAAGTGCAGGGCGTACTCCTTATCGCCGTTAAGCACCATCAGGTGTTTGTAGTACAACACCAGGTCGCAGCCTTCATCGAACGACGACAGCACCGCGAGCGCGGCTTCCAGTTCACGCGCCTGGCGGCGGGCCTTGGCGTCGCCCTTGGCGGCTTTTTTGCTCAGCGCCACCAGTTGCAGGACTTCCCGTGGCAGTGCGTTGCCGATGCCGGTGATCGCACCCGTGGCGTTACAGTTGACGAAGCCGTGCACCACCTGGGTGTCGACACCGACCATCAGGGTCACGTTATCGTCCTGGGAGGTGATGTGTTCGGCGGCATAGCGCAGGTCGGCGCCGCCGCCGAACTCCTTGAAGCCGATCAGGTTCGGGTGTTCGCGGCGCAGTTCGAAGAACAGCTCGGCGCGGGTGGCGAAGCCGTAATACGGACTGTTGTAGATCACGGCCGGCAGGTTCGGCGCGGCCTTGAGAATCGCCGAGAAGTGCGCTTTTTGCGCGGTGGCCGAGGCACCACGGGACATGACGCGCGGAATCACCATCAGGCCATGGGCGCCGACCTTGGCGGCGTGGGCCGCGTGGGCTACTGCCTCACGGCTGTTGACCGCACCCGTACCGACGATGGTCGGCACGCCGGCCGCCACCAGCCGCGCCACGCCTTCCTGGCGCTCGGCCTCGGTGAGCAACGGCCAGTCGCCCATGGAACCGCAATACACCACGGCGCTCATGCCGATATCGATCAACTCGCGGCCCTTGGCAACCAGGGCATCGAAGTCCGGCTTACGCGCGGGCGTGCACGGGGTCATCAGGGCGGGGATGCAGCCGGTGAAGATGTTGTCGCTCATTGTGCTAACTCCTGCAATCGTTCAGTTAAAGGTGGCCCGGGCTCAGATGCCCCAGGCGAAAGGGTCCTGTTCGTCGATCAGCAAGGTGCTGTCGGCGGTCATGTAGGCGCGGCCGGTGATGAAGGGGCGCACGCGTTCGCCGTCCCACTCATAGCGGCCCTCGAATTGGCTGCCGGTGATGCTCGCTTGTGTCCAGGTTGCTCCGGGCGCAAGTGTTCCATCGGCGGCCAGGCAGGCCAGCTTGGCGCTGGTGCCGGTGCCGCACGGTGAGCGGTCGTAGGCTTTGCCGGGGCACATGACGAAATTGCGGCTGTCAGCGTGGTCGTCGTCGGCAAACAGCTCGATATGGTCGATCAGCGCGCCGTCGGCACCGTGGATACCTTGGTCTTCAAGGGCCTTGAGCATCGCCCAGGTGTAGTCGGTGAGGGCATCGACGTTGTCCATCTGCAAGCGCTGGCCGTGTTCGGACACCAGGAAAAACCAGTTGCCGCCCCAGGCGATGTCGCCCAACACCACCCCGTGGCCCGGCACCTCCACCGGCACTTGGCGGCGATGACGGTAGGCGGGCACGTTGCCCAGGGTCACGGCGCCGTCTTCGTGCAATGTTGCTTCTACCAGGCCGACAGGCGTGTCGATGCGATGCACGCCGGGTGCGATGCGACCCACGTGGTGCAAGGAGGCGACCAGGCCAATCGTGCCGTGCCCGCACATGCCCAGGTAGCCGGCGTTATTGAAGAAGATCACGCCGCAGATGGCGCCCGGCGTGACCGGCTCGCAGTACAGCGCGCCGACCAGAACATCGTTACCACGCGGTTCCAGAATGCAGGCACGGCGCCATTTATCATGCTCGCTGCGCAGGTTATTCAACTGCTCAGCCAGGGTATTGCCGATGAGCTTGGGGAACCCGTCCATCACCAGGCGCGTCGGTTCGCCGCCGGTGTGGGAGTCGATCACATGCAATCGCTTCATAAAACGCTCCAGAATCAGTGGGTGGCCGGGGTCAGCGGGGCACGGCCGAGGGGCTCGTCGACCGCTTCGCTTTCATCGGCTTCGTGTTCCAGGCGCACCAGATGGGCCGGCACGCCAGTGGCTGCGCCCCAGTAGTAAATGCCCAGCGCGCAGACCGCGACGACGAGGGTGTCAAACGGGTGGGCGAGTACGCCGATACCGCCAAAGCTGCCGAGCTTGGAGAGCAAAAGGGTCACCGCATAGAAGCCGATCAGCCACGCGGATGAGCGCACTTGCTGCTTGAGGTTGAGGTGCGCGGTCGGCACCCAGCGCGCGCACAGCAGGTACACCCCGAACATCAGGATTTGCAGGCCGAGCAGCCAGGAAACCGTACTCCAGCCCGACCAATACACGATCAGCGCGGCGATGATGAACGACAGGGGGCCGAGCACCGCCATGCCCTTGACCCGGAACGGGCGCGCCATTTGCGGTGCATTGCGTCGCAGCGCCGCGACGGTGACCGGGGCGACCGCATAGCTGAGGATCAACGCGGCGGACACCACATTGATCAGCGCTTCCCAGGACGGGAACGGCAGGGTCCAGAACACCGACAAGCCAAAGGTCAGCCACAGCGCCGGGCGGGGGATGCCGGATTTCTCATCGATACGCGTGAAAATCTTGAAGAACGTGCCCGTCTGCGCCCAGCCGTACACCACACGCGGGGTGGCATTCATGTAGATGTTGCCGCAGCCGCTGGGGGAGATCACCGCGTCGGCCACCACCAGGTACGCCAGCCAACCCACGCCCAGCGCCAGGGCGATATCCCGATAGGGCAGCGCCAGTTGTTTGCTGATCCCGGCCCAGCCATCGGCAAGCATTTCCGTGGGCACGCCACCGAGGAATGCGGTTTGCAGCAACACGTAAATGGCGGTCGAGAGCAGTACCGAAAGGATCAACGCAATCGGAATGGTGCGTTGCGGGTTCTTCACTTCGCTGGCCACCGAGATGATCGGCGTGAGCCCCAGGTAGGCGAAAATCACGCCGCCGGCCGACACCGCCATCTCAATGCCTGACAGACCAAACGGCGCGAAACCCTGCACCTGGAAATTCGCCGGCTTGAAGAAGGTGAAGAGCACGCCAATCACCAGCAACGGCACAATGAACTTGAACACGCTCACCAGGTTATTGGCGATGGCGAAGGTTTTCACGCTGCGGTAATTGAGGATAAAGAACAGGCACAGCAGGGCGAACTGTACCAGCCAGCCGAGGGTGGTCGGGTCACTGGAACCGGCTTTGGTCAGCTCGGGAAACCACGCTGCAGCGTATTGGCGCGAGGCGACCACTTCGATGGCCACCAGGCTGGAAAATGCAATCAGCGTGATAAAACCCATGAGGTAGCCCAGCAGCGGGCCGTGGGAGTAGACCGGGTAGCGCACCACGCCGCCGGCGCGCGGCAATGCGGCGCCCAGTTCGCAGTACACGATGCCCAGCAGAAGCACCGCGAAACCACCGATCAGCCAGGAAATGATGCCCGCAGGACCTGCAATGGCGGAGACGTGACTGGCCGCAAACAACCAGCCCGAACCAAAGATGGCGCCCAGCCCGATAAAGGTGAGGTCCATCAATGAAAGTTGCTTCTTGAACTTGCCTTGACCTGACATAGCGTCGCCTTCTTGTGAGTTATTGGATAGGCATGCAGTGCCCCTACAGTGAACTCATGAACGGCGGCGCGATTGATGTTTTTTGCCGACAACGATGACGAAATCAGCACAGTTTGCACCGCTCGACAGCGCCTCAGGCATCGGGCAATCTGCTACGCGTCGAGGCCGCCAGTGGGGATCAGCCGTCATGATGCAGAGCGCGTTTGCAACCCTTTGCCAAGGGCCTGAGGCCAATCGGCCCCACAGCATCGAGCAGCTATTGGCCGGCGTGGCGCAGTTACTGCCGATGCTCGATGTGATCCCCAATGCGGCGATTTTCATCAAGGACACCGAGGCCCGTTATGTGCTCGCCAACCACACCCTGGTGCAGCGCTGTGGCCTCAAGCACCTGCAACCGTTGCTGGGCAAGACCAGTGCTGAAGTGTTCCCCGCGCAACTCGGGCCGGGTTACACCGAACAGGATCAGCGCGTGCTGGAGCAGGGGTTTGTACTGGAGGACCAGCTGGAATTGCACCTCTATGGCACCCGTGAACCGGGTTGGTGCCTGACTCACAAGTGGCCGCTGTACAACCACATGGGCGCCATCATCGGCCTGGCGGGCATCTCGGTGGACCTGCAAACCGCCAGCGAAAGTCATCCGGCCTACCAACGCCTGGCGGCCGTCGACGCGCACATCCGCGCGCACTTCAACCGCCGTGTCACCCTGGGTGAGCTGACGCGCATCGCAGGCATTTCCGTGGCGCAACTGGAGCGCTACTGCAAACGCGTGTTCCACCTCACGCCCCGGCAGATGATCCAGAAGGTGCGGTTGGAGCATGCCCACCGCTTGTTGCACACCGACATGCCGATCACCGAGGTGGCGCTGCAGTGCGGGTACACCGACCACAGTGCTTTTACTCGCCAGTTCAAGGCCTCGACGGGGTTTACGCCGAGGCAGTATCGGGAGACCTGAGCACCTACCTGCTGGGGTGTTAATGAACATCCAACTGTGTGCAGGCTGCCTGTGGTGAGGGGGCTTGTCCCTCGACGGGTTCACCGCCGACCCAAGGGGCTGCTTCGCAGCCCGGCGCAGGGCAAGCCTGCTCACCACAGCAAGCCCGCACGGTGATCGCTTTGTGTCAGTGCGGCCAGCGCAATGCAACGAATGGCCCGCACAACCCTCATATGTTCACGAGTAATGCTTCACGACGACAGGTATCAGGCTTATGACGGCGGCTGAAAACAACCATGTGAACTGGCTGGTGGAACAATCGATGCTGCACGCGGCACGCCAGCGGGCCAAGCTCTATTCGGGCCAAGGCCGGTTGTGGCAGCAACCCTATGCGCAGACGCGGCCACGGGATGCCTCGGCCTTGTCGTCCGTGTGGTTTACCGCCTACCCGGCGTCGATCGTGACCCGTGAAGGCGGTACGGTGTTGGAGGCGCTGGGGGATGAAGCGCTGTGGCATGCCTTGTCGAAGATCGGCATTCAAGGCATCCATAACGGCCCGTTGAAAAAATCCGGCGGCCTGAACGGCACGGAGCACACGCCCACCATCGACGGGAATTTCGACCGCATCAGTTTCGAGATCGACCCGCAACTGGGCACCGAAGCGCAATTGCAGGCGTTGACGCGCATGGCGGCGGCGCACAATGCGGTGATCATCGACGACGTAATCCCGTCCCATACCGGCAAGGGCGCGGATTTTCGCCTGGCCGAGATGGCGTACGAGGACTATCCCGGCCTTTACCATATGGTGGAGATCCGCGAAGAAGATTGGCCATTGCTTCCTGACGTCGCAGAGGGCCGCGATGCGCAGAACCTCAGCCCCGTCCAGGTTGATGCGTTGCGTGATAAACACTACATCGTCGGCCAGTTGCAGCGCGTGATCTTCTTTGAACCCGGCGTCAAGGAAACCGACTGGAGCGCCACAAACGTGGTGCTGGGCGTGGATGGCAAGCCGCGCCGCTGGGTCTACCTGCACTACTTCAAGGAAGGCCAACCGTCGCTGAATTGGTTGGACCCGACCTTCGCCGCACAGCAGATGATCATCGGCGATGCCCTGCATGCCATCGACGTGATGGGGGCGAAGATCCTGCGCCTGGACGCCAACGGGTTCCTCGGCGTGGAACGCAAGCTGGACGGCACGGCCTGGTCCGAGAGCCATCCGCTGTCGATCACCGGTAACCAACTGCTGGGCGGGGCGATTCGCAAAGCCGGTGGCTTCAGCTTCCAGGAGTTGAACCTCACCGTGGATGACATTGCGTCCATGTCTCACGGCGGTGCCGATCTGTCCTACGACTTCATCACCCGCCCTGCATACCAGCACGCGTTGCTGATGGGTGACGCCGAGTTCCTGCGCCTGATGCTGCGCGAAATGCACCGCCAGGGCATCGATCCCGGTTCGCTGATCCATGCGTTGCAGAATCACGATGAATTGACCCTGGAGTTGGTGCACTTCTGGACCCTGCACGCCCATGACACCTTCCTGTACCAGGGCCAAACCTTCCCCGGCAATATCCTGCGCGAGCACATTCGCGAACAGATGTACGAACGCCTGACCGGCGAACATGCCCCCTACAACCTCAAGTTTGTGACCAATGGCGTGTCCTGCACCACCGCCAGCATCATCACGGCGGCGCTGGGGATTCGGGATCTGGAGGCCATTACCGCGGCGGATATTCTGCAGATTCGCCAGATCCATTTGCTGTTGGTGATGTACAACGCCATGCAGCCTGGGGTATTTGCCTTGTCGGGCTGGGACTTGGTGGGCGCGCTGCCGCTGGCCGCCGAAGAGGTCGAGCATTTGATGCAGGATGGCGACACGCGCTGGATTCATCGCGGCGCCTATGACCTGGTGGACCTGAACCCGGACGCAGAATTGTCCGCCGGCCATATGCCGCGCTCGAAAAGCTTGTATGGCAGCCTCAACAGCCAATTGCAGGACCCTGAGTCCTTCGCCTCGCAACTGCAGAAAATCCTCGCGGTGCGCCGGGCCTACGACATCGCCGCCAGCCGCCAGATCCAGGTGCCGGAAGTGCAAAACCCAGGGCTGTTGGTGATGGTCCACGAATTGCCGGCCGGCAAAGGCACGCAAATCACTGCGTTGAACTTCGGCGCCACGCCGATCACCGAGACCCTGCACCTGCCGGATATCGCTGCGGGGATGGTGGTGGACATCATCAACGAACGGGTCGAGGGGGATTTGACGGCGGAGGGAGCGTTCACCATCACGCTGGATGCGTATGAAGGGTTGGCGCTAAGGGTCGTCAGCAGCGCCCCTATCTGACGCCCCGATACCCGGTCACCTTGCGCCTGGCAGCGCAAAGTAACCGGGTGAGTCTGTGCAAGGCGTTCGCAAAGGGTGAGCGGCAGCCTCCGGCAGGCTGCGCTTGGAACGGGCCATGAACCACTCCAGTACCAGGTATTCCGGTAAGCCGCAGCGCCAGTAACGCTCACCGTGGCTGGGCAGGTGCACCTGTTCGCTGTCGGCAGGCCGGCCATAGATAAACACGTTCGCGATGTCGTAGGCATCAAACGCCGAACCCGCCACGCCAGGCTTGCGTACCACGTGGTCAGCGGCCAGCAGCACATCGAAGCGCCTTAGCCCGGCGCGACTCAATTGCCGGCCTTCCCGGTCGCTGCTGGCGGTGGCGATGCAGTGATAGCCCATGCGGTTCAGCAGCTTTTCGATCTGCACGACATGGGCGTGAAGCGAATCCACGATGAGGATCCGCAGGTGTTTGTCGATCATGGCGAGGGTACCTGTCAGCTGTGCGCCGGGCGCGTTCCACATAGGGGTAGGGAAGGGGCCAGCGTACCGATGTCAGGCAGGAGATGATTTAAGACGGGTCTGAAAAAACAGGGAGGCGAGCGAACATCCCGATTCGTGATGCCGCCCGCCACCTACCTGCAATGGGGGTTAATCAGTAGCGCTGCGGCACGATGAGTTCCGGCGGCGTCGGGCTGCGCGAATAATCCTCCTGCCTCACGCGCTGCGGCAGTTCGATCACCGGCAGCTCGACTTCTTCATACGGCATCTGCCCAAGCAAGTGGTGGATGCAGTTGAGTCGGGCTTTCTTCTTGTCATCGGCTTGTACCACCCACCACGGCGCTTCGGCGATGTGGGTGCGTTCGAGCATGATTTCCTTGGCCTTCGTATACGCTTCCCAGCGCCGACGCGACTCAAGGTCCATAGGGCTGAGTTTCCATTGCTTGAGCGGGTCGTGAATGCGACTGAGAAAACGCAGGTGCTGTTCCTGGTCGGAGATCGAAAACCAGTACTTGATCAGTTGGATGCCGGAGCGGGCGAGCATCCGTTCGAACTCCGGAACGGTGCGGAAGAACTCTTCGTACTGGTCCTCGTTGCAAAAACCCATGACTTGCTCGACACCGGCGCGGTTGTACCAACTGCGGTCGAACAGCACGATTTCGCCGGCGGCTGGCAGGTGTGAGACGTAGCGCTGAAAGTACCACTGCGTCTGTTCACGGTCATTGGGCGCCGGCAGCGCAGCCACTCGGCAGACCCTCGGGTTCAGGCGCTGGGTGATGCGCTTGATCACGCCACCCTTGCCGGCGGCATCCCGTCCTTCGAACAGGATCACCACCTTGTGGCCGGTCTTGACCACCCAGCTCTGCAATTTCACCAGTTCGCCTTGCAGGCGGAACAGTTCGCTGAAATAAATGCGGCGCGCGGCTTTTTCGCTTCCTTCACCGACGTGCTCATCAAACAGCGCGTTCACGTCATGGCCATCTTCGGATAATTCCAGTTCCAGCTCTTCGTCACTGTGATCGAGCAATTCACGGTGGATGCGCTGTATCAAGGTGTCTTCTAGTGAGGACATGGCGGAACTCGCGTCGTGGGGGATGGCAAAGTCTTAGTCGCATTTTGTTACGAACCAATGACCACAAAATGCGGTGTTGTGGCGGGAGAGGGGGACAACTGGGCGTTTTGCCATTGCACGTTCATAAAACCGTAACAAGATTGTTGCAGAGTTGCCGAGCCCGAAATCACAAGGATTTTCCTTAATGAAACGTCTGATGAAGTCTGCTGCACTCGCCGTTGCGGTTTCTCTCAGTGCCACCTCGGTGTTTGCCGCCGAAAGCATCCGCCTGACCGGTTCCGGTGCGAGTTTCCCAGCGCCGATCTACCTCACCTGGTTCAAGGATTTCAGCAAGAAAACCGAAGGTGTCACGGTTGACTACCAGTCCAAGGGGAGCGGTGCGGGTGTACAGGACTTCCTGAACAAGACCGTCGATTTCGCCGCCAGCGACTCGGCCATGAAAGACGAAGACATCGCCAAGGTGGCCGAAGGCGTGCAACTGCTGCCGATGACCGCGGGTGAAATCGTGCTGGCGTTTAACCTGCCGGGCAATCCTAAAGAACTCAAATTGCCTCGCGATGTGTACTCGAACATCTTCCTGGGCAAGATCACCAAGTGGAACGATCCAAAGATCGTTGCCGCCAACCCAGGCCTGAAACTGCCTGACATGCCGATCACCGTTGTGGTGCGTGCCGACTCCAGCGGCACCACCGCCGTCTTCACCAAGCACCTGGCGGCGATCAACCCTGAGTTCCAGAAGGACTTGGGCGAAGGCAACACCGTCAACTGGCCCGCCAGCGACAAATTCATCAAGTCGCCGAAGAACGATGGTGTGACCGCCACCGTACGCCAGACCCCAGGCGCAATCGGCTACATCGAGTACGGCTTCGCCAAGCTGGCCAAGGTTGACTTTGCCCAACTGCAGAACAAGGCCGGCAAGTACGTGGTACCGAACGCCGAAAGCGGCGCCGAAGCCCTGGCTGCGGTGAAAATGCCGGAAAGCCTGGTGGCCTGGCTGCCGGATCCGGATGGCGCCAAGTCCTACCCGATCACGTCCTACACCTGGATGATCTTCCGCAAGGACAACGGCAACCCAGCCAAAGCCAAGGCCATGCGTGAAATGGTCGAGTACAGCTTGACTGAAGGTCAGAAAATCGCTGATTCGATGGGCTACATCCCACTGCCGCCATCGGTGGTCGAACAGGTTCGTAAAGCGTCCGCCAACATTAAGTAAGGCTCGCCAGGCCGCTCTCGGTGAGGGTTTCATCCTTGCCGGGAGCGTTCCCCCCTTGTTCCGGAATTAGCCCATGAACACACCTTTTGTCGTACCGGATAACCCGGATTCTGCGTGCCAGCCGCCGTCCACGAAGGACTTCCTGGTTGACCGCACCTTCCGTGCACTTGCACGCATAGGCGTGGTGCTGGTGCTGGCGCTGGTATTCGCGCTGGTCTTCGAAGTAGGGCGCAAGGCACTTCCAGGCATGGAAAAGCACGGCTTTGATGTGCTCTTCGGCAGCGTCTGGGACGTTAACCAAGGTAAATACGGCATTCTGCCGGCGATTTGGGGCACGCTGTACAGCGCCTTCATCGCGTTGCTGATCGCCGGTTTTTTTGGCGTCAGCATGGCGATCTTCCTGACTCAGGACTTTTTGCCCGCCAAGCTTGCTGCAGTGTTTCGCACCATCGTCGAGTTGCTCGCCGCGATCCCCAGCGTCGTTTACGGCCTGTGGGGGATCTATGTGGTGATCCCGGCGATTCGCCCGCTGACCGCGTGGTTGAACAGCGAGCTCGGCTGGATTCCGTTTTTCGGCACCTCCTTGAGCGGGCCGGGCCTGCTTCCGGCAGCCCTGGTGTTGGCCATCATGATTTTGCCGACCATCGCTGCCGTCTCCCAGGACGCCCTCACGGGTGTGCCGATGAAAACCAAGCAAGCCGCCTACGGCATGGGTACCACCCACTGGGAAGCGATTCTCAAGGTAATGGTGCCATCCGCCGCGACCGGCATCTTCGGTTCGCTGGTGCTGGGCCTTGGCCGCGCCTTGGGTGAAACCATGGCACTGGCCATGTTGGTCGGTAACGCCAACAACATTTCTCTGTCGCTGTTTGCACCGGCCAACACGCTGGCGGCCTTGTTGGCGCTGAACTTCCCCGAAGCCGGCCCGAACGAGATCGAAGTGCTGATGTACGCCGCACTGGTGCTGATGTTCATCACGTTGCTGGTGAATGTCATCGGTTCGATGATCATGGTCTACGCCCAGCGGGGGACTAAACAATGACTGACCTTTCTTCGCCTATCACCGCCATGCCCAGCCTGCAGCGCCGGTTCGAAGGCCGTGCCCTGCGCAGCCTGGTCCTGACCACCCTGGTGTGGTTCGGGGCGTTGTTGGCCAGCGTGCCGCTGATTTCCGTGCTCTACATGCTGATCACCCGTGGCGGTGCACGCTTGAGCCTGGAAGTGTTCACCGAATTGCCACCCACCGGTTTCGAGACCGGCGGTGGTTTCGGCAACGCCATGGCGGGCACCTTCGTCATGGTCGGTATCGCGGCCGCCATCGCAGTGCCGGTTGGCATTATGGCGGCGATTTTCCTGGCTGAACTGGGGCCGGACAGCAAGCTGGCAAACGCCTCGCGCTTTGCCGCGAAAATGCTCACCGGCTTGCCGTCGATTCTGGCGGGTGTGTTTGCCTACGCCCTGGTGGTGATGACCACCGGCACGTACTCGGCACCGGCGGGTGGCGTGGCGTTGGCCGTGCTGATGCTGCCTATCGTGGTGCTGACGGCCGAAGAGTCGATGAAAATGGTGCCCAAGATCATGAAGGATGCCGCCTACGGGATGGGCTGCACCCGTTCGCAGGTGATCTGGAAAATCGTCTTGCCCACCGGCATGCCCGCGATCCTCACGGGCGTGATGCTCGCCGTGGCACGCGCCGCCGGCGAAACCGCACCGCTGTTGTTCACCGCGCTGTTCAGCAACTACTGGATCTACCACGACGGCAGCCTGGCAGTCATGAATCCGACGGCCTCGCTGGCCGTGCTGATTTACAACTTCTCCGGCATGCCCTTCGACAACCAGCTTGAGCTCGCCTGGGCGGCCTCGTTGGTGCTGGTAATGATCGTACTGGTCGTGAATATCGTGAGCCGTATTTTCGGCAAGCCCAAGTACTAAGAACGGGAGCACCTGAATTTTGAACATGTCATCCGCGCAAATAGCCGCTCCGTTTATCACCCAGTCGCCTGTGGTCATGGACTGCAAGCTGGACAAGATTTTCTACGGCAACTTCATGGCGGTGCGTGACAGCCATGTGCCGATCGAGAAAAACAAGATCACCGGTTTCATTGGCCCGTCCGGCTGCGGCAAATCGACTGTATTGCGCAGCCTCAACCGCATGAACGACCTGGTGAAGGGCTTCCGTTTCGAGGGCCATGTGCATTTCCTCGGCCAGGATGTGTACGGCAAGGGCGTTGACCCTGTAGTCGTGCGCCGTTACATCGGCATGGTTTTCCAGCAGCCCAACCCGTTTTCGATGAGCATTTTTGACAACGTGGCCTTTGGCCTGCGTCTCAACCGCTACAAGGGCGACCTGGGCGACCGCGTCAAGCACGCGCTGCAAGGCGCCGCGCTGTGGGATGAGGTCAAGGACAAGCTCAAGGTCAGCGGCCTGTCGCTCTCCGGCGGCCAACAGCAACGCCTGTGCATCGCCCGCGCCATTGCCACCGAGCCGGAAGTGTTGCTGCTGGATGAGCCGTGCTCGGCACTGGACCCGATTGCCACGCGCCGGGTTGAAGAGCTGATGGTTGAGTTGAAGAAGGACTACACCATCGCGCTGGTGACCCACAACATGCAGCAGGCGATTCGTGTGGCCGATACCACCGCGTTTTTCTCGGTGGATATCTCCCAGGGCACGCGCACCGGCTATCTGGTTGAAATGGGCGCCACCACGCAGATTTTCGAGAACCCACGCGAACAAATGACCGGGGACTACATCAGCGGCAAGTTCAGCTGACCGACTCATGCACCGTTTTTCAGGATTGCCAATGTCTGCAACGCATCGTCTTGATCTGGCCGCGATTGAACGCGCACTGCGCGAGGTACAGAACCGTTTTGCCCAGCTCAGCCGGGACTTTACCGAGCCACGCGACCCGCTGACGGACGAAGTGCTGCAGAATGTGCTTGAAGGCTACGCCCTGATTGACGACTATGTTGCGCGCGGTGTTGACCTGTTCGACCTCCAGCAACTGAACCTGATGCTGGAGATCAATGCCACCGTGCTCTGCGGTAAAGACCCGGTTCGCCGGCAGGAATACGCCCAACACCTGGCGGCCACCGAAGAGCATTTTTTCAACAATGTCGAGGGTGGCATCAAGGATTTATACGGCTGGTACTGCAGGCACCACAGTGAATCGGTGTGGAAGCGCGCTGCCGGTGTCTACGTGCGAGTCCTCAGCAGGCCGCAGTTGTTTGTCGAAGGCAATCACCGCAGTGGGTCGCTGATTGTCAGCTACCTGCTGATGCGGGAGGGCTTGCCGCCGTTCGTACTGACGCTGGACAACGCCGAGGGCTATTTCAACCCGTCCTCGGTCATACGTAACTCCGCCAAACATGGCGTAATGGCATTGTACGAATTGCCCAAGATCAAGAAAAAATATGCAGCGTTCCTGGAAGATAAGGCCCCTGACCCTATAGCGTTTTTCCTGAGCGACACACCGGCGCCCGTCTGCCAAGGGGGCCATTGATGGGAAGGTACCCAGTGCTCGACACAATCAAGCGGGTGTTCAAGCGTCAGCGTATCCGTATCTCTTTTGATATCGACGACACGCTGGCCTGCCAGCTTCACCACAGCGCGACCGAGCACAGCCGTTTGCCGGCATGTGTACACCGTTGGCTGGGCGAGCCGCTGCGCAGCGGCACCCGCGCCCTGACCCGCGAACTGCGTCGCCAGGGTTGCAGCGTCTGGGTCTACACCTCGTCCGGCCGGACCCCGTCCTACATCCGCCGTTGGTTGCTGCTGTACGGCATCCACGTCGATGGCGTGGTCAACAGCGTGCGGCACAATCAAGCGCTCACGGAGCGCGGGCTGTCGAGCACACCGTCGAAATTCCCGCCGGCATTCGACATCGACCTGCATGTCGATGACTCCGAGGGTGTTCAGCTTGAAGGCTTCGATCACGGTTTCCGCGTTGTGGTCGTGGACCCGGAAGACGAGCAATGGGCGCAGCGCGTGCTGGATGCCGTCGCACAGGTCCAGGCGCAGCTCGCCCGGCAGCAACCGCAACGGCACAAGGTGCCTGTGCGGGCCTATCCGGGGCTGACGTTGAACGGATAAGCCATTCCCAGGGCTAAGCAAAAAGGGGGCGACTGATGGATCAGTCGCCCCTTTTTTTGCTTATTTTTCGCGCAACGCCCCAAGGAACTCGGTGTGCCGCAACACCTGCGAAAACATGGGCAGCGTGAAGTTTTCAGCGGCCTTTTGTTGCTCATCGGTGAACGTCGCCGTGCAGTCGCTCAAGGTCACCACGTTATAACCCTTCTCATACCCTGACCGCACCGTACCCTCGACACAACAGTTGGTCAGAAACCCTGCCACCACCAGGTTCTGGATACCGTTGTTGCGCAGCACCAGGTCCAGGCCCGTGGTCGCAAAACCATCCAGCCCGCGCTTGCCTTCCACGAGAATATCGCCGGTTTCACGGGTGATCGCTTCCGAGATCTCGGCGCCCCAACTGCCGGTGCGGAACGCGCTGCCGTCGGCGACACCTTTGAGAATCCCATAATGGCGCGTGGTCAGCTCCGGATAGCCGTCGGCGAACTGGATCGGCAGGTGGATGATCTTCACCCCGAGTGTGCGGGCTTGCTGCACCGTGGTTGCGGTGTTGGCCAGCATGTCGCCGGTGTGCATGACGTCTTTGACGGCGTCATGGAACACGCCGCCGGGCGTGGTGAAGTCGTTCTGGAATTCGATCAAGACAAGGGCGGTGGCGTTTGGATTCATGTTGGGTCTCCGATAAGGATCACTGTGGGGAACGTCGGGACGGGTCCTTCAGCATAGTTAACTGCGTTCGTTAAGGCTGGGGATTTAAGGACAATGTACAGCAGCGCAGATCGGTCACGTCAGAATGAAACCGAACAGGTCTTTGGTTATTTGATTAAAAGATTTATTGACTAAAGAATATTTGCCGGTTAATTATTACCTGGCATCTGCTCGCATGCAGAGTCATTTCCAGGGTTATCCCATGGGTCAGAACATCATGCCGTCATTGGCCAGCCTTTACGTTGAGACGAACGAGTCTTCCACCCAGCCCCGCTTGGCGCCTTTACTGATGCAGGGCTTCCCGGCGGGGCCCAAATACCGCGTCACTTGGCACAACTGGATGCGCCCGCCCTTTAACCAGTGGGGGTTTCGCAACCTGGCGCGACTGCGTCCCTCCATCGATGTGCGCGCGGGCGCCGGCCCCGCCGGGCCCTTGAACACCGCGCCACAGGCATTGGATGCCCTGTACTTCGACAGTGAGTGCGGGTTGAGCGTGAGTGTCATTGAGCATCTGCTGGCCAGCCAGACCGATGCCTTTTTGGTGATGCAGGGTGACACCGTGCTGTTCGAACGCTACTTCAACGGCCAGCGCGCCTGTGACCGGCACATCATGTTCTCGGTGACCAAATCACTGGTCGGCACCCTGGGCGAAGAACTGGTGACCCGCGGCGTGCTCAACCCCGAGCTGCCCGCCGCGTACTACGTGCCGGAACTGGTGGGCAGCGCGTTTGGTGATGCGACGGTGCGCCAGCTTTTCGACATGGCGGTGGGCATCGATTACAGCGAGGTCTATGACGACCCCAATTCAGAGAGCTCGCAGTACGGCTATGCCTGTGGCTTCCAGCCGGCATTGGCGCAATACGCTCAGTTCGAGTCGTTGTACCAATACCTGCCGTCGCTGAAAAAACGTGGCGTGCACGGCGGGTTTTTCCACTATGTGACCGCCACCACCGAAGCCTTGGCGTGGGTGATGGAGCGGGCTTCGGGCAGCGCCTGCAGTGAGCTGCTGGAGGGTATCTGGCAGCAGTTGGGGTGCGACCGTGACGGGTATTTCATCGCCGATCCGTGGGGGCGTAATGTCGCCGGGGCGGGCTTTAGTGCCACCTTGCGCGACATGGCGCGTTTTGGTCGCCTGCTGGCCAACAACGGCCGCCAGGACGGGGTTGAGCTGCTGTCGCCCGAGACCGTCGCCCGCATCACCGCTGGGGCCGACCCGGCGGTTTACGCGCAAAACGCCGAGTTCTCCCACTGGACACCCGGTGCGTCCTATCGAAGCCAGTGGTACGTGTTCAACGACCACAGCCAGGCCCTGATGGCCGGGGGCATTCACGGTCAATACCTGTTCATCGACAAACCGTCCGGCGTGGTGATCGTCAAGCAATCGTCGCTGAACGAGGCGGTCAGCCCGTTCGATACCGACAGCGTGCGCATGCTGCGCGCGATTGCCGCCCACCTGAGCCACTGACCCCGTCAAAAAATAAGAGTCTTGCGTTCTATTCACCTGGCTTGTCCAGGTGTTGGCGACGCCCTGCGTCGCCATTGACTGCCCTGTAACAACAATAATTCCACAGGAGCTTCTTATGGTTTTCACCAAGCGTTTCTCTCGAGCGCTCTTAGCGGTCGGCTTACCCTTGACCACCCACGTCGCATGGGCGGGCTACACCTTTGAGGACGGCAATCTCAAGGGTGAAGTCAACCTCACGGTGGGCGGGGCGACGCTGTTCAGTCGTGGCGTCAACTTCGGCAGCGGCCGTGTGGATGCGCGCAACGGCAAAAACGGCGGCGCCCGGATCAACTGGCAAGAGTTCTACGTAAAACCAGGCGCCAAATTCGAGTACGCGGTGCAACCCGATTTCAGCCTGCTGGCGGGCGGTTCGCTGGTGGCGGCAAGCACGTTCGGCGACGGTGATGCCGGTGGCTTCACCCGCAGCTCCGACGGCAAGGTCGCGGCCGAAGAACTCTACGGGGGTTTCCGCGCCGGCGAATGGAAGCTGACCGCCGGCCGCCAGAACTACATGATCGGCACGGGGTTCATCGTCATGGACGGTAACCTCGACCAGCACAAAGACGCTGCCTACTGGCTGGGCCCTCGGACCGCCTTCAAGGATTCGGCGGTCCTGGCCTGGGACCACGGCGCACTGAAGTCTCAGGCGTTCACCCTGCGCACCGATGATGATCTGGGCGACTTCCGGATGACCGGCGTCAACCTCGATTACAACCTCGATGATCAGGTGACGCTCGGCGCCATGGCCATGAAGGTCAATGCCCTTGGCCCGAGAGGCAGCACGCTTCCCCGACGCCGGGACGGCATGCGGGTGTACAACCTGAGGGCGCTCAATGCCAAGGTTCCCGGCGTGCCGGCACTGACCTTGAACGCCGAATACGCGTTGGAGCGCGGCAGCGGCGAGGGTGTCGATTACGCCGCCAACGCCTGGTATGGCCAGGCGGACTATGCGTTCAGCACATTGCCGCTGACCCCGATCATCGGCTACCGCTACGCGAGTTTTTCCGGCGACGACAACCTCTCCGACAACCGGCAAAAAGCCTGGGACCCGCTCAGTAAGGGCTTTGTCGACTGGAGCACCTGGCTGATCGGCGACGTGGTGGGTAACTACCTGCTGTTCAACAGCAACGAAAACGTCCAGCAGTTTTCCCTCAAGACCCACCTCAACGAAACCGTGACCCTCGGTGCGATTCACTACCAGTTCTGGCTGGACGAGAAAAACTACATGGGTGCACCGGTCAACGATCGGCGCTTTGCCGACGAGAGCGTGGTATTCCTCGACTGGACGCCCACGCCGTCGTTCTATACGTCGCTATCGTACAACTGGGTCAAGCCACTGGCCGCCGCCAAACAGGTGTTCGGCGATGACCAAACGTTCAGTGCGCTGGAGCTGTATTTCACCTATCGCTATTAAGTGCTGCGAGCCATCGTGGCCGCGCTGGAGTGTTTTCACCATGAACAGTTTTTTGCGTAACACCGTGCTGGGCACTGTCGCTTCGTTGTTGATCAGTGGTTTTTGCCTGGCTGAAGAACGCACCGTACGGATCTACAACTGGATCGAATACCTGCCCCCCGAGGTGCTCAAGAGCTTCCAGGAAGAGACCGGTATTCGCCCGATTTACGATGTGTTCGACAGTGCCGAAACCATGGAATCCAAGCTGCTGACCGGCAACTCCGGGTATGACGTGGTGTTTCCGGGCAGCGCCAACCTGGGGCACCTGATCAAGGCCGGTGCGGTCCAGCCGCTGGACCGCACGCAGTTGCCGAACTGGCAGCACCTGGACCCCCAGTTCATGCAGTCCCTGGAGGCCGTGGGCGACACCGGCAATCGCTACGCCGCGCCTTACTTGTGGGGCACTACGCTGATCGGCTACAACGTCGACAAGGTCCGCAAGGCCCTGGGGGCCGACGTGCAGATGAATACCTGGGACATCATCTTCAAGGAAGAGAACCTTGCCAAGCTGGCCGCTTGCGGGGTCGGCTTCCTCGACGCGGGCAACGAGATCGTGCCCATTGCCTTGCACTTCAAGGGCCTCGACCCCAATAGCCAGAAGCGCGAAGACTACCCACAGGCCCAGGCCGTGATGATGAAGATCCGTCCTTACATCACCTACTTCAACTCGTCGCGTTACGGCATGGATTTGGCCAACGGTGATGTCTGTGTGGCGGTGGGCTGGTCCGGCGGTGTCGCGCTGGCCAAACAATTGGCGGATGCCGCCGGCAAGGGCGTCAAGGTCGAGATGGCACTGCCCAAGGAAGGCGCGCCGATGTGGTCGGACGTGATGATGATCCCGGCCAACGCGCCCGATCTGGCTGAGGCGCACGCGTTCATCAATTACATCCTGCGTCCGGAGGTGATTGCCCGCATCAGCAACAAAATCGGCTATCCCAACCCGAACAAAGACGCCACCGCGCTGGTGGACGCCAGTATCCGCAACAACCCCAACATGTATGTGCCGGACGCCGCGCGCAAGACGCTGTTCGCCCTGGAGCCGATTCCGGCTGCCGTGGAGCGCATCCGTACCCGCACCTGGATCAACATCAAGACGAACCGCTGAACAGGGTGGCCCGGTGCGTGCGCGCCGGGCCCGACCCTGGAAGCTGTCAGGCCCATTGATCTATACATTTCGATGAAGACATAACCTGAGAACATGAGGTGCTTGTGGTGAGCAGGCTTGCCCTACGCGGTGCAAGCCCTAATGCCAGTCAGTTAATAAGCAGCAAGAGCGAAAAGTAACCCGTGGCGAGGGAGCTTGCTCCCGCTGGACTGCGCAGCAGTCCCAGTCTTTTGAAACAAAGAACTGGGGCCGCTTCGCGACCCAGCGGGAGCAAGCTCCCTCGCCACAGCGTTATGTGTCAGCGTTTAAGGTTTATATACATGCCTATGCCCTCAGGCCTGCATGCCGTAGAACAGCAACTCGGTGATACGCCTGACCTGCGTAGAGTGCGCATCGATATCCGGGTGTTCCTGGTTGACCAGCCTGAACAGTTGCAGGTGTGAGTAGTCGTTCAACAGGAATGCGGCCAGTTCCACATCGAGTTGCGGGCGCAGCTTGCCGGCCCGTTGCAGCTCCCTCAGCAGTTCACTGATTTGCGCCCTGAGGGCATCGTTCATGGCCCGATAACCTGCGGGCAGTTCATTGCTGCCACCGAACAGGATCAGCGGCAACAGTTCGCGCCACAGGCTGGGATGCATGACTTCGAGGGCATAGCCCGTGAGCAGCCGTTCCAGGTGGCAGAGCGCGTCGACCGGGTCGTCTATTGTGTGGATCAGGCTGCGGGTATCAGTGATGGCCCGCTGATCGGCGTGGCGCAGGATCTCCAGGATGATTTCCTGTTTGTTGCCGAAATACTTGAACACCGTGGGCGGCGACACGCCGGCCTGACTGGCGATCTGTTCGATGGTGGTGTTCTGGAAGCCCTGGCGCTCAAACAGTTCGATCGCCGCCTGGCTGATGGCTTGGCGGCGTTCGGCTTTCTGACGTTCACGCAGTCCGCTCACAGGAGATCCTTGTCACGAGTAGGAAAAAAGGGCGCTTGTAGCCCGGTACCTCTGCAAAATACTTAATTGGGTAAAGCTTTTAAAGCACTCATTTCCAATCACGGGGTTTGCCGCTGATGCTTCTTCAGCCGGTAGGCAAATTGCGCACGGCTGAGGCCCACGAGCCGGGCGGCGGCCGCGAGGTTGCCGGCGTTGTGTTGCAGCGCCTCATTGATCAGGCGCGACTCCAGGCCATCAATGGAAAAGCCCTGGTCCAACTGGCCAAGGGTGTCCAGCAGCGCGGGGCGTGGGGCTTGCAGTCCCGTGTTGGACAGGCTGCCATGGTCGTCCAGGCCATAGGGATCCGTCGGCATGGGTTCGTTGCGAAACAGATGCACCAAGTCAATGGCTTGGCCTTCGTCGCTGGCAATCAGGCCGCGTTCGATCAGGTTTTGCAGCTCGCGCACATTGCCCGCGAAGTCGTAGCGCAACAGTACCTTCAGGGCGCGCATGGTCAGGCCCGCCGGGGTTCGGGCGTATTCCTGGCAGAAGCGCGTGAGGAAGGCGTTGATCAGCAACGGAATATCATCCCGGCGCTCACGCAGGGGCGGCAGGGCGATGGGGTAGACATTCAACCGGTAGAACAGGTCTTCACGAAACGTACCGTCAGCCACGGCTTTGCGCAGATCAATATTGGTGGCGGCTACCACCCGCACATCCACCTTGATCCCACGCACGCCGCCGACCCGTTCGATTTCGCGTTCCTGCAAGGCACGCAGCAACTTGCTTTGCCCTGCCAGGCTGAGGCTGGTGATTTCGTCGAGGAACAGTGTCCCGCCCTGGGCCCGCTCGAAACGCCCGGGGCGCGAGTGCGTGGCGCCGGTATACGCGCCGCGCTCGACGCCGAACAGTTCGGCTTCGATCAGGTTGTCCGGGATGGCGGCGCAATTGAGCGCCACAAACGGGCGCTCGTGCCGGTGACTGAGCTGGTGCAATTGGCGCGCAAACATCTCCTTGCCCACCCCGGATTCACCGCTGATCAGCACCGTCGCCGGGGTCAGCGCAACGCGTTGCAGGGCTTGCGTTGCGGCGTTGAACGCCGCGCTGGCGCCCACCAGCGCTTGCGGCGGGTTGACCCAGGCGCCGTGGTTTACTGGGTGGTCGGGAGTGGTGGAGGGGGCGGGACTGGTGACGGCCTGGGACACGTTCAGGTAGCGCAGGTCTTGCTCGACGTCACCCCATTGTTCGGCCGTCTTGCCCACCACCCGGCAGCATCGATGGCCCATGCCCCGGCATTCCACTTCGCGGAAAATCACCATTTGCCCGAAGAGGCCGCTGACAAACCCGATGGCATACCCGGTTTCAGTCCAGCACACCGGGTCCTGGCCGATGCCATAGGCGCTCACGTGCTCATCGGCTTCGCAGGAGTGGTGCCAGAGAAACTCGCCTTCGTAGAACCCCGAGTCGGCATCGAACTTGAAATGCAGCGGTTCGACCTTGGTCATACCTTCCAGGGTGTGCAGGTGGGTCCCGGCGCGAAACACCGCGGCGGCATCGGCCTGTGGCCAGCGCTCGCGTATCAGCCGCGCATCCCGCGCGCCGGAGGCGTAACCGGTGCGGGTGAACAGGCCGCGCGCCTGCTCCAGCCCCAGGCGCTCGATGACTTCCCCGCGCAGGGCGCCGAACGAGGAACTGTGCAGCAACATCATGCGTTGGTCGTTGAGCCAGATACGCCCGTCTTCTGGGGAAAAGAACAGGCAGTCGGCCAGTTCTCCAGGCGTCGGCGAGCTGCTGTCGCTGAGTTGGCGGCTGTCGCCCCGTGGATGATAGGGCGCGGTGGCCACCCGATCATCGGGCAGCGCGCTGTGGGGATTAGTCATTGTTATGCCCCTGCAAAGCGAATGAACGATTTGAGTAACTGCTCAGATAGTTATTAAACATAACCTTATCAATTGAACAAGTGGCGAGGCCGTGGTTTTTGCCACGGACCGACGCCTGATGGCTGAGTGGTACGTGGCGGGCCCCGGCATAGAGCCTTCGGCGATTTATGTCAGCGTCGCCGCGCGCAAGCGGCACAGCCTTTGCTCAAGACCTGATGCGGCGTTTGCCTATGTGCAGGCGATGACAATTACAAGAACCGGGAGTTGCCATGTCAGTGTCTGAAACCACCCACCTGTTACAGCGGGCCCTTGAGTCCGAATGCCTGTTCAACGGCGATTGGATACCCGCCTCGGGGTCCGTGATGCCTGTGATCGAACCTGCCACCGGCGAGCCCTTGATGCGGTGCGCCATGGCCAACGCGGCCGACATCGCCGTCGCCAGTCGCAGCGCGGCCCTGGCCCAGCCGGCATGGGCCGCACTCGGCCCACGGGAACGCGCCGCCGTGTTTCGCAAGGCGGCGGACCTGGCTCAGCAGTGCTTCGCCGAACTGGCGCTGTATGTCGCCCGCGAAACCGGGGGCGCGCTGTTCAAAGGTGAGCACGAAGTGCGCGAAGCGATCGTGCTGCTGCACCAGGCGGCGGGCCTGTTGTCCCAACCGCACGGGCTGGTGCTGCCCAGTGCGGCCGGGCGCCTGTCCTATGCGCGGCGCCAGCCCCATGGCGTGGTCGGGGTGATTTCACCGTTTAATTTCCCCCTGGTGCTGTCGCTGCGTTCGGTGGCGCCAGCCTTGGCGGCGGGCAATGCGGTGGTACTCAAGCCCGACCCGCAGACCCCTGTCAGCGGCGGTTTTCTGATCGCCCGGCTGTTCGAGGAAGCGGGCCTGCCCAAGGGCCTGCTGCACGTGTTGCCCGGTGCTGCGCCGGTCGGTGAAGCGCTGTGCCGTGACCCGAATGTGCAGATGATCACCTTTACCGGCTCCACGGCGGCAGGGCGCAAAGTCGCCGAGGTGGCCGGGCGTCACTTGAAAAAAGTCGCGCTGGAACTGGGTGGCAAAAACCCGTTGATCATTCTCGACGACGCCGACCTCGACCTGGCGGCAAGCAATGCGGCCTGGGGCGCCTGGCTGCACCAGGGGCAAATCTGCATGGCGACCGGCTTGATTCTTGCCCATGAATCCATCGCCGAACGTCTCACGCGCAAGCTGGTGGACAAGGCCCGGGCGCTCACCGTGGGCAATGCCGCTCGGGGTGAAGCAGCGCTCGGCCCGTTAATCAACCCACGGCAATTGCAGCGCGTGCACGAGATCGTCAGCGACAGCCTGCAAGCAGGCGCACGGTTGGAGGCTGGCGGCGAATATGACCAGTTGTTCTACCAGCCCACCGTGCTCAGTGGCGTGCGGCCGGGCATGCGCGCCTTTGAGGACGAAGTGTTCGGCCCGGTGGCCAGCGTGGTCAGTTTTGCCACCGACGAGGAGGCCATCGAGCTGGCCAACCGCACGGAGTATGGACTCTCGGCCGCCATCATCTCGCCGTCCGTCGGGCGCGCCATGGCGATCGGCGAGCGGCTTAATTGCGGCCTGTTGCACATCAACGACCAGACCGTGGCCGACGAATGCATCAACCCCTTCGGCGGGCGCGGCGCTTCCGGCAACGGCGGCAGCGTCGGCGGGCCGGCCGACTGGGACGAGTACAGCCAGTGGCAGTGGGTTACGGTGAAAAACACGCCGCCTGTCTATCCGTTCTGAGTTTCGGCCGTACTGAGTCGTGGCCGTACTGAGCCCTGGCTCATCGGTTTGCTCCACCCATGCCTATACAAAAACAAGAGGGCTTGAACATGAACCTGCATAACAAAACCCTGGTTGTCACCGGTGTCGCCTCCGGCATTGGCGCCGAATTGGCGCGGCTCGCGCGTTTCCAGGGCGCCACGGTGATCGGCGTTGATCGCCATGAACCGCAATTGACCCTGGATGGATTCTTCCAGGCGGACTTGGGTGACCCTGCCAGCATCGATGCCTTGGTGGCGCGCCTGCCGGCACGGGTCGACGGGTTGTGCAACATTGCCGGCGTGCCCGGTACGGCACCCGCGCAGACGGTGGCCGAGGTCAATTACCTGGGGCTGCGGCATCTTACGCAAGCGCTGCTGCCCCGCATGCCGGCGGGCGGCAGCATCGTCAATGTCGCGTCGGTGCTCGGCGCGCAATGGCCGCAACGGCTGGAACTGCACAAGGCCCTGGCCGCCACGCAAGACTTCGCGGCAGGGCAGCAGTGGCTGGCGGCCAATCCGGTGGCGCAGGCCACCTGTTATCAGTACTTCAAGGAAGCGCTGATTGTGTGGAGCTTCCAGCAAGCCCAAGGCTGGTTTCGCGATCACTCGGTGCGCATCAACTGCGTTGCGCCGGGGCCGGTGTTTACCCCGATCCTGGGCGACTTTGTCAGCCTGCTCGGGCCGGAGCGGGTGGCCGAGGACAGCCAGCGCATGACCCGTCCAGCCCTGGCCGATGAGGTGGCGGCGGTGATCGCCTTCCTTTGCTCGGACGCCGCACGCTGGGTCAACGGGGTCAATCTGCCGGTGGACGGTGGGTTGGCCGCCACCTACGTGTAGGGCCTGCAACCGCGGTAAACCCCGGCGCGGATCCACCGTGCCGGGGGTCTTGAACAACAACAAAAATACAGGACACACAAGATGCTCAAGCCTATCTTGCGGGCAGTTGCGGCCATGACCTTTGTCGCACTGTCATCGACTGCACACGCTTACGATTTGCCCGGACTCAACCTGGGCAGCACCAGTTTCTACGACGGCTCACCGGCACCGGCCGGCCCTGGCTGGTACTTGGAGGAGTACCTGACGTACTCCCGCGCCAGCCGTTTCAACGACGCCAACGGCCACAAGCTGGCGTTGCCCAAACAGGATCTGGAAGTGGTGGCGCCGACCACGCAGATCATCTACCTCGGTCAACCTTTGGCCAATGGCGCCATGCCCGGCTTCACCTTGATCAACACCTCGCTGGCCCATGTGGATGTCGATGATGGTTTGCATAACGCCGCGTTGAGTGCTCGTGAAGGCTTTGGCGACGTGACGCTTGGTGCCTTCCTGCAACTGCCGACCCTGAGCCGGGCCGATGGCAGCCCACTGTTGACCCAGCGCGTCGAGGCCGATGTGTCGGTGCCGGTGGGGGCCTATAACCGCAATCGTTCGATCAACCCCGGCAGCAACTTCTGGTCATTCAACCCGTATTATGCGGCGACGTACTGGTTCAACCCGAAATGGTCGGCGAGCGGGCGTTTCATGTACCTGTGGAACGGCAAGAACGATGATCCACAGGCAGGCTTCGGGGATGTTTCCGATACCCAGGCCGGCCAGGCCTTGCATGCCAACCTGACGCTGCAATATGCCTTGAACCAACAACTGAGCGTGGGGGTAAATGGCTACTGGTTGAAGCAGATCACCGACACCCAGGTCGATGGGCACGACGTGAGTGGGCGGCGGGAAAAGGTCTGGGCCATGGGCCCAGGCCTGGTCTATGCCTTCAACAAGGAAAACGTGCTGTCGGTGAACGCCTACTTCGAGCAGCAGGCTGAGAACCGCACCCAGGGCAACAAACTGGTGCTCAATTGGCTGCACAAGTTCTAGGTGGCGCGGCCCGCACCATCACGCTGATGATGGTCAGCGCGGCAATCACCACCCCGGGGGAGGTCGCCAGCAGGACCCCCGCGGTGCCGGCGCCGGCTGCGAGCAGTTGGCCGGCCGCCAGCGGCCCGGCCACCGAACCCAGGCGGCCGACGGCTACCGCGGCACCGACGCCGGTGGCGCGTACCGAGGTGGGGTAGGAGGGCGGTGCCGACGCGTACAGCACCAACTGCGCGGCCATGACGAACAAGCCGGCGGCAAAGCCGGCAATCGCCATGGGCACGATGCCCACTGAGAGTCCCACGCCCGCGAGGGCCGCCAGCAACCCGGCGTACACGCACAACACCACTTTGACGGCATTGCAGCGGTCCAGCAGCACGCCGCCAAGCAGTGAACCCAGAGCGCCGCCGATATTGAAGAGCATCTGCACCATGCCCGCCTGGGGTTTACTGAAGCCTTGTTCCAGCAACAGCGACGGCAGCCAGTTGAGCAGCATGTACATCACGGTCAGGGTGAAGAAGTAGCTGAGCCACAACGCCAGTGTGGTGCGCGCGCGACCCTCGCCGAACAGCGCCTGGGACGTGGAAGGGCGGGCGCCGGGGGTGTTGTCGCGCTGTTGGCGAAAGGCGCTGGATTCAGGCAGCAACAGGATCATCAGCGGCACGGCCAGCAAGGGCGCCAGGCCGCCGATGATAAAGGTGGTTTGCCAGTGTTCACTGGAAAACATCGCTACCACGGCAGCCAAGGCGCCACCCAGCGGTACGCCGCAGTACATCACGCTGATGGCGGTGCCGCGCTTGTGCTCACTCACCGCTTCGGCGCACAGAGCGATCAGGTTGGGCAGTGCCGCGCCCAGCCCCAGGCCGGTCAGGAAGCGCACCAGCAACAGGCCCGAATAGCTGTCGACAAACGCGGTGCTCAGGGAAAACACCCCGAACAGCAGCACTGCCATCACCAGGATTTTCTTACGCCCGATGCGGTCGGCGACCCAACCGCCGAAGAACGCCCCCGGCAGCAGGCCAATGATGCCGACGCTGAAGACCCAGCCGAGCATCTTCGGGTCCAGGGCGAACGTTTGACGTAACCCGGCGGCGGCGGTGCCGGCGGCTTGCAGATCGAACCCCTCGATCAGCGCAACGATAAAGCACAACGCAATAGTCAGCGTCGAACGACGCGATGGACTGTCCATGGGCAAACCTCATTGTTGTTTTTATGGGGATGGCGAGCTTCAGTGGCTGCTGGCGATTAAGATAACAAAGATAACTAAAAAATGAATAGCGGATAAAAAACCTTAAAAAATAAGAATAAATCGATCAAAAACATGTGGTTATGATTAAGATCCATATGAAGCTGAAAAATAGATAGTTTTATTAATGTTCGATTATCGCTCAGTTGCAGTTGACGAGCGCCCTCGGCTGTTTCCATTCTTGGCTCGCAAAGCCGACTGGGCCGAGCGTGTGACACCCCAAAAACAACAACAAAAAATGGACATCGAACATGCCAGAACTCCCGATGGAGGACGCCGTTGCGGCTGCGTCAGTCTCCTGTGTGTCGAACAACATTCCACGCCTGTTGCTGGCGTCGCTGGCCTTGAGCGTGCTACCCACCCCACTGTGGGCGGCAGGCTTTATCGACGACAGCCACGGTACCTTGACCCTGCGCAATTACTACCTGGACCGTGACTACAAGGACGACGGTGCGAAGACGGCCGCACGGGAATGGGCCCAGGCGTTCATCCTCAACCTGGAATCGGGATACACCCCAGGCCCAGTCGGCTTTGGCCTGGATGTGCGTGGGTTGATGGGGGTCAAGCTCGACTCGTCACCGGACCGCAGCGGCACCGAGTTGTTGCCGGTGTCGGCCAGCGACAAGCGTGCCGCCGATGAATACGCGCGCCTGGCCCCGACCGCCAAGCTGCGGTTTGCCCAAACCACGGTGAAGGCGGGTGACGTGTCGATCTTCCTGCCGTTCGCCTTCGCCAGCCCGTCGCGCCTGCTGCCGCAGACCTTTCGCGGCACCACCCTGAGTTCCAAGGACATCGAGGGCCTGACCCTCAACACCGGCTATATCGACCGTATCAACAAGCGCGACTCCACGGACTACCAGGCCATGACCGTCGCCTCGCCCAACCGGCGTTTCAATGCCACCGCCACCACCTCGCACCTGGCTTACGTCGGCGGTGACTACCAGGTCAACAAAGACCTCAGCCTGCGCGTTTATCACTCGCAGGTCGCGGACCTCTACCAGCAGGACACCCTGGCGTTGCTGCATAACCTGCCGGTGGGGGATGGCGTGCTCACCAGTGACCTGCGCAGCTTCTTCAGCCGCGAGGACGGCAGTGCCAAGGCCGGGAACGTGGATAACCGCAACCTCTCGGCGCTGTTTGGTTACCGCCTGGGCGGCCACCGCGTGAGCCTTGGCTACATGCATTCAAGCGGCGAGACCGCCACGCCCTATATTTCCGGCACCGAGTTGATGGGCATGAGCGAGCTGACCATGAGTTCGGACTTTCTCAACGCCAAGGAGCGCACCTGGCAGGCCATCTATGACTACGATTTCGCCGCAGCGGGTGTGCCGGGGCTGAAGAGCCGGCTGCGCTATGTGCGCGGCGACAACATCGAATTGGCGGCTTTCAACGCCGAGGATCGCAAGGAGCGCGAGTTCCAGATGGAGCTGGGCTATGTGATTCAGAGCGGCCCGCTGAAGAGCGTCGGGTTCATGGCGCGCAAGTCGATCTACCGCAATGACTTCCCCAGCGGCGCAGCCTTTCGCGACGAAAACCAGACCCGCTTCCTGGTGCTCTACACCGTGGCGCTCTGGTAGGGCGATCAGTCCTGATAGACCTTCTTGAGCAAGCGCAGCAGTTCTTCACGTTCCTGGCTGTCCAGGGCGGCCGTGGCGTCCTGGTCGCTCTGGGCGGCGATTTCCTTGAGCGCTTTGAGCAGGGTTTCGCCGGTCTTGCTGAGGAAGATCCCGTAGGAGCGTTTGTCGGGCTTGCAGCGGACCCGCACGGCGAGGGCGCGGCTCTCCAGCTTGTTCAGCAGGGGCACCACCTGGGGCGGCTCAATCGCCAGGGCACGGGCCAGGTCGGCCTGCATCAGCCCAGGGTTCTGCTCGATGATCGCCAGGGCCGAGAACTGCGCGGGACGCAGGTCGTGGTCCGACAGCCGGCCGATCAGGTTCTGGAACAGCTTGAGCTGGGCGCGGCGCATGGCGTAACCGATCAGATCGTCCAGGGCTGAATCCAGCGGCGGCCGCACCTCCTCGTTGTCGGGCAGTGCCGGGCTGGGGGCGGCGATGTTGGAAGGCTTGGCCATTAACAGTGCAATCCTCAAGAGGTGGAGGTTAAGAAGGCTATCTAGTTTGCCGAGGTTGGCGAGCCCTGGCTATGCCGACGTTTCACAACACCATAAAAACTCGGGTTTTACACCGAAAAAATATTGGTTATCCAGATTAATAGTTAATTGACATAACTATATTTGCGGTTTAATTTCGACTCATCTTCACACCAGAACAAGAGCGTACCGCCATGAGCAATTACGAAGGCCGTTGGACCACAGTCAAGGTTGAGATCGAGGAAGGCATCGCCTGGGTCATCCTCAACCGTCCGGAAAAACGCAACGCCATGAGCCCGACCCTGAACCGGGAAATGATCGACGTACTGGAAACCCTGGAGCAGGATCCTGCCGCCGGCGTACTGGTACTGACCGGTGCCGGCGAAGCCTGGACGGCCGGCATGGACCTCAAGGAATACTTCCGCGAAGTGGACGCCGGGCCGGAGATCCTCCAGGAAAAAATTCGCCGCGAAGCCTCGCAATGGCAATGGAAACTGCTGCGCATGTATGCCAAGCCGACCATCGCCATGGTCAATGGCTGGTGCTTCGGCGGCGGCTTCAGCCCACTGGTGGCGTGCGACTTGGCGATCTGCGCTGACGAAGCCACCTTCGGCCTCTCGGAAATCAACTGGGGCATCCCGCCGGGCAACTTGGTGAGCAAAGCCATGGCCGACACCGTGGGCCATCGCCAATCCCTGTACTACATCATGACCGGCAAGACCTTCGGCGGGCAGAAAGCCGCCGAAATGGGCCTGGTCAACGAAAGCGTGCCCTTGGCGCAACTGCGCGAAGTGACCATCGAACTGGCGCGCAACCTGCTCGAGAAAAACCCGGTGGTGCTGCGCGCGGCCAAGCATGGCTTCAAGCGCTGCCGCGAACTGACCTGGGAGCAGAACGAGGATTACCTCTACGCCAAGCTCGATCAGTCGCGCCTGCTCGACACCGAAGGCGGTCGCGAGCAGGGCATGAAACAGTTCCTCGACGACAAGAGCATCAAGCCTGGCCTGCAGGCGTATAAACGCTGAAGGGCGCGGCCGCCTGGCCGCGCCGCTGTACCCCGCTTGAACGTATTCCCGATAAAGACAATAAAGAGGAATCACCATGCTGGACGTGCCCCTGTTGATCGGCGGCCAGTCGTGCGCCGCCCGCGACGGTCGAACCTTCGAGCGCCGCAACCCGGTGACCGGTGAAGTCGTCTCGCGGGTCGCCGCAGCGACCCTGGAAGATGCCGACGCCGCCGTCGCCGCCGCTCAAGCCGCGTTCCCCACCTGGGCAGCGCTGGCCCCCAACGAGCGCCGCACCCGTTTGCTCAAGGCGGCCGAGCAATTGCAGGCGCGCAGCGCGGAATTTATCGCTGCGGCCGGTGAGACCGGCGCCATGGCCAACTGGTACGGCTTCAACGTGCGCCTGGCGGCCAATATGCTCCGCGAAGCCGCGTCGATGACCACCCAGATCACCGGCGACGTCATTCCCTCCGATGTCCCCGGCAGTTTCGCCATGGCCCTGCGTCAGCCCTGCGGCGTGGTGCTGGGCATCGCGCCGTGGAATGCCCCGGTCATCCTCGCCACGCGGGCTATCGCCATGCCGCTGGCCTGCGGCAATACCGTGGTGCTCAAGGCCTCGGAATTGAGCCCGGCGGTGCACCGCCTGATTGGCCAGGTGCTGCAGGACGCCGGGCTGGGCGATGGCGTGGTCAACGTGATCAGCAATGCGCCAGAGGATGCCGCCGCGATTGTCGAGCGGCTGATCGCCAACCCGGCCGTGCGCCGGGTCAACTTCACGGGTTCGACCCATGTGGGGCGGATTGTCGGCGAACTCTCGGCGCGTCACCTCAAACCGGCCCTGCTGGAGTTGGGCGGCAAGGCGCCGTTGCTGGTGCTCGACGACGCCGACCTCGATGCAGCAGTGGCGGCGGCAGCATTTGGTGCCTACTTCAACCAGGGGCAGATTTGCATGTCCACCGAACGCTTGATTGTCGATGCCAAGGTCGCCGATGCGTTCACCGCCAAGCTGGCGGCCAAGGTCGCGACCCTGCGCGCGGGCAACCCCGACGCGGCGGATTCAGTGCTGGGGTCGCTGGTGGACGCGCGTGCCGGCACGCGCATCAAGGCCTTGATCGACGATGCCCTCGCCAAAGGTGCACGGCTGGTGGTGGGCGGCCAATTGGAAGGCAGTATCCTGCAGCCGACCCTGATCGATGGCGTCACCGAACACATGCGTTTGTACCGCGAAGAGTCCTTCGGCCCGGTGGCGGTGCTGCTGCGCGGTGACGGAGACGAAGCCCTGCTGCGCCTGGCCAACGACTCCGAGTTTGGCCTGTCGGCGGCGATCTTCAGTCGCGACACCGGGCGTGCGCTGGCCTTGGCGCAACGGGTGGAGTCGGGCATTTGCCATATCAACGGCCCGACCGTGCACGACGAGGCGCAGATGCCGTTTGGCGGGGTCAAGTCCAGCGGCTACGGCAGCTTTGGCGGCAAGGCTTCGATTGAACACTTTACGCAATTGCGTTGGGTCACCTTGCAGAACGGGCCGCGGCATTACCCGATCTGAACAAGGCGCGGCGACATAACAATAACAAGGCGGCGTTGATCCGCCTTGATGGAGGACATCCTTGTGAGTTCCGAATTCCGACCGCAACCCCAGCCCACGCCGCGATACCGCGAGGTGTCCATCGGCCACGCGCCGGTGCAGGTCACTGAAGAACAGGGCGTGTTGCACATGCGTTCCCTGGATCCGCTGGGTGAATTACCGGCACGCTTGCTCGATCGTTTGGTGCATTGGGCCCAGGTGCGGCCCGAGCAAACATTTATCGCCGCACGCCAGGCCGGTGGTGATTGGCGTCGTGTCAGCTACAGGGAAATGCTCGACAGCGTGCGCGCGATTGCCCAGGGCCTGCTGCGTTACGGCCTCTCGGCGGACAAACCGCTGGCATTACTGTCTGGCAACGACATCGAGCATCTGCAGGTGGCTCTCGGCGCGATGTATGCCGGAATCCCTTACTGCCCGGTGTCGCCGGCGTATTCATTGTTGTCCCAGGATTTCGCCAAGCTGCGGCATGTGTGCAACCTGCTGCAACCGGGCTTGGTGTTCGTCAGCGATGCGTCCGCTTACCAACGCGCAATCGACGCCGTATTGCCGGTCGAGACTCCGTTGATCAGCGTGCGCGGCCACGCGCCGGGGCGCACTCAGGCCAGCTTCGCCAGCCTTCTGCAAACGCCGGGTGGCGCTGAGGCCGAAGCGGCGTTCAAGGCCACCAGCCCCGACAGCATCGCTAAGTTTCTCTTTACCTCGGGCTCCACCAAGTTGCCCAAAGCGGTCGTCACCACCCAACGCATGCTCTGCGCCAATCAGCAGATGCTGCTGCAGACGTTCCCGGTGTTCGGTGAGGAACCGCCGGTACTGGTCGACTGGCTGCCGTGGAACCACACCTTCGGCGGCAGCCACAACGTCGGCATTGTGCTCTACAACGGCGGTACGTTTTACCTCGACGACGGCAAGCCGACGGTCCAGGGCTTTGCCGAGACCCTGCGCAACCTCAAGGACGTGTCGCCCACGGCCTACCTGACGGTGCCCAAGGGCTGGGAAGAACTGGTCAACGCCCTGGAGCAGGACGCTGAGTTGCGCGAGCGCTTTTTCGCGCGGATGAAACTGTTCTTCTTCGCCGCCGCCGGCCTGTCGCAAAGTATCTGGGACCGCCTCGACCGCGTGGCCGAGCGGCACTGCGGTGAACGTATCCGCATGATGGCCGGGCTGGGCATGACCGAAGCCGCGCCGTCCTGCACCTTTACCACCGGGCCGCTGTCGATGGCCGGGTATATCGGGTTGCCCGCACCGGGCTGTGAGGTGCGCCTGGTGCCGCTGGACGGCAAATTCGAGGGACGCTTTCGCGGGCCGCACATCATGCCCGGTTACTGGCGGGCGCCCGAGCAGACCGCCGAGGTGTTCGACGAACTGGGTTTCTATTGTTCGGGCGACGCGATCAAGCTCGCCGACCCGCAGCAACCGCAACTGGGGCTGATGTTCGATGGACGCATTGCCGAGGACTTCAAGCTCTCCTCAGGCGTGTTTGTCAGCGTTGGGCCGCTGCGCAATCGTGCGGTGCTCGAAGGCTCGCCTTATGTGCAGGACCTGGTGATTGCCGCGCCGGACCGCGAATGCCTGGGTGCCCTGGTGTTCCCCAGGCTCTACGAGTGTCGCCGGCTGGCGGGCTTGAGCACCGACGCCAGTGACGCCGAGGTGCTGGCCAGCGCGCCGGTGCGCGAGTGGTTCGGTGACTGGTTGCAGCGGCTCAATCGCGAGGCCACCGGCAATGCCAGTCGCTTGGAGTGGATTGCCGTGCTGGATGAGCCGGCGTCCATCGACCGTGGGGAAATCACCGACAAAGGCTCGATCAACCAGCGTGCGGTGTTGCAATGGCGCGCGGCGAGGGTCGAGGCGTTGTATCGCGGTGAAGACCCGACCATCCTGCGCGCCGGGCCCAAGCCTTGAGCGGCGCCGGGCAGTATTCGGCGTTTGCCGACGCGGCGATTTTCGAGGCGGTGCGCACCCCGTGGGTCGACCTTGGCGGCGCGCTGTCCCAGGTGTCGCCCATCGATTTGGGGATCAAGGTGGGCCGCGAAGTGCTGGCGCGAGCCGGCATCGAGCCTGGGGCGGTGGACAGCGTACTGGCCGGCTCCATGGCCCAGGCCAGCTTCGATGCCTACTTGCTGCCACGGCATATCGGCTTGTACAGCGGGGTGGCGCAATCGGTGCCCGCGCTGGGGGTGCAGCGCATCTGCGCCACCGGTTTCGAGCTGTTGCGCCAGGCCGCCGAGCAGCTGCGTGACGAGGTGCAACTGGCCCTGTGCGTGGCCAGTGAATCGATGTCGCGCAACCCGATTGCCGCCTACACCCACCGGGGCGGCTTTCGTCTCGGCGGCGAAGTGCAGTTCAAGGATTTTCTCTGGGAAGCGCTGTACGACCCGGCCCCGGGCCTGGACATGATCGCCACGGCCGACAACCTCGCGCGCCGTTATGGCTTGAGCCGCGAGGCGGTGGACCGCTACGCCTGCGACAGCCATCAGCGCGCCTTGCAGGCACAACGTGACGGCGCCTGGGCTGAAGAAATCGTCACGGTCGATCACCAGGTGTTCGCGCTTGAGGGCTATCAGCCCAGAGGGATCAGCCTGGCACGCCGCGCCAGTGCCGTCAGCGCCGACAGCCACCCACGGCCCACCGACCTGGCGGCCTTGGCGCGTCTGCACGCCGTGCATGCCGACGGTGTACAAACCGCCGGCAACAGTTGCGCGGTGGTCGATGGCGCGGCGGCCGCCCTGGTGGGCCGCGCCTCGGCCTGCACGCGTGCGCCCCTGGCGCGGCTGCTGGCCAGCGCAGTGGTGGGGGTGGCCCCGGAGTTCATGGGCATCGGTCCGGCACCGGCAATTCGCCTGCTGCTGCAACGCAGCGGGTTGAGCCTGGACGACATCGGCCGTTTCGAGATCAACGAAGCCCAGGCCGCCCAGGTGCTCGCGGTGGCTCAGGAATTGGAACTGGACAGCGCCCGGCTCAACGTCCAGGGCGGCGCCCTCGCGCTGGGGCATCCGCTGGCCGCCACCGGCCTGCGCCTGGTCATGACCCTGGCCCGGCAATTACGCCAGCACCACCTGCGCTACGGGATTGCCGCCGCGTGTGTGGGCGGCGGGCAGGGCATGGCGTTGTTGATCGAAAACCCCGCCTATCGCGCTTGAAGCGCACGATTTTTAGTCGATGAGGTGTGCCGATGTGGAGCTATGAGGCGCCTTTGCGCGATATGCAGTTTGTGCTTGAGCACTGGTTGCAGGCACCCGACACGTGGCGCCGCAGCCCGGCGTTCGAGGCCCTGGACCTGCCGCTCGCGCTCCAGGTGCTGGAAGAGGCGGCGCGCTTCAGTCAGGGCGTGCTGGCGCCGTTGAACAGCCAGGGTGACCGCCAGGGCTGCCGGTGGCAGGCGGGCCAGGTCAGCACCCCGGACGGCTTCGTCGAGGCCTATCGCGCCTATGTCGAGGGTGGCTGGCCCGCGCTGGCGTGCGCCGAGGCGGCGGGCGGGCAGGGCTTGCCGCAACTGCTCGAGGCGGCGCTGCAAGAGATGCTCTACGCCAGCAATCACGCCTGGGCCATGTACACCGGCATCGCCCACGGCGCGTACCTGTGCCTCAAGGCCCACGCCGCCCCCTGGCTGCAGGCGCGCTATTTGCCCGAGATTGTCAGCGGCCAGACCTTGCCCACCATGTGCCTGACCGAACCCCAGGCCGGCAGCGACGTCGGCTTGCTGCGCTGTCGCGCCGAGCCCCAGGCGGATGGCAGCTATCGCCTGAGCGGCAGCAAAATATTTATCTCCGGTGGCGAGCACGACCTCACGGCCAACATCCTGCACCTGGTGCTCGCGCGCGTGCCCGATGCGCCGCCGGGCAGCCGTGGCATTTCACTGTTCCTGGTGCCCAAGCAGCTGGACGATGGCCAGCCCAATGGCGTGCGGTGTGACGGCATTGAACACAAGATGGGCATCAAGGGCAGCGCTACGTGCTCGCTGGTATTCGACGGTGCCCAAGGCTGGCTGATCGGCGCGACCAATCGCGGCCTGGCGGCGATGTTTGTGATGATGAATTCGGCGCGCCTGCATGTCGGCCTGCAAGGCTTGGGGCATGTCGAGGCGGCTTGGCAGAACGCCCGCCAGTACGCCGCCGAACGCTTGCAGATGCGTGCGCCGTCAAGGCCGGAAGAGGTGGTCGCCCAGGCGGCTGACCCGATCCGTTACCACCCGGCCATGCGCCGCGTGTTGCTGGAGCTGCGCACCACCAGCGAGGGCATCCGCGCCATCGGCTATTGGGCGGCGCACCTGCTGGATCAGGCCGAGCATGACCAGGACTCGTCGGCCGCGCAGTTGGCGCCGTTGCTGACGCCCATCATCAAGGCGTTTTTCACCGAACAGGGTTTTCGGCAGGCCAGCCATGCGCTGCAGGTGTTCGGCGGTTACGGCTATGTCACCGAGTTCGCCATCGAGCAAACCCTGCGCGACAGCCGTATCGCGATGATCTACGAGGGCAGTAATGAGATCCAGGCCAATGACCTGTTGCTGCGCAAGGTGCTGGGGGATGAGGGCCGCGCCTTTGGCCTGCTGCTGGACGCGTTGCGCGCCGAGGCCGGGCAGGGCGGACAGTCTGTCGAATGCGCAGGCTTTTGCGGTGCGTTGGGTAGCCTGTGCGACGCGTTGGCCCGTGTGGTGAGCGCCATACGTGAACGCGCGCACGAGGACAGTGAATACCCCTATCGGGCGGCACCGGATTTCCTCCAGCTCTGTGGCGTCGCGTTGCTGGCCTTTGCCTGGGCGCGGGCCGCGCGGGTCTCCAGGGCACTGCCCGACGATGATCCCTTGCGTGCCGCCAAGCTGCAAAGCGCCGGGTTCTTTTTCGATTACCTGCCGTCGCGGCTGGCGCAGCACCTGGGCGCCATAGACGGGGCACGCGCAGCGCTGGCGTTCATCTGACGCGGCCAGGTGCTTGCGGTACTGACTAGACGCTTGCGGTACTATGGCAGCCCACGTGTTCTGGAAGTTGCCTGGATGAGTAAACCCGGTCAATTGGTGCTGGTTGCACTGCGCAAGATGATCGCCAGCGGGGAGCTGGCGGCGGGCGAGCGCTTGATGGAGATTCCTACGGCGCAGCTGTTCGGCGTGTCGCGCATGCCCGTGCGCATGGCCTTTCGTACCCTCGAGCAGGAAGGGCTGCTGGTGCCATTCGGCGGGCGCGGCTATCAGGTGCGCTCGGTCAGCCCCAGCGACATTGCCGGCGCGGTCGAAGTGCGTGGTGTGCTCGAGGGCTTGGCGGCGCGTCAAACTGCCGAGCGGGGGTTGTCCGACGAGGCGCGCAGGGTGCTTGAACGCTGCCTGGTGGAGGGCGATCAACTGTTCGAAAAAGGTTACGTGACCGAGGATGACCTTGAGGTTTATCACGACCTGAACATGCGCTTTCATCAAGTCATCGTCGAAGGCAGCCACAACCCGGCGATCGCCGATGCGCTGGCGCGCAATGATCACCTGCCGTTTGCATCGGTGACCGCGTTGGCGGTGGATCGCGACGACATGGCCCGTGAATACCGGCGCTTCAACTATGCCCACCTGCAACACCATTCGGTGTTCGACGCCCTGGTCAATCGCCAGGGCGCTCGGGCCGAAGCCATCATGCGCGAACACGCCAATGCCACCTTGCGTTATGCCGAGATCTTCAGTTCGGCCACCGCCGATGCGCGCATGAAGGTCATCTTGCCCAGCACATGACGGGGCTCAGATATCGAGCACCAACAGCGGGGTTTTCGAGCGCGAGCAGCAGGGGGTGAACTGGTCATTGAGGGCCTGCTCCTGCTCGGTCATGAACAGGTCGCGGTGTTCCGGGATGCCGTCGAGCACACGGGTCAGGCAGGTGCCGCAAATCCCCTGTTCGCAGGACACGGCAATCTCGATGCCATGGCTTTCCAGAACCTGGACCACGGTCTTGTCGGCGGGGATTTCAAAGACCTGGCCGCTGCTGCCGAGCTTCACCGAAAAGCCGCCGTCGAGGCTGCTGTCCATTGGTGTCGCGCTAAAGTATTCGCGGTGCAGACAGTCTTCCTGCCAGCCCTGTGCGCGTGCGCTGTCGAGCACATGCTGCATGAACCCGCCAGGGCCGCAGACATACAGGTGCACGTCGTCTGCGGGCGCCGCCAGCACCTCGGCAGCATTCAAGGCCGTGTGCGGCTGCTCATCGAAATGCAGGAACACCCGTTCGGCAAACGGCGACGCCTTGAGCCTCTGCACAAACGCCGCACGCTCACTGGAGCGGGCGCAGTAATGCAGTTCGAAGTCGGTACCCGCGTGGGCCAGGCGTTCGGCCATGCACAGGATCGGGGTGATGCCGATGCCGCCGGCAAACAGCAGGCTGCGGCGCGCGTCGTGGGCCAGGGGGAACAGGTTGCGTGGTTCGCTGATCGCCAGGCGCGTGCCCTCGTGAACCTGCTCGTGCAGGCTGCGCGAGCCGCCCCGGGAGGCAGGGTCCTTGAGCACGCCGATCAGGTAGCGATGACGTTCTTCGGGGTGATTGCACAGGGAATATTGCCGGATCACCCCATCGGGCAGGTGCACGTCAATGTGCGCACCAGCACTGAAGGTCGGCAGCGGCTGGCCATCGACACTGGCCAGTTCATAGCTGCAAATGTCCTGGGCTTCGGTGTTACGGGATACCACCACCACATCGATCATGTTCAGTCCTCGCAGAGTTATCGTGTTGTTCAGGCGGTGGTGGTCGTGATCAGTTGCGGTTCGAGGGCGCGTTCCTTGGCAATCAGTCGCTCCAGGATCTTGCGCGACTGCACACCGCCCGCATCGATATTCAGCTTGAGCAGGGTGCGTTCCGGGTGAGCCAGCAGGTTCTGCTGCTGGCGCTCGAGCATCTCCAGGTCTTCGCTGAAAATCTTGCCCTGACCTTCGCGAATGCTGGCGGTCAGTGCCTCATCCTGCGGGTTGAAGTTGCGCGCCATGCCCCAGAAGTACCAGATGGAGGTATCGGTTTGCGGGGTGATGAAGTCGACCACGATGCTCGCAGCCTTGTGTTCGGGAGCGGCGTTGTAGCCACCCTTGCCGGCGTGGGCCACGCCGACTTCGATCAGCACATGGCTGGGCGGGGTGAAGCGGCAGATCTGCCAGCGGTCCACCGGCACGTCATCGGCAAGGTTGTTGCCGCGTAAAGCCATGCGCCAGAACGGCGGAGCCATGATGTTTTCCATGTGCCGTGCGGTGACGACTTCATCGCCTTGCACCGTGGTGACGGGCGGCGCTTCGTCGATTTCCTTCTGGCCGATGCTGGAAGCATGCACGTAGGTTTCGTGGGTCAGGTCCATCAGGTTGTCGATCATCAGGCGGTAATCGCACTGGATATCAAACAGCCCGCCGCCATAGGCCCACTCATCGCTCACGGCCCATTCCAAGTGGTGGATCAGTGCCGGGTCGGCCTGGCTCTGATCGCCGGGCCACACCCAGATGAAGCCGTAACGCTCAACCACGGCAAAGGTCTTGTTGCAGGGAAAACCACGCACCCGCTGACCGGGCATTTCCACCGTCTTGCCGTCGCCGCCCATGACCAGGCCGTGATAGCCGCAGACCAGGTTGCCGTTGTCGACATAGCCCAGCGAGAGCGGCGCGCCACGATGGGGGCAGAAGTCCTCCACGGCCACGACGGCGCCTTCCTGGCCACGATAAAACACCATTTTTTCGCCGCAGATCTGTCGACCCAGGGGCTTTTGCGCGATTTCATCGGGGGTGCAGGCGACATACCACGTGTTCTTGGGGTACATGACGACTCTCCAGGCAATGGATTATTTTTATTTAATGGATCCATTAAATGGCGTGAAGGTTAGTAGGTCAATCTTTTTACGCTTATTAATAGGGCGATTATCGGCCATTCTAAAAATAATGGATCCACAGTTGGGTTGATCTTCCGAGCACTGAATGACTTGACTCTGTCCCATGGGACACCTCGTACCCTTTTTTCAAGCGCCCACGCTGGCGCGCTGACAAAAGGAGCTGCTGTGAAAGGTTTATGTTTGGTGACGGGGGCCAACGGCCACCTGGGTAATAATTTAGTGCGCGCGCTGATCAGCCAGGGCTATCGGGTTCGAGCCGGCGTTCGTGACCTCAGTAATCACACGCCCTTTGCCGGGCTGGACTGCGAATTGGTGTATGCCGAGTTGCAGGACAGTGCGGCCCTGGACAAGGCATTGGAGGGCGTAGAGGTGCTGTTTCAATCGGCCGCCGTGTTCAGGCACTGGGCGCGCAACCCGCAGGCCGAGATTGTCGAGCCGAATATCCAGGGCGCGCGACGTGTGCTGGAAGCTGCTTCACGGGCAGGTGTACGGCGTGTGGTCTACGTCAGTTCGGTGGCCGCCGTCGGTCATGATGGTACGGCGCTGGATGAGGCACACTGGAATACGGAAAGCGAAAACGCCTACTACACATCGAAGATTCTCTCCGAGCAGGCGGCCTGGCACTGTGCGGAGGCGTTGGGGTTGAGCATGGTGTCGGTATTGCCTTCGGCCATGGTCGGCCCCAATGCCGGCTACCTCACGGATACCATGGGGTTTCTTCAATCCGTTCGGCAGCGGCAGATGCCTTTTGACCCGGGATTTCGTTCCAACTTCGTGGATGTTCGCGATGTGGCCGACGGGATGATACTCGCCGCCGAAAAGGGCCGGCCAGGGCAGCGCTATATCCTCGCCAATGAGCGTTCGTCGCCGCTCAGCGATTTGATCGAGGCTGCCAACACCCAAGCGCCTGGGTATCGCCAGCCTGTCTCAGCCCCACGCTGGTTACTGCTGGGCGTGGCCTGGCTCCAGGAGCGCCGGGCGCAATGGGGTGGCAAGTCCGCTCAGCTGCTTTTGAGCCAGGTGCGCCTGTTTCACAACGTGGCGCAGGAATACACCATCACCAAGGCGAAAAACGAATTGGGTTTCAACCCGCGGCCGCCTGAAGTGGCGTTGAAGCAAGCGTTTGCTTATCTGCACAGACAGGCGCATCAACCTTATCAAGACCCGCGTCAGGACGAGGCGCAAACATTGAGTTCATCTCGCGTTTGAGTCCAATCAAGTGAAGATCAAGCGCCTGCAGTTCGGTGATTTTGTCCTGGACTTGCCGGCGCTTGTCGTCGACGGCCTGGTTGGCCAATGCCAGCGGAAAGGATTTCAACGTGTTTTTTGCGGCAATCAGCGGGTTCATCTCGGCCAGCTTGAACCCGGCCACTTGCGCCTTGCGTATGAGGTGGACGATTTCCAGGTGGTGAGCGTTGTAGAGGCGATACCGCCCCTCACGTTCCGGCGCGTTGATCAGGCCTAGTTGCTCGTACAGTCGAATGGCTTTCGGGGTGCAGCCGGTCAGCTTGGCGAGTCGTCCAATGAACATCTGTCAATTCCTTATGTGAGACAGCAATCACTTTAGCGGTGTTTTATCGCCAGAGCTGCACCCGCTGCCAGTCGAAAAATATCGAGGTGGGCTCAGTAGCGAATCATCACCGACTTCAGCTCGGTGTAATCGTCAATGAATGCGCTGCCGAACTCCCGGCCGATGCCCGAGGATTTGTTGCCGCCAAACGGCACCGCCGGGTCCAGCATCGTGTGCATGTTCACCCACACCGTGCCGGCTTCGATGGCGGGCACCATGCGCAGGGCCTTGCCCAGGTCGTTGGTCCAGAGGCTGGCGCTCAAGCCGTAGGGCGTGTTGTTCATCAATGCCAGCAGTTCGTCTTCAGTGTCGTAGGGGAAGAAGGTTGCAATGGGGCCGAATGTTTCTTCGTTGAGCAAGGTGTCGTTGACGCTGTTGGCGAGGATGATCGTCGGCTCGACGTAGCAACCCGGACGGTCGATCAGGTGGCCACCGTGAATGATGGTGTTGTTTTCGGCGCGGGCCTTGGCGAAGAACTCGCCGAGTTTGAGTTGATGCTGGCGGTGAGTGACTGGGCCGAATTCGGTGCGCTCATCCAGGGGCGAGCCAATATTCAGCGCGCTCAAGCGCTGCGCCAGTTTGGCCATGACCGCGTCGATCTGCGAGCGATGCACGAAGAACCGTTCGGCCGCCGCGCAGATTTGCCCGGAGTGCAGAAAGCCCGCTTCGATGATGCCGCTGACAGCCTTATCCAGCGCCACATCGCGCAGGAACCCGGCCGAGTTTTTCCCGCCCAGCTCAAGGGTGGCCCGCGTCAGAGCGGCGCCCATGGCACTCTGGCCCACCGCAACCCCGGTCGGCACGGAGCCGGTAAACGACACTTTGTTGGTGCCAGGGTGTTCGATCAGGCCTTTGCCTACCGAGCCGCCCCCGGTCAAGACGTTCAGCGCCCCGGCGGGAAGACCGGCTTCAATCGCCAGCTCGGCAATGCGCAGGATGGTCAGCGGTGTAAATTCGCTGGGTTTGATGATGATGCTGCAACCGGTCACCAGCGCCGAGGCGAGTTTCCAGATGGCAATCATGGTCGAGAAATTCCACGGCACGATGCCGACCACCACACCGACGGGCTCGCGCAGGGTGAAAGCGGTATAGCGCTCACCGGCGAAGGAGGGCAGTGACGGGGTGATGGTCTGGCCGCTGATCTTGGTAGCCCAGCCGGCGTAGTAACGCAGGAAGTGCGCGGCCTGGTCGACTTCGAAGGCTCGGGCAATCTGGATGATCTTGCCCGATTGGCAGGTTTCGATCTGCGCCAGTTCTTCGCGATGCTGCTCCAGCAGGTCGGCGAGTTTGAACAGCACGGCGCCACGCGTTGCCGGAGCTGCTTGTGACCACCGTTTGAAGCCGCGCCGCGCCGAGGCCACGGCCGCATCGATATCGACCGGGTCGGCGTCGGCGACTTGGGCGATGACCTGGCCGGTCGCCGGGTTGATCACCTCTACTGTCTGGCTGGAATGACTCTGGACGTAGCCGCCGTCGATGAACAGCGCATGGTGTCGACTGAGGAAGGCTTCAACGTGGGGCAGCAGTGGAATATCGCTCATGGGGGGTTCCTGGTGGCAGACATTGCAAAGCTCGAGGTTAATCCCAGTGACCGCACTGGGCTTGACTGTGGCTGCCGAGCGACATGTCTGTGGCTGCCAGTGCCTGCGGTCGGCTGACCACGTTAAGGCTATGAAAAGTACAATCTTGACTCTGGAAGGTGCATGTTCCGCCAGCCAGGCTCGCACCATACTGGCCCTGCATCCGGCGCCACTTCTCGATTTCACCAGTGGCCTGGACATCCAATAATAAGCAGGGCCATCCATGAAAAAGCCAAACCCGCTCCTCGAAGACCTCACGTCCATCTTGCCGACCATTGCGGCCAACGCGTTCATGGCCGAGCAGGACCGCAAGGTGCCTGCCGAAAATATCGCACTGCTCAAAAGCATCGGGCTGCACCGCGCCTTTCAACCCAAAGCGTTCGGCGGCATGGAGTTGTCATTGCCACAGTTTGCCGACTGCATCGCCTTGCTCGCCGGGGCCTGCGCCAGCACCGCCTGGGCCATGAGCCTGCTGTGTACCCACAGCCATCAATTGGCGCTGTTCTCGGCCCAGTTGCAGCAGGAGGTCTGGGGCACCGACCCGAATGCCACGGCCAGTAGCAGCATTGCGCCGTTCGGGCGCACCGAGGAAGTCGACGGCGGGGTGTTGTTCAGCGGCGAAATGGGCTGGAGCAGCGGCTGTGATCACGCTGAGTGGGCGATCGTGGGGTTTCGCCGCAACAATGCACAGGGCACCCAGGATTACTGCTTCGCGGTGCTGCCGCGCAGCGATTATCAGATACGCGATGACTGGTTTGCGGCAGGCATGAAAGGCAGCGGCACCAAGACGTTGATCATCGACAAGGCCCGGGTGCCCGAACACCGCATCCAGAAGGCCAAGGACATGATGGAAGGTAAGTCCGCCGGCTTTGGTTTGTACCCCGACAGCAAGATTTTCTACTCGCCCTACCGGCCTTATTTTGCCAGCGGTTTTTCCACGGTCAGCCTGGGTGTCGCCGAGCGGATGCTCGAGGTGTTCCGCGAAAAAACCAAGACCCGCGTGCGGGCCTACACCGGTGCCGCCGTCGGTGCCGCCACCCCGGCGTTGATGCGCCTGGCCGAGTCGACTCACCAGGTCGCCGCCGCGCGTGCCTTTCTCGAAAAAACCTGGAACGAACACGCCGAACACAGTGAGCAGCAGCGTTATCCCAGCCGCGAAACCCTGGCGTTCTGGCGCACCAACCAGGCTTACGCCACCAAGATGTGCATCCAGGCGGTGGACCGCCTGTTCGAAGCCGCCGGCGGCAATGCCTGGTTCGAACACAACGAAATGCAACGCCTATTCCGCGATTCGCACATGACTGGCGCTCATGCCTACACCGACTACGACGTGTGCGCGCAGATCCTCGGCCGCGAGCTGATGGGCCTGGAACCCGACCCGAGCATGATCTGAACCGGCTTTTGATAACAACCATCAGGGCTGCGCCTGACGCAGTCCGGGAGTCTTGCATGTCTGAATCGACCTTTGACCCACGCGCCTTTCGCCGGGCCCTGGGCAACTTTGCCACGGGCGTGACCGTGGTGACTGCCGCAGATGCCTCTGGCCGCAAGGTGGGCGTCACCGCCAACAGTTTCAACTCGGTGTCCCTGGACCCACCGCTGGTGTTGTGGAGTATCGACAAACGTTCGAGCAGCCACGGCGTGTTCGAGCAGGCCAGCCATTTTGCGGTCAACGTGCTGGCCGCTGACCAGATCGACCTCTCGAACAATTTTGCCCGGCCCAAGGACGACCGGTTCGCCGCGATCGAGTACCAGTCGGGGCAGGGCGGGGCGCCGGTGTTCGCCGATTGCTCGGCGCGGTTTCACTGCGAGAAATACCAGCAGGTGGACGGCGGCGACCATTGGATCATGATCGGCAAGGTCGTGGCCTTCGATGATTTCGGCCGTGCGCCGCTGCTTTATCATCAGGGCGCTTATTCGATGGTCCTACCCCATACCCGCATGACCCAGCGCGACGAAGGGCAACCGCCCAGCAGTCATTTTCAGGGGCGCTTGAGTCACAACCTGTATTACCTGATGACCCAGGCGGTACGCGCCTACCAGTCCAGCTATCAGCCCCGGCAATTGTCCACCGGCCTGCGCACCAACGAGGCGCGGATGCTGATGGTGCTGGAGAACGACGCACGGCTGAGTGCCAGTGAATTGTTGCGGGAAGTGGCGATGCCGGTGCGGGAAATCGAGGACGCCGTGGCCAACCTCAAGCGCAAAGGGCTGGTGGCCGACGACGACGGCGTCTATTTGACGTCGGCCGGTATCGAACAGACCGAAGACCTCTGGGCCATCGCCCGTGAGCAACAGGAGAAAGTATTCGCCGAGTTCAGCCAGGACCAGATCGAAACCTTCAAGACGGTATTGAAGCAACTGATCAGCCACTGCTGACCACTTGGAAGATGAACCCCGAACCTGTGGCGAGGGAGCTTGCTCCCGCTGGGCCGCGAAGCGGCCCCAAACCATGGGCCTGCTACGCAGTCCAACGGGAGCAAGCTCCCTCGCCACAACGGAGCTGCATCGCGCAGCTCCTGAAGGCCTTCAGAAAGGCACGGCCACGGTCAGTTGGCTATAGAGGTTGGTGCCATTGCCGCCCACCTGGTTACCCCCGGTGTCGGCATCCTTCTTGGGTTGATAAATGCCCACCAGCGGGCTGATGATCAGGTGGCTGTTGACCGTCCACTCGGCGTACAGGTCCAGCTCACGGGCATCCAGGTTCAATGCATCGTTTTTGCGCAAGGTAGTGAAGTCGAAGTACAACGCGCCGACCGTCAGGTTCTCCAGCGGTGTCGCTTTGAGACCGACGTGATGCACACCGGTGTTGCTGTTGAACGGGCCGGCATAATTGGAGGCCACTTCGCCCTGGAACCAAGTGCCGTAACCGGTGCTGAGTCCGGTGAACAGCGGGTCCCATTTTTGTGAGTAGCGTGTGTAGCGGTAGGTCAACTTCGGCGCCCAGCCGATATCGGCGAAGGTGTAGCCGGCTTCGGCGTACCAGGCTTTTTGCGGTCCTGCATCCTTGTCTTGCCAGGCGTATTCGAAAGCGAAGCTGGCGTTGTCGATACCCGCGCTGCCTTCGCCGCGCAGGCTGTAAGTGTTCAGGCCCTCGCGCTGTTTCTGGAAATCGCTGGCCCACTGGTCGGTGACGCTTATGCCATGAACCCAGGTCAACCCCAGCGTACCGGCGGCACCCGTGTAGTCGAGGGTGCCCGCCGCCAGCTCGGTTTCAGCCTGGGCACGGTTATCCGACTTGAGCCACAGCACCGAGCCGTGCAGCCCCTCTTGCCCACCCAGGCGCAACACGGCGGTGCGGTCGAACGCGTGACGTGCCGCGAGGTAGTAGGCGCCACCGCGATTCAACGCACCGTCCGCCGGGCCGTTGCCCAGGTTGGGGCCGTCGTCGTTGATCAGGAACCCTCGGCCGATCTTGACCACCTGGCGGCCGAGGGAAAAGTCCACACCGTCCTTGCCCAGCGCCGGAAACAGGTCAGCCGAGCGCCACCCCAGGTAGGCGTCTTCGATTTTGGTCGTGCGCTCGCTGCCATCGGTGTTGCCCGCCGCGTCGCCGTCGCCCCAGGTGCCGGAGCTGACCCAATTGAGCGCGCCGTACGCGGTGCCGTTACCGGCCAGGCCCTGATCGCCGCTCAACCCATACTTGATGAATCCTTCGCGCCAGGTCGAACCGCCCGGCGTGGCATCGTAGTTGTGACGGCTGTTGAACATCCCGTATACGGCCAGGAAGTCCGCGTTCAGGTGCGTGTCATCGTCGGCATACAGCGCATAGGCCTGGGCCGAAGAGTGGCCGACCAACAGTGCGATACCTAGGCCGACGGCCTTGGACAACCTGCGTGTTCTTTGTGTGTGCTCCATTGTTACGTTCCCCAGCGTGGTTGGACAGCCAATAGGTCGAGGACGCATTAAGATGATCCGCAGCGGGGTAAGTCTTTCACCTGCGTGCCACGTAATTGATCCTGCCCGCCAAGCCGTAGGCCTTGGCAGGCAGCTGCAAAAGCGACGGCAGACATGGGCAAGACGATCAGCGCGTGTGAGGCGCACAGTGATTTTGCGCACGATGCCGTTTCGATCAGGGACTGGCTGGGGAGGGCTTTATCGCCGGCTCCTTGTACGGCTCGATGCATCCACTCAGAAATCCGCTTTCGAGGATCCGTACCATGTCGATCAATGACCGGCTCACACAGCATTTGAAACGGGGCAGCGTCGGGTTTCCGACCGCGCTGGCCAGCACCATCGGCCTGATCATGGCCAGCCCGGTGATTCTCACCGCGACCATGGGCTTCGGCATCGGCGGCAGCGCGTTCGCGGTGGCCATGCTGATCGCGGTGGTGATGATGCTGGCCCAGGCGACCACCTTTGCCGAAGCCGCCTCAATCCTGCCGACCACCGGCTCGGTCTACGACTACATCAACTGCGGCATGGGCCGTTTCTTTGCCATTACCGGCACCTTGTCGGCGTACCTGATCGTGCATGTGTTTGCCGGGACGGCGGAGACGATTCTGTCCGGGGTCATGGCCCTGGTGAACTTCGAGCACCTCAACACCCTGGCGGAGTCTGCCGGCGGTTCGTGGTTGCTGGGGGTGGGGTTTGTGGTGGTATTCGGCATTCTGAATGCCTTTGGCGTCAGCGCCTTTGGCAGGGCCGAGATCATCCTGACCTTCGGCATGTGGACCACGCTGATGGTGTTTGGCGTGATGGGCCTGATCGCGGCGCCGGCGGTGCAGCTCGAGGGTTGGTTCGGCGTGTCGCTGGTGGGCACCGACCTGATCACCATTCTGTCGCTGGTGGGCATGGCGATGTTCATGTTCGTCGGCTGCGAGTTCGTCACGCCGCTGGCGCCGGACCTGCGCAATTCGGCCAAGGTGATGCCCAAGGCGATGATTTTCGGCTTGTTGAGCGTGGCCACCTGCATGTTCATCTACGGCGCCGCGATGAAGCGCCAGGTGGAAAACGTACTGCTGGATGCCGCCACCGGCGTGCACTTGTTGGACACGCCCATGGCGATTCCACGCTTTGCCGAGCAGGTCATGGGGAATATTGGCCCGTTGTGGCTGGGCCTTGGCTTTCTGTTCGCCGGCGCCGCCACCATCAACACGCTGATGGCGGGCGTGCCACGGATTCTCTACGGCATGGCGGTGGATGGCGCGCTGCCCAAGGTGTTCACTTACTTGCATCCGCGCTTCAAGACGCCGCTGTTGTGCATCCTGGTGGCGATGCTGATTCCGTGCCTGTATGCGCTGTGGCTCGGCGGCAACACCGACAACATCATGCACCTGGTGCTGGCCGCCGTGTGTGCGTGGAGTTTTTCCTACCTGCTGGTGACGCTGTCGGTGGTTATCCTGCGTATTCGTCGTCCTGACCTGCCACGGGCTTATCGTTCGCCGTTGTTCCCGTTGCCGCAGATTCTTTCCAGCGTCGGCATCTTACTGGGCATGTGGTTCATCACCCCGCCGGGCATGAACCCGGCGGATATTTATGTGCCTTTCGGGGTAATGCTCGGGATCACGGCGGCCTACGCGTTGTTCTGGACATTGGTGGTGCAGAAGGTCAATCCATTCAAGCCCGCTTCGGTCGAAGAAGTGCTGGCCAAGGAGTTTTCTCATGAGCCTGGTAACGTTCACAACGCTTATCTCGAGCAGGCTGCTAAAGCTGTCTGAGCTGTTCAGTGCCCAACGGGCGCCGGCCGGTTACCGGCCGGGGGTCACGCTTGAATATGTTAGGCGTAACCTCGGGCTGGCGAGTTTCGCCTCGACCGGGCCTGCCCGTGCAGCGTTTCGCTTGGACGATACCGGCCTGCAAGTGGACGTTGCCGAACGCACCGAATCGCAACTGCTGATGCACCTGGTCATGACCGAATTCATGCTTACGGTGCCCGCCACAGAGCAGGGCAGTGCACGCTTTGAGCTGCACCACCGCGGGTCGATTCGACGCACGGGGCTGGCGTGTCGGCAACGCTCGGGAGAGCCGGCTCTACTCGCCAGGCTCCAGGCAGCTTTGAACGACGACCTCAGCCTGCATCAAGCGCTGATGGGGCTCGACTTCAAGCGCCTGCACATCGCGTTGAGCGGGCATCAATGGCAGGTGCGGCTGGAACACATCGGCGGCAGCGAGGTGGTCAACCGCCTGCCGGCGTTTCGTCGCTACATTCCTTTGAGTGACGCTCAACGGGCAGGGTTGTTGACTGTTTTGGCGGGCTTGCAGCGGGTATTGGGCGCCGTCTGATCGGAATACTTGGCATCATTAGTGCTTCCACAGTCGCTATCACGGACTTGTTGCGCCCATATAGATAACATGTTAACTATTGGCCAACAAAAACAAGAAGCCATTGTGGAGATGCCATGAGCACTTATCAGTCTGCGCACTATGGGTTGGAAACTTGGACTCGGGACCTGCGAGCGGCCTGCGGCCATTTCGACACGGAACTGGCCTTCAACCGTTCGCTGTTCATCGGTGAAGTGTCCAAGCACTCCCGGGGCGGCCTGTCACTGGCCAACCTGCGGACCAATGCCGGGCTGATCAAGCGCGAGCGACCCAACGCCGATCACGATATGGACCAACATTGTTTCCTCGTCAGTCAGCGCAGCGGCTATTGCCAGATCACCCAGAACGACCAGGTCATCCAGTTGGCCCCCGGCGATATGTTGCTGATGGACTCCACGGGCTCGATCGAGATCAGCCCGTTCGGCCTTATCGAACATGCGTCCTTGGCACTCTCACGCCATGAAGTGTGCAAGCAACTGGGTGGTGCACCGAAAACCTTCGGCAAGATCTCTTCGACCAAAGCCTGCGGCCGCATGCTCCATGTGTTGATGGACCAACTGTGCCGAGAAGGCCTGGAGGGGCAGGACTCGATTGAAGAGGCCGAGGCACTGCAAGCGGCGTTTGTCTCCTTGCTCGGGTCAGCCTTTGAATTGCACGACGCGCCGGGCGACTGCGCGGCGTCGTTGCAGGGCAGTAACCTGCGCAGCTACGTACAGAAAGTCATCGACGAATCGCTGACCCAGCCCGGCTTGAGCCCGGTGGGCCTGGCCAATCGTTTGAACATCTCGGTGCGGCATTTGTACCGTTTGTTTGAAGAGCAGGACGACAGCGTCTGCCGATACATCCAGCGTGCTCGGCTCAAACGCAGCGCGGATGATCTGACCAACCCCTTCCTCAAGCGTGAGTCGATCACCTCGATCGCCTACAAATGGGGCTTCACCGATTCCGCGCACTTCAGTCGCTCGTTCAAGAAGCAATTCGACCTGTCGCCCAAGGACTTTCGGTCTACCCACCTGCAGCAAACGGTAGGGGCGGCGTAGGTTCGCATCGATCAATGAAACCGCTCACCCTGTCGGCCCATAACATTTGTACCGTGGCGGTCGAACACTTTGCCGATCACGGCTACGACGCCTCCTCGCTGAGCGCAATCGCAGAGAGGGCCGGCATGCGCAAGGCGTCGCTGTATGCGCACTTTGTCAGCAAGGATGCGCTGTTTCAGAAGGTCTTCGAGATTGCCTTGGCCCATGAGCACTCGTACATCGCGCAATGCTTCAAGGAGGAAGCCGGATACACCGGCGTGCCGGGGCAGTTGCACCTTGAACGGTTGAGCGGGCGTTATGAAGGGTCGGCGCACCTGCGCTTCCTGTTGCGCACGGCGTACTTTCCGCCGGCGGACATTCGCGGCGTCATCACCGCAGGATTCGAGGGCTACCTGGCGCGCATTCGCGATGACTTTCAGCGTGCCGCGCAAGGTCGGTACAGCACGGTGCAACCGGAGGCGCTTGAGGTGTTTTGCGACGCCTACCTGGGTATCGTCGACAGCCTGCATGTGGAGCTGATCTACTCGACGCCCCAGGGTTACGTCAAACGGCTTGCGGCCTTGTCGCGGGTGTTGAGTGATTCACTGTCGATGCTCTAATGGGGGACCGCTCTTCAGCGGATACACCCCGATCAAAATGTGGGAGGGTGCTTGCTCCCGATGAGGGCGTGTCAGTGGGTGCATCCGGTGATTGACCCACTGCCATCGGGGGCAAGCCCTAATGCCAGTCAGTTAAGACGTAGAAAGGGTAAAAAATAACCTGTGGCGAGGGAGCTTGCTCCCGTTGGGCCGCGAAGCGGCCCCAGCTCTTTGCTCGAAAAAACCGGGACTGCTGCGCAGTCCAACGGGAGCAAGCTTCCTCGCCACAGGTACAGTGTTTGCCCTTAACTGACTGGCATTAGGGCAAGCCTCCTCCCACCTTTGATCCGGTTTACAGCCCGATAGAGGTCACTTCACCTCAGGCAAAGTCGACCCGCCATCTACCACGATGGTCTGCCCGGTGATGTAGGCCGCCAGGTCGGACGCCAGGAACAACATGGCCCCGGCAATATCTTCCGGAGCACCGAGCCGTCCCAGGGGCACGCGGGTGGCGATGTCGGCATTGACCTGGTTGTCGCCCAGGTTATCCATGGCCGGCGTGGCAATCATCCCGGGCTCCACGCCGTTGACGCGCACCTGGTAGGCGGCCAGCTCCAGCGCCGCATTGCGGATAAAACCGTTCACCCCGGCCTTTGACGCCGCGTAGTGGCTGAGCCCTGGGTAGGCTACCCGTGGTCCGGTGACCGACGACGTGACCAGCACACAGCCGCCGCCCTGGCGTTGAAACATGGGCAAGGCGGCCTGGGTCAACCAGAACAGGGCCGAGAGGTTGACCGCCAACGTGCGCTCAAGAATGGCCGGGGTGATCTGTGCGAATGGCGTCAACGGAAAGTAGCCGGCGTTGTGCACCAGGATATCCAGGCGGCCCCAGCTGCGTTCGATTCCCTTCACCCATTCGAGTACCGCCGCCGCATCGGCCAGGTCAACCTCAATGGCCGCGACCTGGCACGCTCGCGCCGTCAGGTCGTCGGCCAGCGCCTGGGCTTGCGCCAGCTGAAGGTCGGCAATCATCACGCGCGCGCCGCGCACAGCAAACGCCTCGACGATGGCCCGGCCGATGCCCTGCGCGCCACCAGTGACCAGCACGGTTTTGCCGCTGAAATTCAAGTCGTCAGGCATGTGCGCGCTCCATATGGGCATAGGCCAGTGTCGGCACATCGACGATGCTCGAACCGCCGTCGGCGACCACGCTCGCCCCGGTGATGATCGAGGCATCGCGGCTGGCCAGGAAGCGACAGACCTTGGCGATTTCTTCGGCGCTGGCGGGGCGTCGTAACGGAACGTCGGCGCATACGCGGGCATAGGCTTGCGGCAGTGTGTCCCCATAAAAGCTCATCAGCGGATGCATTTCTTCGTCGGCCATCGGCGTAGTGACCCAGCCTGGGCACACCGCGTTCACGCGCACGCCGCGTGGGCCGTAATCCCGCGCCAGGGAGCGATTAAGCCCGAGCAACGCGTGCTTGGCGGTGGTGTAGCCGCACACTTCGGGACCGGCGGCCAGGGAGGCGATGGAACCGAGCAACACGATAGTGCCGGCGCATTCGATCAGCAGCGGCAGGCAGGCGCGGGCGCTATAGAACGCACTGTCCAGGTTGCTGCGCAAGGCCGCCTCCCAGGTGGGAGGGCTAGTCTGGGTGGCGCTGCCCACACCATGCCCACCGGCGCAGGCCAGCAGCACATCGAGGCGGCCGTAGCGCTCACGGATCTGTGCGACGAAGCCTTCCCAGCTGTCCGGACAGGCTGCGTCGCCGACCAGGACCAGGCCACCGGTGTCCCCGGCCACCTGCTCCAGAGGCTCGCGGCGCCGGCCGATCAGCACCAGGTTGGCGCCCTCGGCGGCGTAGAGCCGGGCGCAGGCGGCACCGATGCCCGTGCCGGCCCCGGTGATCACAACGGTACGTGGATCAGGCATCGGGATACTCCGTGCGGTTGAGCACTTGGCAGTAGGAGCTGACCGGAAAGTTCGACAGCTCATCGAAGGCCGCGCCGGCATAGCCGAAGATCTTGCCGTCGCTGCGGTGCTGTTGCAGGTCGATCAGGACCAGACCGAGGGTGGGGATGATCTTTTCGCGCCAGACGAACAGGTACAACTGATCGGCAATCTTGTAGTAGTGACAGCGGTCGGTGTCGCACAAGCCTTGCTCCACACCCTTGAGGCATTGCCAGGCATAGAACTGATCGTTCAGGTAGATGTGTTCGTAGACTTCGCTGGGGCTGTAGCGATACAGGTTGCGCAAGCCGGTCAGTTCCTGAGTGGGCGCGTGGGGGCATTGGCCGGGCTGCCAGGGTTGGTCCAGGCTGCCATGCAGGAAGTCCACGTCCACCGAGGTCAGGGCCTTGCCGGCCAGGGCACGGCTGTAAAGGCCTTCCTCGGTTTGTTCGCGCTTGGGCATGCGCCCGATCACGGCGGTAAAGGACGACGTGGTGGTGTCCAGCACCAGGCTGATCGACCAGGCCTGACCGGCCTCGTGCTTGATGAAGTCGACCAAGTACAGGCCCGGGCGTACCGAGGTGGCGCGGTATGCGGCCGACCCGCTGGAGTGACCGTCGGCGGCATGCCAGTGCAACGCCTCGGTGTCAAAGCGATGCTCGATCTGCCAACCGTTGGCGAAGTGCAGGTGGAAGGTCTTGCCGTTGAGGTCGGCAAGGTTGGGCAGGATAAACGCGTCGGGCGCGAAACCGTCGGCGAGGGCGCCTACGGTGATCCAGTCGGATGGGGTGGTCATGGCATGGCTCCGGTTGATGGAATGGACATCCCGGATCATGCGGCGGGCGAGGAGGCTCGCCTATCAACCGAAAGGTTGAGGCGGCTTAAAGAAACAGTGCGGCGACCAGCTCGGTGCGGCTGCTCACGCCCGTCTTGCGAAACAGGTGGATCAGGTGGGTCTTGATGGTCGGCAGGCCGACGCCGAGCTCCAGTGCCAATTGCTTGTTGCTTGCACCTTGACGCAATAACCAGGCGATCTGGCGCTCTTTGGGCGTAAGCCCGGCCAGCGCATCGTCGCAGGGCTGCATATTGGCCACGGCCATCTGCAGCAACGCCTGCAACGCGTTGAGCTGAGTCAATTGGTCGGCGGTAAACACCCCTTGTTCGGCGGTGCGCAGCAAGGAGATGGCCGCCTGCGGCTGGTCGGCACGATGGGCGACGATCTCCACCACATCGACCACGCCGTAACGCTGCAGGAAGTCCCGGTAGCGGTGGCTGTCACGCGGCGGCTGGCGTGCCATGGCGAAACCCAGGGGCACCACCGTCAACCCGCTGGACAGGCAATTGCGCGGTTGCAACGGGTCGAATTGGCGGTAGTTGTCCAGATAGTCGCGGTGCATTTCACGGCTCATGCCGTGCAGCCGGAAGTCGCACGCTTGCAGTTGGCGGTCGACACAATAGAACGCCGCCTGGCTGACGGGGACGAGCTGGGTAAAAGCCTGCAGGCAATGGCCGGCAACTTCCTGAGCGGGGAGGGCGTGCATGGTCAGTCACCTGCGCCGGAGAAAACGCTGCTGGCCGAAGCCAGCAAGCGAAAGCGATCAGACTACTGCGAAATAATGCTTCACAAAACTCTCGCTCACCACCTCCCACAATACCGGCGTGCCCTTGGTCACGAACCAGCTGTCGCCGGCCTTGTAGCGGGTGGTCTGGCCGGTGCTTTCGTCGGTCAACAGCACTTCGCCGGTGACCACCGTGGCTTGCTCGGCGAACGGGTAGACCATCCGGAATTTGCCTTGGGTGGTGCCGAAGTAGGCGCTGCTGACGGGGTCGGTCGGTGCGCCGAAGGTCATTTTGCCAAAGGCGTTGACTTCACCTTCGAGGATCTCGGAGCCCAGGTCGGCAACGGTGCCCCAGGCATCGAGGTCCGACAATTGGGTATCTTTTTTCAGGGTTGTAACGGGCATGGCAGTTCTCCTGTGAATGAAACAGCGGGGCTTAACGGCGACCGTTGAAATAGCCCGAGAGTTGGTGAAGGCTTTTGCCGGCCGTGAGCAGCAGTGGGCGGATATGATCCTTGCCCATGATCTGCGCATGCTTGACCGAGCTGATCAGGTCGTAGCGCGAAGAGCCTTCGCTCATGCCTTCGGCCAAGACCTTGCAGATGATGTGGCTGGGCGTAACCCCAAAACCCGCGTAACCCTGCACGTAGAAGGCGTTGGGGCGCCCGCTCAGCGTGCCGATCTGCGGGAACAGGTTGGCCCCGGTCGCCATCGGCCCGCCCCACGCCAGGTCGATTTTGACGTCCTTCAGGTACGGGAAAATCTTCAGCATCAGGTTGCGGTTCCAGGCTTTGAGGTCCAGCGGGATGTGCTCGACAAACGGCGTGGCGGCACCGAACAGCAGACGGTTCTCGTTGGTGACGCGGTAGTAGTCGATGACCGGCCGAATATCGCTGTAGGCACCGCGGATCGGGCTGATGCGGTGGATCATCTCGTCCGACAGCGGTTCGGTCATCAGCTGGAAGGCGTAGGTGTTGACGGTGGTTTTGTGCAGTTCAGGTTCCAGTTTGTTGAGGAAACTGTCGCAGGCCCACAGCAGCTTGGCGGCTTTGACTGACCCTCGGCCGGTGCGCACGGTGATGCGCTCGCCGTAGCTGAGCTCCAGGGCGGGGCTGTGCTCGAAGATGCGCACGCCATGACCGGCCAGCGCCTTGGCTTCGCCCAGCAGCAGGTTCAGCGAGTGCACGTGCCCGCCGCCCATGTGCAGCAACGCGCTGGTGTAGGCATCGGAGCCGATGATCTGCTTGACCTCGGACCCGGCCATAAAACGGATTTCGTCCTTGGTATTGACCGACTGGAAGTCCTTCTCCCAGGCGCGCAGGGTTTTTTCCTGGCGGGCATTGAAGCCCATGTAGCCATAGCCGTGGCAGAAGTCGGCGTCGATTGCGTATTTGGCGATACGGTCCTTGATGATGCCGGCGCCCAGCTCGCTGATTTCAAAGATCTGGCGCAGGCCCTCGTCGCCCACCTGGTTCTTGATTTTTTCCAGGTCATGGCCGATCCCCGCCATGATCTGCCCGCCGTTGCGGCCCGTACCGCCGAAGCCCAGGTAGCGCGCCTCGAGTACCACGATGTTGGTGATGCCTTTTTCCGCAAGTTCCAGTGCGGTATTGATGCCCGAGAAACCGCCGCCAATCACGACCACATCGGCTTCCACGTCCTGCTCGAGCGTGGGAAAGCTGAGGTTGTATTTCTTGGTTGCCGAATAGTAGGTAGGCGTTTCGATATTGATCATGGCGCAGCCTGGAAAAGTGAAGGGATCTCGCTGCAGAGCCGACAAACAGCTCTGTGCCTGTTGGGGTGTATTAAGTGCCTTCCGAGCGGTAGGTGTCTTGATTCTGTGTGCCGCCGGCCTTGATCGTGGCTGCCAATGTCAACGATGAATCCGGCCGGGCATTAAAGCGGCACACGCCAATCGGCGGCCGGTGTTAGAGTGTTGTTAATCTGTTAACTAATTACGACGTCTCCCTTTATGTCCAAACCGCGCCAATCCTTGACCCTTACTTTGCTCCAGGCGCGTGAAGCCGCCATGGGGTTTTTCCGGCCTTCGCTCAATCAACACGGACTGACCGAGCAGCAGTGGCGGGTCATTCGTATCTTGAGCCAGCACGAGGAGCTTGAGATCAATCGCCTGGCCGAGCTGGCGTGCATCCTCAAGCCGAGCATGACCGGTGTGCTGGTGCGCATGGAAGCGGCGGGCATGGTTGAGCGGCGCAAGGCGCAACAGGATCAACGGCGTGTGCTGGTGCGGCTGGCCGAGAAGGGGCAAGCGTGTTTCGATTCGATGAGCCAGAGCATGGAGGCCAATTACCAGCGTTTGCAGGCGGACTTTGGCGAAGAGAAGCTGCAGACTTTGCTGGTATTGCTCAACGAGCTTAAAGGCCTCAAGCGCTAGTTAAGCGTGGGTGTAAACCGATCCAAATGTGGGAGGGGGCTTGCCCCCGATGGCGGCCTGGCAGCCGACCTGGATGTTGGATCAGATCGGGTACATATCCGTTATTTGGGTGAGGGCGGTTATTGGTTCCGCCCTTACGGCGGGTCATTTTGGAAAAGCCCCAAAGTAACCAAAAGGCTCTTGCCCCAACACTCGGCACCTCGCTCAGGCTCGGTGTGCCCTCACTCCGGCTTGAATCCGTGGGCCGCCGCCACGCGCCATCCATGGCACGGGGCGGCTAACCCGGCGTCCTGCCGGGTTACCCACGGATTCAAGCCTGCGTTCGGCCAGCGTGTTTGACGGGGCGCCTGAGATCAAGATCAAAAGCTGGATCACAAGCAGATCACAAGCCGGCGCCTGCACTGTCAGTAGATAGCGCCAGCGGTGCTGGTGGGTGCCGATGAACCCTTGAACGTCGCCGCCAGGGTTTGTAGCCCGCGCATCAGCACTGTGGTGTCCACGCCCACCGCGACAAACGCCGCTCCCAGTTCGATGTAGCGCCGAGCCAGTGTCGGGTCGGCGCTGAGAATACCGGCGGCTTTGCCGGCGCTGCGGATGCGCGCAATGGCATCTTCGATTGCCGTCTGCACCTGCGGATGAGCCGGGTTGCCGCGATGGCCCATCGAGGCGCTCAGGTCCGCCGGCCCGATAAACACGCCGTCAACCCCCTCCACGGCGGCAATCGCGTCGAGGTTGGCCAGGCCTTCGCGGCTTTCGATCTGTACCAGCAGGCATATCTGCTCATCGGCGTGGTCGAGGTAACCGGGAATGCTGTTCCAGCGCGATGCCCTGGCCAGTGCGCTGCCGACGCCCCGAACCCCGTTGGGCGGGTAGTGGATGGCATTCACCAGTTGCCGCGCTTGCTCTGCGTTTTCCACCATGGGCACCAGCAGTGTTTGCACGCCGATATCCAGCACTTGCTTGATCAGAGCGGTGTCGCCGACGACCGGGCGAATCACCGGATGGCTGGGGTAGGGCGCCACGGCCTGGAGCTGGCCGAGCATACCGCGCAGGTCGTTGGGCGCATGTTCGCCGTCGATCAGCAGCCAGTCGAACCCGGCGTTGGCGGCCAGCTCGGCGCAGTAGGCATCGGACAAGCCCAGCCACAGGCCGATCTGGGTTTCACCGCTGCGCAGGCGCTGTTTGAAGGTGTTGACAGGCATATCCATCGAACGATCTCCGGTTAGACGAATCGGCAGGCGATGGAGCCCAGCATGTCGTAATCGACATGGAAGGTATCGCCTGGGTTGGCCGCGACAGGGCGGGTGAAAGAGCCGCCCAGGATGATTTGCCCGGGTTGCAGGGTCACGTCATAGGCCGCCAGTTTGTTCGCCAGCCAGGCCACGCCTTTGGCCGGGTGATTGAGCACGGCGGCCGAGACGCCGGATTCCTCGATCACGCCATTGCGGTAGAGCACGGCGGGCACCTTGCGCAGGTCGATCTCGGTGGGGCGCACGGCACGCCCGCCCATGACCACGCCGGCGTTGGCGGCGTTGTCGGAGATGGTGTCGAACACCTTGCGGGTCGCCTTGGTGTGCGGGTCGACTTGCTCGATGCGCGCGTCGATGATCTCCAGCGCCGGGATCACCCATTCGGTGGCGTCCAGTACATCAAACACCGTCACGTTCGGGCCTTTGAGCGGTTTTCCGAGGATGAACGCCAGCTCCACCTCGACGCGCGGCACGATAAAGCGTTCGAACGGGATGTCGGTGCCTTCATCGAAGAACATGTCGTCGAGCAGCGCGCCGTAATCCGGCTCGGTGATGTTGGACGAAACCTGCATGGCGCGGGAGGTCAGGCCGATTTTATGCCCGACCAGCTTGCGCCCATCCTTGATTTTCTGCGCTACCCAGGCGCGTTGAATGGCATAGGCGTCTTCGATAGTGATTTCTGGGTGATCCAGGGAAAACTGACGCACCTGCTCGCGTGAGCGTTCAGCCTGGTCGAGGTGGGCGGCGGCTTGCTGAATGAGGTGTTGATCAAGCATGGCAAGGGTACTCTTACTGAGGGTTGACGATGGCCGCCTGGGTGCGCAGCACCAGCAAGCCACCGAGTGCAATGAGCAGCGCCAGCACGTAAAGCGCCAGGCTGGCGCTCTGGGTGGTGTCGCGCATCCAGCCGATCAAGTACGGCGCAAAGAACGAGGCGATGCTGCCGAAGGAACTGATCAAAGCGATGCCGGCAGCTTGGGTGTGGTTGGACAGGAACGCCGGCGGCAACTGCCAGAACATCGGCAACGCCGCGCTGGCACCCATGCCGGCGATGATCAGGCCGCCCAGCACTAGGGCCGGGTCGGCGGGGGCGAGCCCGGCGATGGCAATACCGGCCGCCGACATCAGCAAGGGCACGCAAAGGTGCCAGCGGCGTTCGCGGCGGCGGTCGGACGATCGTCCGCAGCCGAGCATGAAGAAACAACCGGCCAGGTAGGGCACCGCACTGAGCAGCCCTACCTTGCCGTCACTGCCGATGCCGGCGCCATGGATCAGTGTCGGCATCCAGAACGCCAGGGTGTTGACCGCCAGCATTACCGCGAAATACACCGCCACCAGCAGCCACACTTGCGGGTTACGGAGAATGGCCGAGAACGAGGTGATGGATTTGCGGTGTTCTTCCTGGTCCAGCTGCTCGCGCAGTTGTTGCTTTTGCACGGGCGTCAGCCACTTCACCGTTTCGAAGCTGTCCGGCAGACACTTGAGCACCACCAGCCCAAGCAGAATCACGGGGGCGCCTTCAATGACAAACATCCATTGCCAGCCGCGCAAACCGCCCAGGTCATGAAAGTGTTCCAGGATGCCGCCGGAGAGCGGCCCGCCGATGACCCCGGCCATCGGCACGGCGATGGCAAACAGGGCGGTGACTTGCGCGCGCCGACCGGCCGGGTACCAACGGTTCAAAAATACCAGGATGCCTGGGAAGAAACCGGCCTCGGCCACACCGAGCAAAAAGCGCAGCACATAGAAGCCCATGGCGCTGTCGATCAGGAACATGCACGTCGACAACGCCCCCCACACCACCATCAACGTGGCAATCCAGCGCCGGGGGCCCACGCGGTCCAAGGCCATGTTGCTGGGCACGCCAAACAGCGCGTAGGCCACGAAGAACAGGCCGGCGCCGAAACCGTAGACCGTGTCGCTGAAGTTGAGGTCGGCGCTCATCTGCATTTTGGCGAAGCCGATGTTGATGCGGTCGAGGTGGGCAAAGAGGTAGCAGATCAGCAGCAGCGGCATCAGCCGCCAAGTCACGGTGCTGTGGGTTTGGTCACGGACGTCGGTGCCGAGGGTGTCGGCGGTATTGGCTGAGCTCATGGTTTTATACTTTTTGTCTGAGAGGCCGATGGAACGAGCGGGTGGGTGTGTCAGCCCACCTGCGCCTTGAGGAAGGCGTGCACGTTGTTTTGCTTGAAGTTGAGCTGCTCGTGCAGCTCGATCATTTCAAACGACAACGCCAGCAGCCGCTGGTCCTGCAGCGCGGCGAAGTGCTGGGTGATCACCGCGAAGAGTTGTTCGGCGACCTTCTGGCGGGTTGCCAGGTCGCGACCATGCCCGACCTTCAACGTCATGTGCACGAAGGCGTAGTCGTGCTTGCCATCGGCCATGCGCCAGGTGTCGAGGCGCACGCCACGGCTGCGGATGCCACCCAGGGGAAACACGCCGCTGTCGCCCAGGGTGGCGTGGACTGTTTCGAACAGGCCAGGCAGGTCGGCTTGCTGTTCGATGTTGTCGGTGTACTCAACGATAAAGTGGGGCATGAGGGGCTCCTTGAGGCCGCACGGGGATACCGGGCGGCCATGCGCTCAAACAGGGAAAATGGCGTTGATCTGGCCGGTGCCCGAGCTGCCGAAGGGTTGCGTGATGATCTCGGCCGGCTTGTCGTAGTCCGGTCCGCCGAGCAACCCCAGGAGCATGGCGGTGTCATGCATCTTGCCTTCGCCGAAGCAATGCTCGGCGTAGTCCGGCAGCATGGCGCAGAACTCTTTCCAGCGGCCCTGGCGCCACAGTTCCACCACATGCAGGTCGACCTGCTTGTCGAATTCGCGGGTCCAGTTATGGATATTGGCTTCAGCATTGCGGTCGTCGGAGAAACGGTGCGACAGCGAACCCGAGGCCAGCACCACGACTTTGCGGTCGCTTTTCTCGATCGCCCGGCGCACAGCGGCGCCGAAGCTGAAGCTGTCTTGCAGGCGATGCCAGGCGCACCAGGCGGCCACCGACACCACGTTGAATCTTTGCTCGTCGGGTACGCCCATGTGCATGTAGCGCATCGGCACCAAGGTGCCGTATTCCAGCTCCAGGCTCGGGATATTGTGGGCCAGCGTGCGCACGTCGGCGGCGTTGGCTTCGGCCGCGATCAGCTCACCCAGTTCGGGGCAACCTGGGTACTCGTATTCCATGTTCTTGATGAAGTGCGGCAGTTCATTGCTGGTGTAGATGCCTTTGAAGTGCTCGCCGCTGTTGACGTGGTAGGCGCTGTTGACCAGCCAGTGCACGTCGAACACCACGGCGGTATCGGCCCCCAGCTCGCGGGCGCGACGGCCGATCTCTTTGTGACCGGCAATCGCCGCTTCACGGCAACCATGGTGTTTACCGGGAAGCTCCGACAAATACATCGAGGGTACGTGGCAGATTTTCGCCGCCAGGACGACTTCGCCCATGATGATTCTCCTGAAATTATTGTTGTTGTCTTAGGGGCTTCTGGTGTCGCTCAGACGCCCCAGCGTGGAATGTGATGGCTGCCCATCGAGATGCACACGTTTTTGATTTCGGCGAACACTTCGAAACTGTACTGGCCACCTTCACGGCCCGTGCCTGAGCCTTTCACACCGCCGAACGGCTGGCGCAGATCGCGCACGTTCTGGCTGTTGATAAACACCATGCCCGCTTCGATGCCATAGGCCAGACGATGCGCCTTGCCGATGTCCTGGGTCCAGATATAGGACGCCAGGCCATACTCGGTGGCGTTGGCCAGTTGCAGGGCTTCGGCTTCATCCTTGAACGGAATCAGGCACACCACCGGGCCGAAGATTTCTTCCTGGGCAATACGCATGGTGTTGTTCACGTCAGCAAACACCGTTGGCTGGATAAACTGGCCTTTGCTCAAGTGCGCCGCCAGATTGGCCGGGCGCTCCAAGCCACCGGCGAGCAGGGTAGCGCCTTCTTCGAGACCAATCTTGATGTAACCTGTGACCTTGTCGTAATGGGCCTGGGTAATCATCGAGCCGACCTGAGTTTTCGGGTCTTGCGGGTCGCCGACGATCAGGCGTTTGGCGCGAGCGGCAAACTCGGCGACGAACTGTGGGTACACGCTTTCCTGGATGAAGATCCGGCTCCCGGCGGTGCAGCGTTCGCCGTTGAGCGAGAAGATGGTGAACAGCGCAGCGTCGAGGGCGCGTTCCAGGTCGGCGTCCTCGAAGATCAGCACTGGCGACTTGCCGCCCAGTTCCATGGAGTATTTTTTCAGGCCGGCGGTCTGCATGATTTTCTTGCCGGTGGCGGTGCCGCCGGTAAAGGAAATCGCGCGCACATCGGGGTGACGCACCAAGGCGTCACCGGCGGTCGCGCCGTAGCCCTGGATCACGTTCAACACGCCGTTGGGAATGCCGGCTTCGACGGCCAGCCGGCCCAGCTCGTTGGCGGTCAGCGGTGACAGCTCGGACATCTTCAGCACGGCGGTATTGCCCAGCGCCAGGCACGGTGCGGTCTTCCAGGTGGCGGTCATGAACGGCACGTTCCAGGGCGACACCAGCGCGCAGACACCCACCGGTTGGTAGAGGGTGTAGTTGAGCATCTGGTCATCGACCGGGTAGCTGTGGCCGTCCATGCGCGTGCAGACTTCAGCGAAAAAATCGAAGTTGTGCGACGCCCGTGGAATCAACACGTTTTTGGTCTGGTGAATCGGCAGGCCGGTGTCGAGGGTTTCCAGCTCGGCCAGGTGCGGCACGTTCTGTTCGATCAGTTCACCGAGCTTGCGCATCAAACGTGCACGTTCCTTGGCCGGTGTGCCTGCCCACTTGGGGAAGGCTTCCTTGGCGGCCGCCACGGCTTGCGCGACTTCCTCGGCACCGCCGCTGGCCACTTCACCGATGGCTTCACCGGTGGCCGGGTTGTAGTTGACGAACACGTCTTTGCTGTCGACCTCACGGCCGTTGATCCAATGTTTGATCATGCTGCTCAAGCCTCTTTACGGGCGTTGAAGAACGCCGTTTCGCTGACAATTCGGTTAACCAGGCGGCCCACGCCTTCGACTTCCACAATCACTTCATCACCAGGTACGACGTCGGCCAGGCCTTCGGGCGTGCCGGTGGCGATCATGTCGCCGGGCTGCAAGGTCATGAAGCTGGACAGGTATTCGATCAGGTAGGGAATGTCGAAAATCATGTCCTGGGTGCTGCCTTCCTGGCGCAGTTCACCGTTGATCCAGGTGCGCAGTGTCAGGTTGCCTGGGTCCGGTACATCGGCTACATCGACGATCCACGGGCCGACAGGTGTGGTGGCGTCGCGGTTTTTCACGCGCAGGTTGGGGCGGTAGTAATTTTCCAGGTAGTCGCGAATGGCGTAGTCGTTGCACACGGTGTAACCCGCCAAGTAATCCAGCGCGTCTTCGCGCTTGACGTTGCGCGCCGGCTTGCCGATGACGGCCACCAGCTCGCACTCGTAGTGCATGTAGGCGACGTTATCCGGGCGCCAGGTCTCTTGGTTGTGGCCGGTGTACGTCCCCACGGATTTGATGAAAGCCAGCGGTTCGGTCGGCGGCGTGAAGGCCAGTTCGGCAGCGTGGTCGGCGTAGTTCAGGCCCAGGGCGAACATGTTACCGGTGGCCGGCGGCAACCATTGCACCTGGTCTTCGGCCAGCAGGCGGCCGTCAGCCAGGCGTACGGCGTTTTCAGCTTCGACCTGTACCGAATGGACTTCACCTTCAAAGCGAATACGGGCGTGTTTCATGAGAGCTCCTCTGCCTTGATGTGATTGACCAGGCGGCCCAGGCCACTGATCTCGACCTCCACGGTATCGCCAGGCTGCACATCCACCCGGCCTTCGGGAGTGCCGGTGATCAGCACGTCGCCCGCGTGCAGGGTCATGAATTCGCTGATCTCGGCGATCAGCAATGGAATGGTGCGGACGAAGTTGGCCGTGGTGTTTTGCTGGCGGATCTCGCCGTTGACGTACAGCGTGATCGCCAGGCTGTGCAGGTCATCCATCTGTGCGGTCGGCACCAGATCCGGCCCGATGGCGCAGAAACCATCGCGGCATTTGGCTTTGACGGCGGGGCGGTAGTAGCTGTCTTCCGGCAGGCTGAACTCGTTGATGAGGGTAAAGCCGGCCACGTAGTCGAGGGCGTCGGCTGCACTGACGCGGCTGGCGTCCTTGCCCATCACCACCGCCAATGCCGGCCCAGGCTGCAGGCGTTCGCCCTGGCCAGGGTGCACGACATCGCCACCGTTTTGGTTACGCGTGTTGGGCGTCTTGATGAACAGCACCGGTTTGACCGGCGGCTTCCGATACGGCGGCGCTTCGAATTCGGCGAGGTGCTGCTTGAGCAACCCCTGGTAGTTCAGCGCGACACCGAAAAGGGTGCCCGTCGCGACGTCATGCAAGGCGCGGCTCATGCATTCTCCTGGCAGGTCCATGGAGGCCCTGGATTTAGTTAATGTGTTAACCGTTATAATTAAGATGTTAACTATCGTCAAGCGTGACAGACTGTTTCTTCGGTGGTTGTGCCGACCGAATCGGTGCAGGATGAGAGCCGCTGCACGGCGGCAATCACACTAAAAACGAGTAGCGTGCGATGAGCGACCGTCAACCCATTCCGAACATCAACATTGGCCAGGTCTACGACCAGCGCTACAGCGATGCCGAAGTGCATTACGACCAGTTGGCCAACCTGGCGGATTTTTTCGGCCGTAACATGCCGGTGCATCGGCACGACCGGTTTTTCCAGGTTCACTACGTGAAAAGCGGCACTGTGCGCGTGTACTTGGACGACCAGCAGTACGTCGAATCGGGACCGATGTTCTTCCTCACGCCACCCACGGTCGCGCATTCCTTCGTGACCGAGCCGGACAGCGACGGGCACGTGCTGACGGTGCGTCAGCAATTGGTGTGGCAACTGATCGAAGCCGACGCCAGCCTGGCGCCGACGGGGGCGCAATTGCCCGCCGCGTGTGTGGCCCTGGCGCAGTTGGGGCCGCAATACGCAGGCGATATCCGCCGGTTGGACGTTCTGTTTGAGTCGCTGAGCGATGAGATGAAAGCCCAGCGCTCGGGGCGCAGTGCGGCCCTGGACAGCCTGACGCGGTTGATCATGATCAGCCTGTTGCGGCTGTGTTCCCATTCGCTGAAAGCCACGCCTGCCCGCCACGAGGACTTGAAAATCTTCCACCGTTTCAATGAGCTGATCGAAGCGCACTACCAGCAGCACTGGCCGTTGTCGCGTTACGCCCAAGGCATCGGGGTGACCGAGGCACGGCTTAATGACGTGTGCCGCCGCATCGCCGACCTGCCGTCCAAGCGCCTGATCCTCGAACGCCTGATGCAAGAGGCCAAGCGCCTGCTGCTGTTTACGGGCAGCTCGGCCAACGAAATCTGCTACCAGTTGGGGTTCAAGGACCCGGCCTATTTCAGCCGGTTTTTCCAGCGTTACGCGCAGCTCACGCCGGGGGAGTACCGCCAGCGCCAATCGGGGTTGCGTTGAGCCAGGCATGGCGGCTTCGCACCTTGGTCTTGTTGATCGTGTGCGGATCATCATGCGCATCGCAGTGGCGCGACAGAATGGCTTTTACACAGAACCGCTTGTACTTTTCATCGCGCCCACGCCGCTTGCAGCCGCTGGCCGGCGACACTAAGCTGCCAACTCGCCCATTCAAGGGGTGCCGTTCATGGCCAACCCAAGACCTTCGCTGACCCTGACCCTGCTGCAAGCCCGTGAGGCCGCAATGGCCTTCTTCCGTCCGGCCCTGAACAAGCATGAACTGACTGAACAACAGTGGCGGGTCATTCGGATCCTGCGCGAGCGGGGTGAACTCGAAAGCCATCAACTGGCTTTGCAGGCCTGCATCCTGAAGCCGAGCATGACCGGTGTGTTGACGCGCCTGGAGCGTGACGGCCTGGTGCGGCGGCAGAAGTCCAGCCAGGATCAGCGCCGGGTGTTCGTGGGCCTCACCGAGCGCGGCCAGCAATGCTTCGTCTCCATGAGCGCAGGCATGGAAAGCAACTACCAGAAAATCGAAGAACAGTTTGGCGCCGAGAAAATGGAGCAACTGTTGGCGTTGCTGAACGAGCTGAAAAATATCAAGCCTTGAATGCACGATATTTTAGTTAATAGGTGAACGTATTTGTCCGGCGAGGGCATTGCGCTGGCCAATCTTTACTATCCAATTTCGGCACAAATACACGACCCGCCCCAGGTCCGGAATGGAACTTGCGTGCGATCTGACCTGTAAGCCTTGGAACTGAAAAAGGTTGGGTCGATGAACAATAATAATGTGCGGATGCCTGCGGCCTCGGTGGTGCTTCCACCGGCGTTACCCCTCCAGCGTTTTCTGACCAGCGACATCGATGAACACGCACGCAATATGGGCGGCTGGCAGGTTCGCTACGATCAGTTATCGCCGGGCGCGTTTGAAGGTGAGCTGGTGGAGTTCCGCTCGGGCTGGATGCAACTGGTGCGCGACCGCTCTAATCAGGCCATGATCAAGAGTGGCGCAGCCTGGAAAGGCGCCATCACCTTCAGCCTTCCCTTGAGTGCCGACGGCCCGGTGTATTGCTCGGGTCACCCGATCCATGCGCCCAGCCTGTTGGTGGCCCACGGTGAAAACCTTCCCGAGCTGCACACGCCACAGCACTTGGATTTGCTCAGTGTGGCCATTGAAGAACACGCACTGGCACACGTCCTGGAGCGTCAGGGCAGTGAGTTTCGAATTACCGATCTTCCCAAGTGTTACCGCTTGGGCGATTCATCTGTGCAACGTGAACTCGCAGGGTTGTTCGATGCGCTGGCGGGTTGCGACCAGGGCCGTGATGCCGTGCTGGGGCATGACTCGATCCGGCGCGGCATACGGGATGCGGTGATGCTGCACGTGCTGGAGTTGATCGCGCCGGACCAGGCGCCGCCCCTTAACCCGACGGCGCGCAAAAGGATGGTCGACCGGGCGCGCGAATATGCGTTGAGCCACCTCGACGAACCGCTGTCGATCCTCGACCTGTGCAACCACATCGGCGCCAGCCGGCGCAAACTTCAGTACTGTTTCCAGGAAACCCTGGGCATCAACCCGGTGGCCTATCTGCGTGCGCTGCGCCTCAATGCGGTGCGCCGCGAACTGCGAACCCGCACCCAATCCCATGGCGTACAAGAAGTGGCGGCGCGTTGGGGGTTCTGGCATTTGAGTCGGTTCTCGAGCGATTACCGCACCATGTTTGGCGAAAGCCCATCACAGACCCTGCGTCGCACTCAACTCTGCTGAAAACGGATAACCGGCATACGCTGGCGCTTACTAGGATGGCCCACACCACTTGATGGGAGGGGCATTCGATGATTGATAACAATAATGCACGCGTCGCACGGACGACGCTGTTTACCCTGGGGCTGCTGGGTTGCTGCGCCAGCGTGCACGGCACCGAGAACGGTGCGCCGACGACCGCTGTTGGTGTGTACGATTTTGGCGCGGGCATGATGCCGCCAGCCACACCGTTCGGGACGCTGGGGCTGCGAACGGCGTTTTACTCCGCCAACGTGCAGAAGGACCGTCACGGCCGCTCAGTTGACAACCACTTCTCACTGGATGTGTTGTCCATTGGCGTCGCCTACATGCGCATGACGGATTACACCGTGCTGGGCGCCCAATACGGGTTCGGCACGGTGGTACCGTTTTTCAAGATGGACGCCTCCGTCAAGGTGCCGACGCCGGTCGGGCCGCTGAACCTGGAGGCTGATCCGTTTCGCATGGCGGACGTGCAATTGCTGCCGGTGATCCTGCAGTGGAACCTGTCGCCGAATCTGTTCATCAACACGCAGTTGCAGATCCAGGCGCCCACCGGTGACTACGACAAGAATCGGTTGATTTCGCCGGGGCTCAACCATTGGACGTTTTCGCCAATCGTCAACGCGACCTACATCACCGACGGCGGCTTTGAGGTTTCCTCAAGCGTTGAGGTCGACGTCAATACCCGCAACCCCGCGACCGACTACAAGAACGGTGTCGAGTACCGGCACGAGTTTGCCGTGGGTCAGCACGTGGGGCCGTGGACCTTGGGCCTGGGGGGTTACTACTACCGCCAGTTCACCGATGACGATGCGCCCGGGCTGCAATCGGGCAACCGTGCGCGGGTGCTGGCCATCGGGCCGGCAGTGAGTTACTTCAAGCCCGGTCTGCCTCCCGTGTGGCTGCATGCCTACAAGGAAACCGATGCCCGCAACCGTGCCGAGGGTTACACCGTGGCGCTGCGTATTTCGCAAAGTTTCTAGGGGGCTGCGCATGAACTCGTCACATTCCGATTCCTTATCTCCACGGCAAGCCACCGGGCGACGTGAAGGGCTGGTGCTGATGCTGGGCAGCAGCCTGACCATCATGGGCGCCGTCATGGTGGCGCCGATCCTGCCCAAGCTGGGGGCCGAGTTCGGCCCGCTGGAGCCCCGCGCCGACCTGCTGGTGCCCTTGGCCGTCACCGGGCCGGCCCTGGCGATTGCACTGTGCGCGCCCCTGGCCGGCTGGTTGGCCGACCGGGTCGGGCGCAAGGCCTTGCTGGTGATCGCCACGCTGTTGTATGCCGTGCTCGGGGCCATCCCGGCACTGCTGGATAACTTGCCGGCCATCGTCGGCGTACGCCTGTTGTTCGGCGCGGCGGAGGCGGCGGTGATGACCTGCTGCGCCACGCTGATTGCCGACTATTGGCACGGCGAAGAGCGGCTGCGGTACATCAATCGGCAGGTGGTGACTATCGGCCTGGTGGGCTCGTTGTTCTTCGTGGTGGGCGGGGCGTTGGGCGAGCACTCCTGGCGCCTGCCCTTCCTGTTGTACCTGCTGCCGCTGCTGTTGGTACCGGTGATGATCAAGGTGCTGTGGGAGCCTGCGGCCATTCGGCGGTTGGTCGAGACGCCTGAGCAGGGCAGGGTGGCGATGCTGCCTTTGGTGGTCGGTTACCTGCTGATCCTCAGCGGCATGGTCCTGAGTTTTGTCGTGCCGATCCAGGCGCCGATTCTGCTGGTGAGCCTTGGGGTGACGTCGAGCACGATGATCGGGCTGTCGGCGGGCCTGGGGCTGCTGGCGACCTTGGTCGGTTCGTTGGCCTGGCCGCTGCTGCGCCGCCGTGTCGGCATCGCTGGGTGCAATGCGATGTTGCTGAGCCTGCTGGGCCTGGGGTTATGGCTGCTGATGCGGGGGCAAAGCTACAACGCGGTGCTGGTAGCGGTGCTGATTCACGGCGTGGGCGCGGGACTGCTGGTGCCCAATGCGATGGCGCCGGTGATGAATGCCCTTAACGCCAAAAACCGAGGGCGCGGCCTCGGCGGGTTCACCGCGTTTTTGTACTTCGGCCAATTTGTCAGCCCGCTGGTGGTGGCCGTGCTCAGCGTTTACTCGGGTGATCTGCGTCACGCCATCCAATGGCTGGCATTCGCCAGTTTTGCCTCGGCCCTGGCATGGGCGCTGGCAGGCCTGCAGGCACGGCGCAAAGCACTGACCCAGACACTCGGTTCAAGTCATTCGTAAGAGAGGAAATGAAGATGGACATCCAGAACCTGCTGGACAGTGAAGACGCCACCGGCCTGGCCGAGTGGATCAAGCGCGGTGAGGTGCAACCGGGCGAGCTGTTGGAGGCGGTGATTGATCGCATTGAACTGGTCGAACCGCATCTCAACGCGGTCGCCGAGCGGCTGTACGAATCCGCCCGCGAGGCCGCCCTCGCATCGCGCCCCGGTCGCGGGGTGTTTGCCGGGGTGCCGACCTTGATCAAGGACCTGTTTTCACCGGTCAACGGCGCGGCGATGACCAATGGCTCGCACGCGCTGGGAGGCTTTCGCGCAGACTTTGACGCCGAACACGTGAACCGTATCCGCCGGGCCGGTTGCGTGATTCTCGGCACCAGTACGTCACCCGAGTTCGGTACGTCGTACTCCACCGAGTCCAACCGCTTTGGCGCCACCCGCAACCCCTGGAATGTCGACCACAGTGCCGGTGGGTCCAGCGGCGGCGCGGCAGCCTTGGTGGCGGCACGCGTGGTGCCGTTTGCCCATGGCAACGATGGCGGCGGCTCCTTGCGTGTGCCAGCCTCCTGCTGTGGCGTGTTTGGTCTCAAGCCCAGCCGTGGGCTGTTGCCATCCGGGCCGATGGTCGGCGAAGGCTGGGCCGGGATGGGCACCCCCCATGCCATTACCCTGTCGGTACGCGACAGCGCTGTGCTGCTGGACGCCACCGCCGGGATCGACCTGGGTGCGCCGTACGCCGCGCCGCAGCAGGTGCAGCCTTATGTCACGGCACTGCAGCGTGACCCCCGGCCTCTGCGTATCGCGCTGGTTGAGCAACTCGAGCCTTGGCCGACCTCCCGCGAAAGTCTGGAAGCGGTGCGCCAGGCCGCCCGCTTGTGCCAATCCTTGGGGCACCCCGTTGAACCGGTCAGCTTGCCCGTCGCGATGCCGGCGTTTCTCGACCAGGTCTTCACCATCATCGGTGCAAGTACTCGCCACTATCTCGACGTCCTGGGACAGATGCGCGGTTTCGCGGTACAGCCTGAGGAGCTTGAAGCCCGTACCCGCATCATTTTGCGCAGCAAAGGCGATGTCAGCGGTGCGCAGTACGCCGGGGCGGTGGAGGGGATTCATGCCTTGGGTCGGCAATTGGCGGTGTTCATGCAGGATTACGACCTGATCCTCACGCCGACCCTGGCGCGTGAGCCGGCACCGATCGGTGAGCTGGACCTGCAAGACGATCGCTTGAGCCTCGATGAGCTGATTGAGCGGTTTCACAGCTATTCGCCATTCACCGCACTGTTCAACGCCAGTGGGCAACCGGCAATGTCGGTGCCGCTTTACTGGAGCGCGGCAGGCCTGCCGATGGGGGCGCATTTTGCCGGTCGTTTTGGTGAGGAAAGCACCTTGTTTGCACTCGCCGCGCAGCTGGAGCGCGCCCAGCCCTGGCGCGGACGGATACCACCGGTCAATGCCTGTCAGCGGTCAGCTTCGATGCGCCGGTGAAACGCTAAGTTGCGTTTCTGGCTGGCCAATCAGCGGCAGTTTGGTCAGCATGTTTTTTAGTGCCAACGCGTCCCACGGCAGGTGTTCGGCAATACCGATTCCGACCACATCGATGACGTTTGCCACATCCCCGAGGAGGCGAACAACCTGCGCCGTGGTCATTTTTCCCTGAGCGATGCCGTCCCATGTGCTGGCAGGAACGTCAGGGTTGGCGAACAGTAATGAACGAAACAGCGTCGGGTCCAGCACGTCCAGGTCGAAGTGGATCGCCAGATGCTTCGCTCCTGTCGATTTAAGCCATTGCAAGACGGGCTCGCTGGAACACGCCAGTTCGCCAGGACTTGCACTCGACAGGCCCAGCCTGGCGATCATTGCGGTTTCAACGTCCATCGTTGCTTGCAGGCCTGCGTACATCACATTGGCGGGTTTGATTGGACGCTTCACGGCTTTCAGGAAATCAGGGTCTCCTTCGCCCAATAGGTTGCCCAGCACCATCGCGTGGGCGTGCTGAAAGTCGTTGGGCGTCAGAATGTCCGGGTGAGCATCCACCCAGAGAATGGCCAGGTCTGCGTCATAACGCTCGTTCAGGTAGGCAAACGGCGCCAGGTCCACCAGGCAGTCGCCGCCCAGAACAACAAGGCGATCCGGTTGATGCTTGTCGATCAGCGCACGCGCAGCGTACAACTGGCGCAGCAACGCGCTTCGGCCGATGATCCCGCCTTCCGGCGCAAGTGTTGAGCCGTCAGGGAGATTCACAGGAACCTCTTCGACCGGGCCGAGGTGTTCAGGCGCCAGCCAGGACAGAAGCTGGGCGCCGAAGTGATAGGGCGGGTTGTTGCCACCTTGCCATTGTGGAAACAGCAAACGCAGGGTCTTGCCGTTGGCGTCGGACATGCAAAATTCTCCGGTTCAGGAATAGACGGAATCAGTTGGTTGCTACCGTATTCGCTTAGCGGATGAAGATATGCAGGGCTATAGTTGACGCTTTGTTGCACAGAGCGCGCATATGGACCGGTTGACTGCGGCAAAAGTCTTTCTTGAGACCGTCGCCAGGGGAAGCATTTCGGCGGCCGCCACGCACCTGGGGATGTCCAGGGCGATGGCCACGCGTTACATCGGGTTGATGGAGGAATGGGCCGAGATACGGCTGCTGCACAGGACCACACGCAAACTCAGCCTGACCGCCGCGGGCGAACAACTGCTGCCCCTTTGCAAGGAACTGGTGGCGCTATCGACCGACGTCAAGGTGCTGGGGTCGCAAGCCGAGAGTGCGCCCAAGGGACTGCTCAGGGTCACTGCACCGTCGATTTTTGCCGAGTATTGCCTGACGGATCTGCTGATGGAGTTTCTCCAGCTGTACCCGGCTGTCGCCATCGACTTGCAGATTGCCGATGGCATGACCAATCTTGCGCAAGAGGGCATTGACCTGGCGATCAGGGTGACTGACAACCTTGATCCGGGGGTGATCGCGAAGAAGCTCGGCGAGGTGGATTCGTTCATCTGTGCCAGCCCGGCCTATCTCCAGCGCCATGGCGTACCGGGCGACGTGAGAGACCTGGCCGTCCACAACTGCCTGACCTACGCGTATTACGGACGTAGCCTTTGGCATTTCATCGTTGACGGTGAGAACGTCTCGGTGCCGGTCACTGGCAGCTTCAGCACTAACGAGGCGTCGATCATCGTGCGTGCTGCGCTGAGCGGAACAGGTGTGTCGATGCTCCCGCATTTCGCTTCCGAGCAGGCCATCAAGGAGGGGCGCCTGATTCGACTGTTTCCTGAATATCGCATCAAACCCATCGGCATCCATGCCGTTTACCTGTCACGCCAGCGTATGCCGAACGCCCTCAAGACGTTGCTGGACTTTCTCTCCACGCGTCTTGCCGGTTGAGGACAGCGGTCGTCATCGAGAGGCCAGTCAGCTCCGCTGGTCGAAGGTGATGCGTGCTTGTTCGATAGTCGCCTGATTGACCCGCGCCCACTCGGCAAGCAGCTCCAGCTGAGGTTTGAGCGAGTGGCCAAGGGCAGTCAGCTCGTAATCAACCTGGGGTGGGACGGTCGCGAAGGCTACCAGAAGCGTTCGCTCAGGAAGCCCGGATGCTGGCCGGTACCGGAATGCTCACCGGCCTGGGTGAAAGTCGTTTGTCCTATGTCTCGCGAGACGATGTTGCCGCAACGGCGGCGGGCGTATTGGCCCAGGAGGGTCATGTCGGCGCCATTTACTCAGCGACGGGCCCGAGAACCGTCACTGGCGCGGAGCGGGCTGAGGCGGCGACTGCGTTGACGGGAAAGCCGTTCGCGTTCGTCGTCCTCAGTCAGGAGCAATTACGGGCCGGTCTGAACCAGGCCAGCCTGCCGGAGGACGTCGCAGTATCCAGGAAGACTTTGCGCAGTCGAGCATGAATGCTCGTCGTTCTGGTGTCGCGGCCTGTCATAATCTGCGCGTAATGCAGGCGCGCCTGTACCCTGGACCTTGCAGCGAATGCAGCAGTGATCCGCAGGCGCCTCTCACACTCGGCCATCCGGCCTGATTTCACCCCCCCTCAAGGAGTCCATGCCATTCATGGTGCTGTTCAATCGATTGGGCGCGTTTTCTATCCAGGCGCGCAGGGCACTGGGACTGGTGTGGGAAACCTCACGGCCACTGTTCTTGGGGCTGTTGCTGGCGACGATCGTCGCCGGGCTGCTGCCCGCATTGGCCGCCTGGATAGGACAGCGCATTGTTGACGGCGTGGTCGACGCCATGCAGGTTCACGCGGCCGGCAGCCAGGCACCGGTGTGGCCAGTGATGCGCTACGTGTTGGCTGAGGCCGGCGTGCTGGCGTTGTTGGCGGCCGCGCAACGGGCGTTGTCGATGCAGCAGTCGCTGTTGCGGGTGAGGTTAGGCGTCAAGGTCAACCTGATGGTCCTGGAGAAAGCCCAGACCCTTTCGCTGCTGCAATTTGAAGACGCCGAGTTCTACGACAAACTGGTGCGTGTGCGCCAGGGTGCTTCGACGCGGCCGCTGAGCCTGGTGACTAAAGGACTGGGGTTGGTGCAGAACCTCATCTCGCTGGTCAGCTTTGCCGTGCTGCTGGTGCATTTCTCTCCCTGGGCCTTGTTGATCCTGGTGGTCGGCGCATTACCCGTGTTCTTCGCCGAGACGCATTTTTCGGGCAATGCGTTCCGCCTGTTTCACCGACGGGCGCCGGAGACGCGTCAGCAGAACTACCTTGAGTCCTTGCTCTCCCACGAGGCCCATGCCAAGGAGGTCAAGCTGTTCGGCCTGGCACCGCTGTTCCTGCAGCGCTATCGCGACAACGCCCAGCGCTTGTATACGGAAGACCGCCAATTAACGGTGCGCCGTGACGCGTGGGGGTTTGCATTGGGCCTGCTGGGTACCGCAGCGTTTTACCTGGCTTACGCTTGGGTGGTACTCGACACCGTGCGTGGCCAGACGAGCCTGGGCCAAATGACCATGTACATCGTGCTCTTCAAGCAGGGACAAAGCGCAATCACCGCCAGCCTCAGCGCTATTGCCGGGCTGTACGACGACAGCTTGTTCCTCTCGGACCTGTATGAATACCTTGAAACCCCCGTGATCACCCCGCGCGGCCGGCTCACCCAGGGCGTGCGCCCTGGCGATGGCCTGCGCTGCGAGCAAGTGGGGTTTACCTACCCAGGCGCCGCCTCTGCAGCGCTGCGCAATATCAACCTGCACTTGGCACCCGGCAAAAGCCTGGCGCTGGTGGGTGAAAACGGCTCCGGCAAGACCAGTTTGATCAAACTGCTGACCCGTCTGTATACCCCGGATGAAGGCCGCATCCTGCTGGATGGCAGCGACCTGCAGGAGTGGGATGAACACACCCTGCGCCAGCGCATCGGGGTGATTTTCCAGGACTACATCCGCTATCAGATGACCGTGGGTGAAAACCTCGGCGTCGGCGACGTCGATGCCCTGCACGACCAGGCACGCTGGCGCAGCGCGGCTACTCAAGGGGTCGCGGCCGAATTTATCGAGCGCTTGAGCCAAACCTATTCAACCCAGCTGGGACGCTGGTTCGGCGGCCAGGAACTGTCCGGTGGGCAGTGGCAGAAAGTTGCCTTGTCGCGGGCCTACATGCGTCAGGACGCCGACTTGCTGATCCTCGATGAGCCGACCTCCGCGCTGGATGCCGGGGCTGAAGCGGCAGTGTTCGAGCACTTCCGTGAGCACGCCAAGGGCCGCATGACCCTGTTGATTTCCCACCGCTTTTCCAGTGTGCGCAGTGCGGATCACATTATCGTATTGGAACGCGGGCAGATTCTGGAGGAGGGCAGTCATAGCCAGCTGATGGCTGCCAGTGGACGTTATGCCGACCTATTTGACGTGCAGGCACGGGGCTATCGCTAGAAAACCCATCGTCGTGCAGCGGTATAGGGTACGCACGGTTTATCTTTATGGCCCCCCGGCGAATCTGACTTCGTTACTCGAACGGGGTGACGAGCGCATCAGCGTGTGGCCGACAAACTGACGGCCTACTCAACTAGACTCCACGAGAGCAGCCCCTGACAGCGCCTGGTGAGACTTTATGATTGCCCATACCCCCACGCTTTTTGCCTGCGTCGCCTTAGTGGCGACGATCATGGCGTTTTGTCTGATATTGGTCGGCCAGTTCAACCAGCGTGACGGCTTGCTGACCATTGGCTTTGGTTTGTTAGCACATGCCCTGGCTTACGTTGGATATACCCTGTACGGCTACGCCCCGTTGTGGTTGACCTACGGGGCTGCGAACACACTGTTGGCGGTAGCGTTGGCCTTCTACGGGGCCAGCGTATTTCGGATCGTTGAGTTGCCCGTCTCTTGGTGGCGGATCTTTGCGCCTGCTGCATTGATGCTCGCATTAATGGCAAGCCTGATCGACACGCTGGAGCCGCGAATGCTCGCTGCCACGCTTGTGTTGATGGTGCAGTGCGCGTTGATCATCTATTGGACGCGCCGCTACATCCCTGCTCAGGGACGTGCGCGCATGCTGTTGATCATTGGGTCGAGTATCAGCCTGATCGGTCTGGGTATGCGGGTGGTCGCCATCATCGGCGGAGGGGCTGCCGAAATGCGCTATGACGTCAGTAACCTTAAGCAGACTATCTCGGTCAGTATCGGCACGTTCACCGCGATGATGATTTCCCTCGGGCTTGTGCTACTCGCCAAAGAGCGCAGTGAGTCGTTACTCCAGCGCCTGGCGTTACGCGACGTGCTGACCGGTATTCTCAATCGTAGAGCCGTGCTCGAACAGTATTCCAAAGAGCTGGAGCGCGCGCGTCGAGACGTTTCCTACCTGGCGGTGGCGATGGTCGACATCGACCATTTCAAGCAGATCAATGATGTGCATGGACACCTGGCGGGTGATGAGGTGATTTGCCACTGCGTCAACCATCTCACCCAGCGAATTCGTGAATCCGACAGTATCGGCCGTTATGGGGGTGAGGAATTTCTGGTCTTGCTTCCCGGTACCAGCCCCGAAGATGCTGTGGCGGTTCTGGACGCGTTGCGCGCTTCGGTTGCTGAGTCACCGGCTCGGTTTGGTGAGGCAAGCATCTCATTGCGCATCAGTATCGGGGTTTGCTGCGTGGTGCCAACTGAAGGTGACACCACGGCCAGCCTGCTTGCCCGTGCGGATGCAGCTCTTTATGAAGCCAAGGGCATGGGGCGCAATACCCTGTGTTTGGCACCGTTGCACGTGCATCACAGTCAAACCAACCCCATTTATATCATTGAGAATTGAGTGGGTGCCCAAGGAGAACGTCAGTACTCGACGGTCAGCGCTGCCCAGTGGGCGGTCTCGTGCTTGCCCAGGCTGCCGAGCGTGACAGAAACGGGCTTCGACGTTTTCTCAGAATAAGCCCGCACAGACTCTACCTTCTCGGCCCATCGCTCAGCGGTAAAACCGATGCCTACGGCGATGGTGCTGCCGGTCACCACTTGCTCGTAGGCGCCTGTGAGGCGCGACATGTACCACAGGTCATCCGCCGCGCTACGTATCATCTTGCCGTGGTTGCTGTTGAAGAACGGCGCCTTGAGTTCTATAAAGTGGAAGCCGTTTTCGTCGTGGTTTCGCACCCACAAATCACACTGTTTGGTTTTCCGGTCCATGGCGGCATGGCGCTGATCGAGCGCGACTTTGTATTCCATGCCCACGTCGCGGTCATCGGGTTTATCGTCGATTGCGGCGCGCAATTTCCGGTTCTTGATGAGCCAGAAGTAGAACTCCAGTTTCAACCAACCTTCGAAGCCATTGTTCAGTGCGGCGATGGAGTCGATGAGCTCCGCCCGCTCGGCACTAAGGCTATCTACAAAGGCGGCAAACTCGACGGCAACATCCTTGATTCCTGGCATTAGCATTCCCTGGGTAGTGGCATTTAAGTGGCTAAGAGCGGGAAGAGTGCCGCAGTTCTGCCGGTCCAGGCAAGGTCATTGGGGAAGAGGGCGGGCGTTTAATCTGGCATTCGCTTCTACCGTGGCTTGTGTACCCTAAATGGCTTTGCGCTCAACGCAGACGGGAGTTGAGTCGTTTTATCGGGTAAGTGACTGATGCAAAAAGACTAAATTTCTTATCGTCAAATATCAGGATTTCGGCGCTGAAACAAATTCATACATTTAATTGGCGCCATCAAATTGCCACCATAAGATCGCGCCAAATAGTGGCACAAGGCTATCTAGAGGGATCTAAAAATGTGGCGTTCGGTACGTCGGACCAGGCTTTGCCTGCTGTTCGCATTTTTTTGCCTGAGCACGGCCGGGATGGCCCAAGGCGCAACCCCGCAGGACACGCCAGGCGTTACCGACCTGATCCGTGACCGCCAGGATCGCCTGCTCGAAGAGCAACAGCGCCGCCTCGAAGAGCTCAAGGACCTGCCCGGCAAAGCCGCCGCCCCAGCCAAGCCGGCAGCGCCCGCCGACACTCGCTGTTTCGCCATCAACACCATCGAACTCAGCGGCGCCGACGCGCTGTCCGAAGGCGAGCGCGCCAGCCTAATCAAGCCCTACATCGGCCAATGTCTTGGCGTGCCGCAGCTCAATGATCTGCTCAAGGTCATCACCGACCACTACCTGGCCAAGGGCCTGGTCACCAGTCGCGCCTACCTGCCGCAACAAAACCTCGGCAGTGGCAACCTCAAGGTGCAAGTGGTGGAAGGCCGACTGGAGGGCATGAAGGGCGCCGAGGGCAGCGGGATCACCGAGCGCCAGCTCGCCATGAGCTTCCCAGGCAAACCAGGTGATCTGCTGAACCTGCGCGAAATCGAGCAGATGGTCGACCAACTGAACCGCTTGCCCTCCAACCAGGCCCAGATGGAATTGGCACCGGGCAAAGCAGTCGGCGGCAGCGAAGTGCTGGTCAAGAACACCCCGCAAAAACCCTGGCG
>NZ_JBYVMD010000080.1:0-14754 GCF_058145955.1 Pseudomonas sp. A39
GGGGTGGAAACCGGCAAGTACGACGTGGCCATCAACCATATCGCTATGACTGCCGAGCTGCAGGATCGGTTCGATTTCAGTGAGCCTTACAACGAGAAGCCTGAGCTGGCGATCCCGTTCCAGAAGGGTAATCCGGCGTTCAAGGCGAGCCTGGACAAGGCGTTGCAACGCTTGAAGGCGGATGGCCGATTAAAGGCATTGGCGCAGAAGTGGCTTGAAGGCGACACACCGGTAGCCAAGGCACAGTAGATCAACGGTGGGAGGGGGCTTGCTCCCGATTGCGGAGTGTCAGCGACTGCATGGTTGACTGATTCACCGCTATCGGGAGCAGCCCCTCTCCCACAATTTTTGATCTAGGTAGGGCTTGAGAGTTGGGTCAGGGCGGCGGCGGCCTCGGGGAGTTCCAGCTCGCTGAACACCTGTACCCCATGCTGCCTGAGCAGCGCCGTGGTGACGCCTTCGCCTGCCACCTTCACGCCCCTGAAGGTGCCGTCGTAGGTCTGCAGGTTACCGCACGACGGGCTATTGGCCTTGAGCACAGCGATGCGGATGTTGTGGCGCTGCACCAGCGACAATGCCTGGCGGGCGCCATCGAGGAACGCGGCGCTGAAATCTTCGCCCTCGGCGGTCAGCACCTGGGCACGGCCCTCCCACACATCCACGCCCTGCCCGCCCGGAATCTCCGCGGCCGGGCGCGGCGTCGGCAACCCGCCCGACACTTCCGGGCAGATCGCAACCACACGCCCCTCGGCCTGCCACACCGCCAACAGGTCGAATGGCCCGCTGGCCCCGCCGTCGTAGCGCACCTTGTGGCCAAGCAGACAGCGGCTGATCAGAATCTTTTGCATGCTTAAAACGGCTCGTTGCCCCGCCGGCGAAACCAGCCGGTGAGGGACAGGCGTTCGCGCGTAGCGGGCATGACTTCGTGGGGCACTTCGCCCGACAGGAACACCACCAGGCAACCGCCCGTGGGCACCACATCGTATTCGACGCCGTCCTTGAGGTACATGCGCAACTGGCCGCCATGCTCGGGCAGCCAAGCGTCGTTCAAGTAGATCACCGCCGAGACCATGCGCCGGTCATCGTCGCGGAAGCGGTCCAGGTGCTTGAGGTAAAACGCCCCCGGCGGGTACAGCGCAAAGTGGCTTTCGAAATCCTCAAGGCCGAGGAACAAACTGCGGTTCATGGCCAGGCGCAGGCTGTCCATCAACGCCATATAGGTGTCGCAGACCGCCGCATCGCCCTCTTCCAGCCACTGGATGTGGTCGCCGCGAATACCTTCGCGAATCTCCTGGGTCGGACCGCGTCCCACCGCTGCCGGAGCCAACTCACCCTCGGCTGCACGTTTATGGCACTCAGCCGCCAGTTCCAGGGTCAGAGCCTGGGGTAGGAAGCCGTCCTGCCGGGACCAGCCCTTTTCGGCCAGGTCGTCGACAATACGTTGCAGCAAAGGGTGATCGAGGGGTATTTGCATGGCGCGCATAGTATCCATACGCCTGTGAATCCGACAGAGCCGCCGAGCGTCTGAATACACTTTAGTCAGGTGACTGATAGGACTTCTCGACAAATCCTACGCCCGACACGGACAATAGTGGCCGACTGACAGGAGTCCATATGCGTCGTTTGTTTTTTTCATTGCTGATGTTCTGCGTTTTGCCCGCCTGGGCAGACGGCCATGACCAGTTGTACAAGGTCGCCGGCTGGGCCGAACAACGTGCACATTTCAATGACGCCCTCAGTGCCGCCCAGCAACGCTACCGCAATAGCCTGCCGCCAGCGGTGTACCAGGCGCTGGTGGACAACAGTAATAAACGCTTTGCCGCGCAGTCCATGGACCAGCGCGCCGAGGCGCAATTGCGCAAGAACCTGGCGGACCCGAAGCCCGCCCTGGCCTTTTTCCAATCGCCCCTGGGCCGCAAGATTGTCGCCGCTGAGTTGCTCGCCACGCGCCGCGACCAGTTGGCAAAAAACGCCCAGGGCCTGCCGAAAATCCAAGCCGACGCGACCCGCAGCCTGATCATCGGCCACCTGGCCCAGGCCCTGCCCGCCCGTGAAGCCGGCGCGGAAGTCAGCCTGGCGATTGCCGGTGTGGCGGCCGACAGTCTGAGCCAGATGATCCCCGGTTTGTTGGGCGGTGGTCAGGCCCAGGGCATGTTGAATGGCCAACGCGAGCGGCTGATGCAGCAGATCGACAAAGATCTGAACAACACGCTGTTGTACGTCTATCGGGATTTGTCTGACCCGGAGCTGGAAGAATTCGCTACGTTTGCGGAGTCGCCGGAGGGTAAGGCGTATTACCAGGCGGCGCTGGCAGCCATTCGCGCGGGCCTTGCGGTCGGCCAAAGCACCTCTAGCCTGACGCAGTAACAAATGAGGGAGAGGGCAAGCCCCCTCCCTCATTTGTTAGATTGAGTTACTTCAGGTGATCGGTGAGGTACGTGAAATACGCTTCGCGAATCTCCGGTATCTCATTCGCCAAATGGTGCCTGCCACGCGGCAGCATCAACACCTCGGGCTGGTCGAACTTGCTCCTTAGCACCTGCAAGTTGTGCTGCCAGTCCACCGTCATATCTTCCTCCCCCTGCACAATCACCGGCCGCCGAGGGCTGCGCGGTGCGGCTTCGATACGTTTGATCCAGCGCGCCAAGGCGCCCACCCAGGCGGTAGGCAGTTGACGCGGCTGCAGCGGGTCGGCCTCAAGGAAGGGCTTGAACGCGGGATCGTGGGTGTTCTCGCTGAACCGCCGCGCGATGCCTTTGACGAATGGCCGCAACAGGTAATAGCTGACCTGCGACCAGCCCCAGGCACGCGGCCGCACCAGTGGCGAGAGCAGGAACGTCTTGCCTTGGGCCGGGCTGTCAACGCCATGGTTGAGCACGTGATCCACCACCACCGCGCCGCCGGTGCTTTGCCCGAACAGGTGCCAAGGTTGCGGCAGTTGCAGTGCTTCGGCTTGGCCAAACAGCGCCTGCACCACCTGTTGATACACCGCAAAATCATCGATGCTGGCGCGCGCGCCGCTGGACAGGCCGTGCCCCGGTAAATCGCAGGCGATCACTACGAAGCCCTGGTCCAACGCCCAGTCCACCACATGGCGATACAAGCCCATATGGTCGTAGAAGCCGTGGAACATGAACATCGTCGCCACCGGCACGGGCGGCCACCACACTTGCGCGACCACCTCGAACCCGTCCACCTCGAAGCGTCCCAGACGGCTGACCACCGGAACGTTGCGCGCCGCCAGGTCCAGCCCGTAGAAACGTTGATAGACCCGTGCCTCGGCTGAAAGCGGCTGCGCATCCACCAGGGGCCGCAAGCTTTCGCGCAGATGATCGGGGTCAAAGGTGACGGGCATAAAGGGTTCCAGACTGACGGCGAAGATGAATATCGAGCTGCGATATTCATCTGTCAGGACAAGCATGGCAAGCTACGCGACCTTCGAGGATACATCTGAATGCGACAGCCCTACCGTACCGCCCTGTTCGCCAGCCTGATCCTGGTTATCTGCGCCGGCGTGCTGTGGGCCGCGTATGACTGGTTCCAGGGCCGCTACCTGCGCGCCTTCAGCGAACACACGGCGGTGTTTTCCGGTGACCCGCTGAAACTGCCTGCCGACCTCGCCGGCCCCGGCCCGATCCGCCTGGTGCACTTCTGGGACCCCGCCTGCCCCTGCAACGTCGGCAACCAGCAGCACCTGGGCGAGCTGATCGAGCACTACGCGCCTCAAGGCGTCGAGTTCTACGCCCTGCAAAAGCCCGGCAGCCACGGCCAACTGCCCGACAACCTGCGCCGCATGAAAACCCTCACCGCCCTGCCCGGTGCCGACCAAGTACCGGCCAGCCCGGCCGTGGGCATCTGGGACCGCAGCGGCAAGCTCGCGTATTTCGGCCCCTACAGCGAAGGCCTCACGTGCAATTCCAGCAACAGTTTTATTGAGCCGATCTTGAAGGCCCTTGAAGCGGGACGCGAGGTGAATGCCACGCACACTCTGGCGGTGGGCTGCTATTGTTCGTGGCCAACAGGCTCGTAACTCGCCACCCACTCTTGGTAAGGAATGTTCATGAAGCGCGTCTTGCGGGTTCTCGCGGTTCTTGTAGTGATGATCGCCCTCGGCGCAGGCGCGTACGTCTACAGCAAACAACCCACCCGCCAGGGCACGGTGACACTGGCCAACCTGCAAGGCTCGGTCACGGTGCGCTACGACGACCGTGGCGTGCCGCATATTCGGGCCGAGAATGAAACCGACCTGTATCGCGCCTTGGGCTATGTGCATGCCCAGGACCGCCTGTTCCAGATGGAGATCATGCGGCGCCTGGCCCGTGGCGAGCTGGCCGAGGTGCTCGGGCCCAAGGTGCTGGAGACCGACAAGTTGTTCCGCAGCCTGCGCATTCGCGACCGCGCGGCCACCTATGTGGCGCAGCTGGACCATGAGTCGGCGCACTGGAAGGCGCTGCAAGCCTATCTGGACGGGATTAACCAATATCAGGACAGCCACGCCCGCCCGATGGAGTTCGACGTGCTGGGCATCCCCAAGCGGCCGTTTACCGCCGAGGACACCATCAGCGTCGCCGGGTATATGGCCTACAGCTTTGCCGCTGCCTTTCGTACCGAGCCTTTGCTGACTTACGTACGTGACCAATTGGGCAGCGACTACCTGAAAGTCTTCGACCTCGACTGGCAACCCAAGGGCGCCCTCAACCTGGCTGCCGGCGATTGGCAGACCCTCGGCGCCATCGCTGCCCTGAGTGAGCAGGCCCTGGCCGACAACGGCCTGCCGCAGTTCGAAGGCAGTAACGCCTGGGCCATCAGCGGCAACCGCACCCAGAGCGGCAAACCGTTGCTGGCCGGCGACCCGCATATCCGTTTCTCGGTGCCGTCGGTGTGGTATGAAGCGCAGCTGTCAGCGCCAGGGTTCGAGTTGTATGGCTATCACAACGCCCTCGTGCCGGTGGCGTTCCTGGGGCACAACCTGGACTTCGGCTGGAGCCTGACCATGTTCCAGAACGATGACCTCGACCTCATCGCCGAAAAGACCAACCCGGACAACCCCAACCAGGTCTGGTACCACGGCCAGTGGGTCGACATGACAAGCACCGAGCAACAGATTGCGGTGAAGGGCCAGGCGCCGGTGACCTTGACCCTGCGCCAATCGCCCCACGGCCCGATCATCAATGACGTGCTGGGCGAAAACGCCGGCAACACACCGATTGCCATGTGGTGGGCGTTCCTCGACACCCAGAACCCGATCCTCGAAGGGTTCTACCAGCTCAACCGCGCCGACACCCTGGTCAAGGCGCGTGCGGCGGCAGCCAAGGTGTCCGCGCCGGGGCTGAACATTGTGTGGGCGAATGCCAAGGGCGATATCGGCTGGTGGGCGGCGGCGCAGTTGCCGATTCGTCCGGCCGGGGTCAACGCCGGGTTTATCCTCGACGGCAGCAGCCCCCAAGCCGACAAACTGGGCTTCTATCCCTTCAGCGCCAACCCCCAGGAAGAGAATCCGGCACGTGGTTATGTGGTGTCGGCCAACGCCCAGCCGGTTTCGCCCACCGGCATGGAGATCCCCGGCTATTACAACCTGGCCGACCGTGGCCAGCAGTTGAACGCGCAGTTGAGCGACAAGAGCGTGAAGTGGGACGTGAACAACAGCCAGGCCCTGCAGCTGGGCACCACCACCGCCTTCGGCCCGCGCCTGCTGGGGCCGCTGTTACCGGTGCTGCGCGAGACGGTCAAGGACCCGGCGCAGTTGAAACTGGTGGAGCAGCTTGCACGCTGGAAGGGTGACTACCCGCTGGACTCCACCAGCGCCACGCTGTTCAACCAGTTCCTGTTCAACCTGGCCGACGCCGCCTTCCACCCGAAGCTCGGCGACGGCATGTTCAAGACCCTGCTCAGCACCCGCGTGATCGACGCTGCCCTGCCACGCCTGGCCGCCGCGCCGGATTCGCCGTGGTGGGATGGCAAGCGCGCGGAGACCGTCAAGCTCGCCTGGGACAACAGCCTGGCACACCTCAAGGCCACCTTAGGGGATGATCCGACCCAGTGGCAGTGGGGCAAGGCGCACACCCTGACCCACGGCCACCCGCTGGGCTCGCAGAAGCCGTTGGACCTGATCGTCAATGTCGGCCCGTTCCCGGCGCCGGGCACCCACGAAGTGCCGAACAACCAGTCCGCCAATATCGGCCCGGCGCCGTGGCCCGTCACCTACGGGCCTTCTACGCGCCGCCTGATCGACTTCGCCGACGTGGCGCACGCCCTGACCATCAACCCGGTCGGGCAAAGCGGTGTGCCGTTTGACCGGCATTACGGCGACCAGGCGGAAACCTACATCGAAGGCGGTTACGAACAGGCGCATTTCACCGATGAAGAAGTGACGGCCAATACGCGCGGAACACTGAAACTGCTGCCCGCCAGATAACCGCTTGCAACGCGGTCAAACGGTGGGAGCGGGCTTGCTCGCTCCCACATTAGATCGGCGCCGCAAAGTTAAGCCGGAACTGTTGCGGCGTCACGCCCAGCCGGCGGTTGAACACACTGCGCATGTGCTGGGCATCACGAAAGCCGCATTGATAGGCCACAGTCTTGAGCGGCGCCGGGCTGCTTTCCAGCATCACCCGCGCCGCGTCCACCCGCGCCCGCTCGACAAACTCCGCCGGGGTGATGCGTGCTTCACGGGCAAACACCCGCGAGAAGTTGCGCGCGCTCATATTGGCTGCCTTGGCCAAGTCGGCAATGGTCAGGTCCCCCGTCAGGTTCGCCAGCACGTGCAGCTGCACCTGCGCCACCGCTGACGTGGTTTCGGCGTGGGGCGTGAGAAACGGGCTGAACTGCGACTGCCCACCCGAGCGCTGGGTAAACACCACCAGGCGCTTGGCCACACTCAACGCGACTTCCGGGCCATGATCCTGGGCCAGCAGATACAGCGACAGATCGATGCCCGCCGTGACCCCGGCCGAGGTGTAGAGGTTGCCGTCCTGCACGTAGAGGCGGTCGGCCTCAACCTGGGCGGTGGGGCACAGGCGCGCCAGATCAGCCGCGTCGTTCCAATGGGTGGTGACGGTTTTCCCATCCAGCAGCCCGGCTCGGGCCAGCATGAACGCGCCGTTGCAGATCGAACCGAAGCGTTGCGCACGCGCCGTGGCGCCCCGCAACCAATCATCGAACTGCGTGCCGAAGTCTTCGAAGGGTAACTGCGGGCCGCCAGCGACCAGCAGCAGGTCATAAGCGTGCAGGGCTTCGCTGTAGTGCCGGTGGGCCTGCAATGACAGGCCGTTGGAGGCGGCCATGGTGCCACGGCCAAGGCCAATCACTTCAAGCTGGTAATGGTCCTCAGGCGCTAGAAACCGGTTGGCCTCGCAAAACACATCCATTGGGCCGGTCACGTCCAGTGACTGGACGCCGGGGAAAATCAGGATGGCAACGGTTTTGCCCATGAACAACACACCTTCTCTAACTGAATAAACGCAATTGCCCTCCCACATTTTGATTTTTGCAAGGTTCGAGGGACCAATCGCCTGCTACACCCTAGCTGATCTTGCCTTGGCACGATGTGGCTGCACATTGGCCGACATCGCTTCCTCGCCGCGCTAGCCCCTCCACGGGCACGCGACCAGACTGGATGCTTTCCAGAGGAGAACGCCCATGACCACCACTATCGCCGGCATCCAGATCCCTGACAGCGCCCTGGCCAAGGCCACCACCGAATACATCCGTGACGTCGAATCCGACCTGCTTTACCACCATTCCCGCCGGGTATTCCTGTTCGGCGCGTTGAGTGGCGAACGCAAGCAACTCGCCTACAATCCGGAGCTGCTCTACGTCGGCGCGATGTTCCATGACCTCGGCCTGGTGGAAGGCCATCGCAGTAACGACGAACGCTTCGAAGTGGACGGCGCCAACGCCGCCGCGGCCTTCCTCAAGCCTTACGGGCTGAGCGATGACGACATCGAACAGGTGTGGTTGTCCATCGCCCTGCACACCACGCCGGGGGTACCGCAACATTTGCGTCCAACCGTTGCACTGGTGACTGCGGGTGTCGAGATGGACGTGCTGGGCATGGACTACGCCGCGTTCAGCAACGTGCAGCGCGACGCCGTGGTGCATGCGCATCCACGCGGTGAAGGGTTCAAGGAGTGCATCATCTGCGCGTTCGCCGACGGCTTGCGCCATCGCCCACAGACCACGTTTGGCAACGTGAAGACGGATGTGCTGGCGGATCAGGAGCCAGGGTTCCGGCCGATGAATTTTGTCGAAGTCATCCGCAAATCCCCCTGGACTGCTTAACCAACAAGCCAAACCCGATCCATGTAGTGAGCGGGCTTGCCCCGCGCTGGGCTGCGGAGCGGCCCCAAAACCAGGCACCGCGTTCTTTCTGAAGGAATGCGGTGCCTGCAAAAGGGGCCGCTCCGCAGCCCAGCGCGGGGCAAGCCCGCTCACCACAACAAGCCCGCCCACCACAGCGAGCTTGCTCACCACAGCAGGCCTACTCACCACAGCGAGCCCGCTCACCTCAGCAGGCCCCTCCCACATTGGGTCCCCGTTCCGGGTTTTAAACCGGTGCAGGCGCCCGACGCTTGTCCGGCTGCTGCCAGCCATCTGCCGCTGCTTCTTCGATGGCTTGCTGGATCGCCTTCTTGCGCATCTCTTCCGCACGGCGGCTGAAGAACCACACCAGGAAGGTCACCAGCGACACCGCCAACAGGATCAGGCTGGCCACGGCGTTGATCTCGGGTTTAACCCCAAGACGCACCGCCGAGAACACTTCCATCGGCAAGGTCGTCGACCCCGGCCCCGACACGAAGCTCGCCAGCACCAGGTCATCCAGGGACAGCGCGAACGACATCATGCCGCCCGCCGCCAACGACGGCGCGATCATCGGGATGGTGATCAGGAAGAACACCTTCCACGGCCGCGCGCCCAGGTCCATCGCCGCTTCTTCGATCGACAGGTCCAGCTCACGCAGGCGCGCCGACACCACCACGGCTACATACGCCGCGCAGAACGTGGTGTGGGCGATCCAGATGGTGACGATGCCACGTTCCTGGGGCCAGCCAATCATCTGCGCCATGGCCACGAACAGCAGCAACAGCGACAGGCCAGTGATCACTTCCGGCATCACCAATGGCGCGGTCACCAGGCCGCCGAACAGCGTGCGGCCCTTGAACTGGCTGATGCGCGTCAGCACGAACGCCGCCAATGTACCCAGCGCCACTGCCGCCACTGCCGTGTAGCAGGCGATTTCCAGGGAGCGGGCCACCGAGCCCATCAACTGGGTGTTGTCCAGCAGGCCCACGTACCACTTGATCGACCAACCGCCCCACACTGTGACCAGCTTGGATTCGTTGAACGAGTAGATCACCAGGATCAGCATCGGCAGGTAGATGAACAACAACCCCGCCACCAGCATGAAGCTTGAGAAACTGACGCGCTTCATATCTTGCCCTCCATCTCTTTGGCTTGGCTGCGGTTGAACAGGATGATCGGCACGATCAGGATCGCCAGCATCACCACCGCCAGGGCAGACGCCACCGGCCAGTCACGGTTGTTGAAGAATTCTTGCCACAACACTTTACCGATCATCAGGGTTTCCGGGCCGCCCAGCAGTTCCGGAATCACGAACTCGCCCACCACCGGGATAAACACCAGCATGCAGCCGGCGATGATGCCGTTCTTGGACAGCGGCACGGTGATTTTCCAGAAGCTGTTGAAGGTGCTCGAACCCAGGTCGGATGCGGCTTCCAGCAGGCTCTGGTCATGCTTCACCAGGTTGGCGTACAGCGGCAGGATCATGAACGGCAGGTACGAATAGACCACGCCGATATACACCGCGATGTTGGTGTTGAGGATCTGCAGCGGCTCGTTGATCAACCCCATGGACATCAGGAAGCCATTGAGCAAGCCGTTGTTGCTGAGGATGCCCATCCACGCATACACGCGGATCAGGATCGCGGTCCAAGTCGGCATCATGATCAGCAGCACCAGCACGGTCTGCATCTCTTTGCGCGCAGTGGCAATGGCGTAGGCCATCGGGTAGCCGATCAGCAGGCACAGCAGCGTGCTGAAGAACGCCATTTTCAGCGAGCCCAGGTACGCGGCGATGTACAACTCGTCGCCCGCCAGCAGGCTGTAGTTCGCCAGGTTCAGCACCACCTGCAGCTTCTGCTCAACGTAGGTGTAGATCTCGGTGTAGGGCGGGATCGCCACGTCGGCTTCGGCGAAGCTGATTTTGAGGACGATGAAAAACGGCAACGCGAAGAACAGGAACAGCCACAGGAACGGAATCCCGATGACGACCTGCTTCCCGGTGGGGATTATGCGGTTCAAGCGGCGCTTGAGCTTCTTGGTGTTCATGAGCGAAGTACCACGCCGCTGTCGTCTTCCCACCACACGTAGACCTGGTCACCCCAGGTCGGCCGCTGGCCACGGCGCTCGGCGTTGGCCACGAAGGACTGCACCAGCTTGCCACTCGGCAGCTCCACGTAGAACACCGAGTGGCCACCCAGGTAGGCGATGTCGTGCACCTTGCCGCTCGACCAGTTGTGCTCGCAGGTCGGCATTTCGGTGGTAACCAGCAGCTTTTCCGGGCGGATGGCGTAGGTCACCGATTTGTCTTCCACCGAGGTGGCGATGCCGTAGCCCACGTAGATATCACGGTCCAGGTCCGGGCACTTGAGCACCGCGTGGCCTTCGGCGTCGTCCACCACTTGGGTGTCGAAGATGTTGACGTTGCCGATGAACTCGCACACCAGGCGACTGGTAGGCGTTTCGTAGATGTCGATCGGGCTGCCGATCTGGGCGATCCAGCCCAGGTGCATGATCGCGATGCGCTCGGCCATGGTCATGGCCTCTTCCTGGTCGTGGGTCACCATCACGCAGGTCACACCCACGCGCTCGATGATTTCCACCAACTCCAGCTGCATCTGCGAGCGCAGTTTCTTGTCGAGGGCGCCCATTGGCTCATCGAGCAGCAGCAGTTTCGGGCGCTTGGCCAGGGAGCGCGCCAACGCCACACGCTGACGCTGGCCGCCGGACAACTGATGCGGCTTGCGCTTGGCGTACTGGCTCATCTGCACCAGCTTGAGCATCTCAGCCACACGGGCGTCGACCTCGGCCTTGGGAATCTTGTCCTGCTGCAGGCCGAACGCGATGTTCTGCGCCACGGTCATGTGCGGGAACAGCGCATAGGACTGGAACATCATGTTGATCGGCCGCTCGTAGGGCGGCATGTCGGTGATGTCCACACCGTCGAGGTAGATGCGCCCCTCAGTCGGGCGCTCAAAACCTGCGAGCATGCGCAGCAAGGTGGACTTGCCCGAACCCGAACCGCCGAGCAAGGCGAAGATCTCACCTTTCTTGATTTCCAGGGACACATCGTCCACGGCAATCGTCTCGTCGAACTTCTTCGTGACCCGGTCGATTTTGACCAACACCTTCTTCGGTGTCTGGTCGCCCTCGAGGGCTTTCTTATAGGCGCCGGAGGCAACTGCCATTTACGAAACTCCCAAAAAAAACAGTGCAGTTCGCCCGAGGCGGGCGAACCCAGGATAGTTTGAGCCTTACTTGCCCGTCTTGACCTTGGTCCAGCTACGGGTCATCAAACGTTGCACTTTCGGGGGTAGCTCGAAGTTCACGAATGTCCGGTCGAGTACCGCCTGCGGTGGGTAAACCGCTTCGTCGGTGCGTATCGATTGCTCCATCAGTTTGTCCGACCCAGGGTTAGGGTTGGCGTAACCGACGTAATCACTGACCTGGGCGATCACCTCAGGTTGCAGCAAATAGTTGATGAAGGCGTGGGCCTCTTTGACGTTGGTCGCATCCTTGGGGATGGCCAGCACGTCGAACCACAGGTTGCCGCCTTCTTTCGGAATGGCGTAGGCGATGTTCACGCCTTTGCCCGCCTCGGCCGCGCGGGCCTTGGCCTGGAACACATCGCCGGAGAAACCGGCCGCCACGCAGATGTTGCCGTTGGCCAGGTCGGAGATGTATTTGGATGAATGGAAGTAGGTCACGTAAGGACGCACTTTCAGCAGCTTGGCTTCAGCCTTCTTGTAGTCTTCAGGGTTGGTGCTGTTGGGATCAAGGCCCATGTAGTTGAGCACCGCCGGCAGCATTTCATCCGCAGAGTCCATGAACGACACGCCGCACGTCGCCAGCTTCTTCATGTTTTCCGGCTCGAACAGCACGGCCCAGGAGTCGATATGGTCGACGCCCAGCACTTCTTTCACCTTGTCGACGTTGTAGCCGATGCCATTGGTGCCCCACAGGTACGGCACGGCGTACTGGTTGCCCGGGTCGTTCTTTTCCAGGCGCTTGAGCAACGCCGGATCGAGGTTGGCGTAATGTGTCAGCAGCGACTTGTCGAGCTTCTGGAACGCCCCGGCCTTGATCTGCTTGCCGAGGAAGTGGTTGGACGGCACCACCACGTCGTAGCCGGTACGCCCGGCCAGCAGCTTGCCTTCCAGGGTTTCGTTGGAGTCAAACACGTCATACACGGGCTTGATGCCGCTGGCTTTTTCGAAGTTGGCCAGGGTGTCGGTGCCGATGTAGTCCGACCAGTTATAAATATGCACAGTCGGTGCGGCCTGCACGCTGACAGCCAGCGTGATACCTGCACCCACCAGCAAGGCTTTGCGAAATAAAGAAATTGGCACGTGGAGGTCCTCTTAAATAGTTGGGCCTTAAAGTTGTTGCCCGGCAACAAAACCGGCGCGCAACTTACCCTCGATAAACCGATCCGGCAAAACTTTCTGGCATTTAATGTGTGGGAGGGAGCTTGCTGTGGTGAGGCGGCTTGTCCACCGCCGGGTTCACCGCAGATCGATGGGGCTGCTTCGCAGCCCAGCGCGGGGCAAGCCCGCTCACCACATTTCCCCCTCCCACAAGGTTCAGGGCTTATTTACCGGACTTGATCTTGGTCCAGCTGCGCGTCATTTCACGCTGGGTTGCGGCTGGCAGGTCAGCAATGGCATAGAGCTTGGCTTGCACGTCTGCTGGCGGGTAGATGCCCGGGTCGCTGGTGATGTCTTTGTCGACCAGTGCGGTGGCTTTCGCGTTACCGTTCGGGAAACGTACGCTGTTGGTGATCGAAGCCATTACTTCCGGCTTCAACAGGTAGTTCATGAATTTGTAGGCGGCGTCGACGTTTTCGGCATCTTTAGGGATGGCGACCATGTCGAAGAAGCTACCGGCGCCTTCTTTCGGAATGTCGTAGGCCACTTTCACTTTGCCACCGGCTTCAGCCGCGCGGGACTTGGCCTGCTGGATGTCACCCGAATAACCCACGGCGACGCAGATGTTGCCGTTGGCCAGGTCGGAAATGTACTTGGACGAGTGGAAGTAGCCGATCGAAGGACGGATCTTCAGGAACAGCGCTTCGGCTTGCTTGAGGTCGTCTTTCTTCTGGCTGTCGGTCGGCAGGCCCAGGTAATGCAGCGCGATCGGCAGCATTTCGGTTGGCGAGTCGAGGAAGCTCACGCCGCAGCTTTTCAGCTTGGCGATGTTCTCAGGCTTGAGCAGCACGTCCCAGGAATCGATCTTGTCCACGCCCAGCGCAGCCTTGACCTTCTCCGGGTTGTAGCCGATGCCGATCGAGCCCCACATGTACGGGAAAGCGTGCTTGTTGTCCGGGTCGCTGACCGACACGGCTTTCAGCAGGGATTTGTTCAGGTTGTCGTAGTTGGACAGTTTGGTCTTGTCCAGCTCCTGGTAGACGCCCGCCTTGATCTGCTTGGCGAGGAAGTTGTTCGACGGTACGACGATGTCGTAACCGGACTTGCCTGCCAGCAACTTGGCTTCCAGGGTCTCGTTGCTGTCGAACACGTCGTACACCACTTTGATGCCGGACTCTTTTTCAAAGTTGGCGATGGTATCCGGCGCGATGTAGTCGGACCAGTTGTAGACGTGCAGCACTTTATCGTCTGCCTGGGCCGCGCCCGCCATTGCGCCCATCAGGGACAAGGCGAGGAGGGTCTTGCCAGCGTTCTTCAAACCTAATGCCTTCATTTGGTGATGCTCCAATTTTTCTTTTTTGGGCCACGTTCTTACAAGGTTTTGCGGCCCGTCTAAAGGGCAACAAAACAGGGCGACAGTCTGGCAAGTTCTGAGGCCGGCTTTCAACCAAAGCCTCATCTATAACTGCTCGGTACACAGCGCCCGAAAGCCGCTGCGCACTGAGCCTAGCACTTAGCCCTGCAATGCCGCCAAAGTCAGGTCCAGGCAATGCCGAGCCTTGGTCACCAGCTCGTCAATCTCGGCCTGGCTGATCACCAGCGGCGGCGAAATGATCATGGTGTCGCCCACGGCGCGCATGATCAGGCCATTCTCGAAGCAGAAGGTTCGGCAGATCATGCCTGCGCCCTTGCCTTCGTAACGCTTGCGCGTTGCCTTGTCCTGCACCAGCTCAATCGCACCGAGCATGCCCACACCGCGCACTTCACCCACCAACGGGTGATCCGCCAGCTCCCGTAGACGTTTCTGCAAATACGGTGCCGTTTCGTCGTGAACGCGGTTAACGATTTTTTCATCGCGCATGATGCGGATGTTTTCCAGGGCCACTGCCGCCGCCACCGGGTGGCCGGAGTAGGTGAAGCCGTGGTTGAAATCGCCACCTTCGTTGAGCACGGCCACCACATCGTCGCGCACGATCAAGCCGCCCATGGGGATGTAACCCGAGGTCAGGCCCTTGGCGATGGTCATCATGTGGGGCTTGAGGTCGTAGAAATCGCTACCGAACCACTCACCGGTCCGGCCGAAACCGCA
>NZ_JBYVMD010000081.1:0-13359 GCF_058145955.1 Pseudomonas sp. A39
CCGTTAGATGGCGGTGGGCTGTCAGGCAGCCAGCGGGAGCAAGCTCCCTCGCCACAGGTCCTGCGCCATAGCCAGAATTGTGTAGATACCGATGCCTCGATGGCGCTGAATCAGTCACCTGATGAATCGACTGACACACCGCTATCGGGGGCAAGCCCCCTCCCACATTTGGATCGCGGTCTAACCGTTAGATAGCGGTCGTCGGTAAGGCCGCCAGCGGGAGCAAGCTCCCTCGCTGCCCATCTGGCGAACACAGTTCACCACATGCCATCACTTTGCACCTATCCCCCCGCCCCCGACTAGCGTAAAAAAGTGCCCCTCACTCCATGAAGTCAGAGGCCTGCTATGCCTGTCGCCGTCATTGATGGACAACCGCTGCACTACGTCGACCAGGGTTCCGGCCCGGTCGTCCTATTGGGCTCAAGTTACCTGTGGGACCGCGACATGTGGGCGCCGCAGATCGAAGCCCTTTCGCAACAGTACCGTGTGATCGTGCCCGAGCTATGGGGGCATGGCGAATCAGGCCCGTTGCCGACGCAAACTCACTCCCTCGATGACCTTGCGCGCCAGACCCTGGCCCTGCTGGACCATCTGGACATCGCACAGATCAACCTGGTGGGGCTCTCGGTCGGCGGCATGTGGGGCGCACGCCTGGCACTGCTGGCACCCGAGCGGATCAACAGCCTGGTGCTGATGGACACGTACCTGGGCGCCGAGCCCGAGGCCACGCGCCAGTACTATTTCTCACTGTTCAAGATGATTGAAGATGCCGGCGCCATCCCTGAGCCTTTATTGGACGTGATCGCACCGATCTTCTTCCGCCCGAACATCGACCGCGAATCCGCGCTGTACCAGGACTTCCGCAAACAATTGCAGGGCTACTCCAAAGAGCGCCTGCTGGAGAGCATCGTGCCCCTGGGCCGCTTGATCTTCAGCCGCGAGGCTGTGCTGGAGCAGTTGCCACGCCTGGACGCCGACACCACACTGGTGATGTGCGGCGAACAGGACAAACCGCGCCCACCCGCCGAGTCCGAGGAAATGGCCGAACTGATTGGTTGCAGCCTGATCCTGATCCCGCAAGCCGGGCATATCAGCGCCAGGGAAAACCCGGACTTCGTCAACGAAGCCCTGCTGACCTTTCTCGCCAACCACGCCTGACCACCCTCCCCTGTGATCGCTGCGCAGGCGCGGTGATCACAGGCGGAAGTGCCCCACCATACCCTTGAGCTCGGCCCCCAACTGCGCCAGTTGAATACTCGACGCGGCGTTGCCCTGCATGCTCAGCGCCGACTGATCGGCACTGGCACGGATACTGGTGACGCTGCGGTTGATCTCTTCGGCCACCGAGCTTTGCTGCTCGGCCGCCGCCGCAATCTGCTGGTTCATCTGCTGGATCAACGACACCGCCACCGCGATGCTGCCCAGGGCACTTTCGGTTTCCAGCGCATCACTCACCGCCAGTTTCACCAGCTCACCGCTTTGCTGGATCTGCTGCACCGATGACTGTGCCGCGCTGCGCAAGGTGCTGACCAGCCGCTCGATCTCTTCGGTGGATTGCTGGGTGCGCTTGGCCAAGGCCCGCACCTCATCGGCCACCACCGCAAAACCGCGCCCCTGCTCGCCGGCACGCGCGGCTTCGATAGCGGCGTTGAGGGCCAGCAGGTTGGTCTGTTCGGCCACGCTTTTGATCACACTCAACACGGTGCCGATATGCTGGATCTCGGTGCTCAGGCTCTCGATGCTCGCGCTGGCGCGTGTGCTAGAGGTGGCCAGCAACTCGATGCGCTGCAAACTCTGGCGCACCACCTGTTGGCCACTGTCGACTTTGTCGTCCGCCGTCTGTGCGGCTTGTGCAGCCTCCTCGGCATTGCGCGCCACATCGTGCACGGTGGCGGTCATCTGGTTCATCGCCGTGGCAACCTGCTCGGTTTCTTCTTTCTGGCTGCTGACTTCGACGTTGGTCTGCTCTGTCACACTGGACAAGGAATGCGCCGAGCTGGCCAGTTGCTCGATACCGGCTTGCAGGCCGCTGACCATCTGGCTCAGGCCGTTGCCCATCTGTTGCATTGCCTGCATCAACTGGCCGATTTCATCGCGGCGGCTGACCTCCATGCGCCCGCTCAAGTCACCGGCGGCAATCTGCTGGGCCACGGCGATCACACTGCGCAGCGGCGCGACGATCAACCGGGTAATCACCCACGCTGCAATCAACCCCACCAGCAAGGCCAGGGCCGAAGAGCCGATGATCAGCATCGCGCTTTTCTTCAACTGCGCCTGCATCGACAGGTCTTCGGCGGCATAGGCCTGGTTGACCCGGCCGACCACTTGCTCCGCCCGATCATGCAATTGCGTGTAGACCACCTTCTCCTGCGCCAGCAGGCCGGTGTACTCACCGAGCTTCTCGCTGAACGCGGCGATATGCCCAGCCACTTCGTTAAGCACAGTCTGGTAGCCGGGGTCCTTGACCGAGGTCTTCAGTTGCTCAACCTGAGCCAGCGCCTGGTCAGCCTGCTCAATCTTGCCTTGCTCGGCGTCGTCCTGGTCCGCCTTGCGGCTCTGGTCCAGGCGTACGTGAGCTTCGTTCATGGCTTGCAGCATCAGCCGCGACACCTGGCTGACCTGCCCCGCCTGCTCGATAAACTCGGCACCTTCCTTGCCCTGGCTTTCCTTAAGGCCATAAGCGCCGTCGTCTGCCAGCCCGGCCTGCAATACGTCGAGGTTATTGGCCACGCTGGACACCGACCAACTGGCCATTTCCAACGCAAGGTCCTTGGTCTGGGTCAATTCGACAAACTCATCGAACGCCTTGCGGTAAGCGGCCAGGGCCTGTTCGACCTCGGCCATGACCGGCACGTTGGCGGCCGATTCGGCTTTGAGGCTGGCGGCGAGGGCCGCCAAGGCATCGACACTTTCGTGCAGCGCGTCGACGTCCTTGGGGTCGGCATGCAACGCATAGTTCTGCTCGATCAGGCGCACCTTGAGCAAGCCGCTGTTGAGCGACGACATGACCTTGAGGCCTTCGAAACGCTGGCCAACGGTTTGCAGGGACCACACGCCGATCGCCGCGACCAAGGCCGTCAACAGCAGCACGAGGGTGAAGCCCAAGCCCAGTTTTTTTGCCATACCGAGGTTGGCGAATTGTCGTTGCACGGCCGAAATCATTGCACTTGAATCCTCTTGCAATGGCAATTGCCATCGAGCCCGGTTTACATCGGCGAGATTGGCAACCACAAGGCCCTGAGCACAAGTCGTTGGCGCCACAATAATGGCAAAAAGCTACAGGTTCGTCGTTTTCAGAATGCTCGAGGTCGATCTGGCGGGTCCCATGGCGCGGAACAATGCCAAAGCCCGTTGATCAGCAGCATAGGCCACATTGATGCGTAGCCACTCACTGGGTTCGCTGGTCGGGCTGAACAACGCCCCCGGCGATAACAACACCCCGAGACGCCGGGCACACGCCTGCAGCCGTGAGTGATCCGCCTGCCCCGGTCGCGCCCACAAGAACATACCGCCAGCGGGAGTGGCAAACACCTCCCACTCCTCGTCTTCCAGCACTTGCAAGGTCGCCGCCATTTCCATACTCAAGCGCTTGCGCAAGCGTTGCACCCACTTACGATAGGTGCCATTAGCCAGCAGCGTGGCCACCACCGCCTCAGCAAACCGCGAGGTGCCGAAGCCGGTCAACGTCTTGAGGCTCGTCAATTGAGTGATGATCGCCGTGCTGGCACTGAGATAGCCCACGCGCAAGGCGCTGCTCAGGGTCTTGGAAAAGCTCGCGACGTAGATCACCCGGTCATCATGGGGCATTGCCGACAGCCGCGTGCAGCTGGCGTGTTGCAGGTCGCCGAACACGTCCTCTTCGATAATCAGGAAGTTCTCCCGGTGCGCCAGCGCCAATAAGCGCTCCGCCACCTCGCGACACAGGCTGGAGCCGGTCGGGTTGTGATACAGGCTGTTGATAAACAGGCATTTGGGCCGATGCCGCTGCAGCAAAGTTTCCAGTGCAGGAATGTCCGGACCACCCCGCGTGCGCGGCACTTCCAGCAACTGCACACCGTGGAATGCCAGTTGCCGGTAGAGGTTGCCGTACCCCGGCGTTTCGACCACCACGCAATCACCGGCCTTGAGCAGTGTGCGTATCAGCAAGTCCTGGGCATGGCTGGCGCCTGCGGTGGTGAGGATACGGTCAACGCTGCTGGCAATATGCGCCTGGGCCAGGCGCTTGAGCAGTTGCTCACGCAACGCCGGCAGACCCAATGGGGGGCTGTAGTTGAACAGCCCGGCGGTGTCGGTACGGGTGACTTCACGAATCGCGTAACTGATGTCATCGCTTTCGCGCCAGGCATCCGGCAACCAGCCGCAACCCAGCTTGAGCTCGCCCAATGGGTTATCGGCGAAAGCCCCCCATTCCCGCTCAGCACCTTCGTACCACTGGCCTTCGTGCGCCTGCGGCGGCTGGGCCACCCTGAAACCTGCCCCCTGCTTGGACACCAGCAAGCCCTGGGCGACCATCCGCTCGAACGCCTCAATGACGCTGGACTGGCTGAGCAGGTTATCAAGGGCCACCTGGCGGATGGACGGTAAGCGTGTGCCAGGGCTCGCCCCACTCGTGCGAATCCATTGCGCCACTGCGCTGATGATCTGCTGCACCACCGGTACAAGGGCTTGTCGATCGATCCCTAAATCCATGCGCCACTCACTTCAACTGTCTGTTATTCAACCCGGAACAGTTAAGCACAGAAGCCCTTGTCGACCCGTCGCCAAGTTTTATTAAAGTATTGATTCTATTGGATTATTTACCTAATGATACACATTCTGACAGGGCACACTGCCAGCTATGGAAAAGCCCCACAGCCCCCCAAACGTTTTCGAATGGAGAGCGAGGTTAGGTCCTAGATCGCCGTCGCGCCACCGTCCACCGCCAACGCTTGGCCAGTGGTAAATGCCGCACCGTCGCTGCACAGATACAGCACCGCACTGGCGATTTCCTCGACCTTGCCAATGCGCCCGACCGGGTGCATGGCGGCGGCGAATTCGGCTTTGCGTGGGTCGGCTTCATAGGCACGCCGGAACATATCGGTATCGATCACCGCCGGGCACACCGCGTTGACGCGGATTTTCTTCTTCGCATACTCAATGGCCGCCGATTTGGTCAGGCCGATCACCGCATGTTTGGACGCGGCATAAATGCTCATCTTCGGCGCAGCGCCCAGCCCCGCGACCGACGCGGTGTTGACAATCGCGCCGCCGCCCTGGGCCAGCAAGAGCGGCAATTGGTGCTTCATGCACAACCACACGCCTTTGACGTTGACGCCCATGATCGCGTCGAACTCATCCAGGCTGCCGTCAGCCAGCTTACCCTTCTCGATCTCGATCCCGGCATTATTGAAGGCATAGTCCAGGCGGCCATAGGCGGCGAGGGTCTGGGCCATCAATTGCTGCACCTCCCCCTCCAGCGTGACGTTGCAGCGCACAAACAGCGCTTCGCCGCCGGCCTGGTGAATCAAGGCAACGGTGCCCTCGCCGCCCGCCGCATCCAGGTCGGCGACCACGACCTTCAAGCCTTCGGCGGCGAACGCCAACGCGGTAGCGCGGCCGATACCGGCGGCGGCACCCGTTACCAGAGCGACCTGGCCGGAAAACGTCATGCTCATAAGAAGATGTCCTGTTGGGGGAATAGCAGTGGGTCGAGTGTAGCCAACGCCGCGCCGGGCGCGTCAGCACTATCAAAAGGCCGGTTGGCGCTGCATGAATCGCAGTGATAAGAGCCACCACCCGACTATCAGCACTGTCTATCGAAGGGCATTCGCGCCCTCGGTGAACCTTGCCCTCTACCCGTTCAAGGTCTATCACTTCAGGTTCATTTCCAGAAGAGTCGCTGCCATGACCGCCCAGACCAACCGCCAATTCCTGCTCGCCAAGCGCCCGGTCGGCGCGGCCACCCGGGAGACGTTCACCTACCAGGAAGTACCGGTGGGTACCCCCCAGGACGGCCAAGTGCTGGTGCGCAATGAATACCTGTCCCTCGACCCGGCCATGCGTGGCTGGATGAATGAAGGCAAGTCGTATATTCCGCCGGTCGGCATCGGTGAAGTGATGCGTGCGCTGGGCGTGGGCAAGGTGATTGCCTCGAACAACTCGAAATTCGCGGTCGGCGACTACGTCAACGGCGCCTTGGGCGTGCAGGATTACTTCCTCGGCGAGCCACGCGGCTTCTATAAGGTGGACCCGACACTCGCGCCCCTCCCCCGTTACCTGTCTGCCTTGGGCATGACCGGCATGACCGCTTACTTCGCACTGCTGGACACCGGCGCGCCCAAGGCCGGTGAAACCGTAGTGATTTCGGGCGCAGCCGGCGCCGTGGGCAGCATTGCCGGCCAGATCGCCAAGATCAAAGGCTGCCGCGTGGTGGGCATTGCCGGCGGCGCCGACAAGTGCAAGTTCCTGGTCGACGAACTGGGCTTCGACGCCGCCATCGACTACAAAAGCGAAGACGTGCCCGCCGCACTCAAACGCGAGTGCCCCAAAGGTGTGGACGTGTATTTCGATAACGTCGGTGGCGATATCCTCGACGCGGTGCTCAGCCGCCTGGCGTTGAAGGCCCGCGTGGTGATTTGCGGTGCCATCAGCCAATACAACAACAAGGAAGCCGTGAAGGGCCCGGCCAACTACTTGTCACTGCTGGTAAATCGCGCGCGCATGGAAGGTTTTGTGGTGATGGATCACGCCGCAAATTTCGCCGCCGCCGGCCAGGAAATGGCCGCCTGGATGGCGCAGGGCAAGCTCAAGAGCAAGGAGGACATCGTAGAGGGGCTGGAAACGTTCCCGGAGACGCTGATGAAGTTGTTCAACGGCGAGAACTTCGGAAAGCTGGTGCTCAAGGTCAGCTGACAAGCGATAGATCTGGAGGGTGGAGATCTGAATGTGGGAGGGGGCTTGCCCCCACCCACCTTTGACAATCAGGCGATTTCGGCGACCACGTCAGCCAACGCCTTGGCCGGATCCGCCGCCTGGCTGATCGGACGCCCAATCACCAGGTAATCCGAACCCGCGTCCAGCGCCTGACGCGGGGTCAAGATACGGCGCTGATCATCCTGGGCGCTCCCCGCCGGACGAATCCCCGGCGTCACCAGTTGCAGCGATGGATGCGCAGTTTTCAACGCCTGGGCTTCCAGCGCCGAACACACCAAGCCATCAAGGCCGGCTTTCTGCGCCAGGGCGGCCAAACGCAGCACCTGCTCCTGAGGCTCGATATCCAGGCCGATACCAGCCAGATCCTCGCGCTCCATGCTGGTCAGCACGGTCACACCGATCAGCAAAGGTTTAGGGCCGCTGCGCTGTTCCAGCACTTCACGGCAGGCCGTCATCATGCGCAGGCCACCGGAGCAGTGCACGTTGACCATCCACACGCCCATTTCGGCGGCGGCCTTGACCGCCATGGCGGTGGTATTCGGGATGTCGTGGAATTTCAGGTCGAGGAACACCTCGAAACCTTTGTCACGCAGGGTGCCGACGATTTCCGCGGCGCAACTGGTGAACAGTTCCTTGCCGACCTTGACCCGACACAGTTTCGGGTCCAACTGGTCAGCCAGCTTCAGTGCGGCGTCACGGGTGGGGTAATCCAGGGCGACGATGATAGGCGTCTGGCAGACGGACATTGGAATGGGCTCTCAGGCAAGTCGAAATCGGCGCGGATTGTAGCGCACGCAGCGCCGTTGCGGGATCCGATGATCGGTAAATACTGCCCAACCGCCCTTGAGCGAGCATTTTTTGGGCAATTGTTTCAAAACAGATACATTCACGACATGCCCCCAACACGCCCCACCGCTAGCCTCGCTCGCACGACCCACCGACCAGCACTTCCAGCCATGTGGCTGGGCGCCTATGCTGACCGCAACAACCAGGCAGATGATCACACTATGCAGACCCCTTCCGCCCCTGTGAACGACGAGCAAAAAGGCGCGGTGATCGCCGATGACAAGCGCTGGAACACCCGTGCGCTGATTGTTGACGACGATGTGCCGATCCGCGAGCTGCTGATCGACTACCTGGCGCGCTTCGGTATTCTCGCCACCGGCGTGACCGACGGCACGACCATGCGCCAGGCCATGCAAGCCGAAACCTTTGACGTGGTGGTGCTCGACCTGATGCTGCCTGGCGAGGACGGCCTGTCGCTGTGCCGCTGGCTGCGCTCGGAATCGGATATCCCGATCCTGATGCTCACCGCCCGCTGCGAACCCACCGACCGCATCATCGGCCTGGAGCTGGGCGCCGACGACTACATGTCCAAGCCGTTCGAACCGCGTGAGCTGGTGGCGCGTATCCAGACCATCCTGCGCCGGGTGCGCGATGATCGCACCGAACAGCGTGCCAATATCCGCTTCGACAACTGGCGCCTCAACAGCGTATTGCGCCAGCTGGTGGCGGATGATGGCCTAGTAGTGCCGCTGTCCAACGCCGAATTCCGCCTGCTGTGGGTGTTTATCGAGCGCCCGCGCCGGGTACTCAGCCGCGAGCAATTGCTGGATGCCGCCCGTGGTCGCTCGATCGAAGCCTTTGACCGCAGCATCGACTTGCTGGTCTCGCGCCTGCGGCAAAAACTCGGCGATGATCCCAAGGCGCCGCAACTGATCAAGACCGTGCGGGGCGAAGGCTACCTGTTCGATGCGCGGGATATCGGTTGATGCGTGCCCCCTTCAACACGCTGTTCGGTCGGCTGTTCGGCGTGTTGCTGGTGGCTATCGTGCTGGCCCATGCGCTGGCGTTCTTCTGGTTCCACCATTACGGCCAACCGCCCCCCCCACCGCCTGAACAGTTTATCGAGCAGCCGGACGGCAGGCTGGTGCCGCTGCGCAAGGAGCACCATCGCCCCTGGTTTGGCGGCCCGGTGGTGCCCCTGACGTTTCAATTCGTCTCGCTGATTATCGCCGCCTGGTACGGCGCCAAACTGTTGAGCCGACCGATCCAACGCCTCAGCGACGCCGCCGAGCGCTTGAGCCTGGACCTCGACAGCCCGCCCCTCGACGAATCGGGACCGCGGGAGGCTCAGCAAGCGGCGTCGACCTTCAACCTGATGCAACGGCGTATCCGCGAACAGGTCAGCCAGCGTGCGCGCATGCTCGGTGCCGTCTCCCATGACCTGCGCACCCCGCTGTCACGCCTCAAGCTGCGCCTGGAACAGATCGAAGACACCAAGCTGCAGGGCCAGATGCGCCAGGACCTGGACGACATGATCGGCATGCTCGACGCCACCCTGAGCTACCTGCACGAACAACGCACCAGCGAAACCCGGCATTGGCTGGACGTGCAGGCGTTGGTGGAGTCGATGAGCGAGAACGCCCAGGACCAAGGCTGCGATGTGCAATTCGCCGGCAGCTGCGTGCCCTTGCAGGTGCAGCCGATGGCCCTGCGTTCCTGCCTCAACAACCTGATCGACAATGCCTTACGCTATGCCGGTACTGCGCGCATCGAACTGCAAGACAGCCGTGAAGCCTTGGTCATTCGCGTTATCGACCACGGGCCGGGAATTGCGGCAGACAAACGCGAGGCGGTGTTCGAGCCGTTCTATCGGCTGGAAGGCTCACGCAATCGCAATTCCGGCGGGGTCGGCCTGGGCATGACGATTTCCAAGGAGGCGGCGGAACGCCTCGGCGGTCGACTGGAGCTTGAGGAAACCCCAGGCGGAGGGTTGACTGCGGTGATGTGGTTACCGAGGACCTGAGATCCTACCCCTCACCACAGACAGCCCCCCCATGAGCCCTCACACCACCGTTACAGCGGCTTGTCTTCACGACGCCCCTGGGCCTGGGTCGCGCTCCAATCCATCAACAAGCTGTAGGCCACCGCCAGCAAGGTCGGGCCGATGAACAGGCCGATGAAACCAAAGGCAATCAAGCCGCCGAACACCCCGAGCAGCACGATCACCAGCGGCAGGTTGCCGCCACGGCTGATCAGGTAGGGTTTGAGCACGTTGTCCACGCCGCTGATGATGAAGGTGCCCCACACGCCAAGGAACACCGCGTAGGTGTAGTCGCCCCTCCAGGCCAGCCAGGCGGTGGCCGGGATCCACACCAGCGGCGGGCCCATGGGGATCAGGCTGAGCAGGAAGGTGACGATACCCAGCACCAACGCACCTGGTACGCCGGCGATCAGGAAACCAATCAGCGCCAGCACGGCCTGGGCGGCGGCGGTGCCGATCACACCGTTGACCACCCGTTGGACCGTCCCCGCCACCAATTCGATGTAGTAGCCGGCGCGGTCGCCGATCAAGCGCTCCAGCAGACGATGGACGAACATGGCCAGGCGCGGCCCGTCCCGATAGAAAAAGAACACGAAGACCAGGCTCAGGGTGAGTTCCAGGATGCCACCACCGATCTGTGCACTGCGCGCCAGCAGCCAATTGCCGACCTGCCCCAGGTACGGCTTGATGCTGACCATCAAGGCCGCGCCCTGCTGGTCGATGCTGTCCCACATTGCCACCAGCCGTTCGCCGACAAACGGGATCGAGCCGAGCCAGGTCGGTGCCGCCGGCAGGCCATCGACCTGGATATCCTTGATCAATGCCGTGGCATCGCGCACATGGTCCGCGAGGTTAAAACCCAGCCACACCAGCGGCAATGCCACCAGCAACATCCAGCACAACGTGAGGATACCGGCGGCCAGGGATTCACGCCCACCCAGCCAGCGGGTGAGCAGGACCATCAACGGCCAACTGGCAAACGCCAGCACCGCGCCCCAGAACAGCGCCGACCAGAACGGCGCCATCACCCAGAAGCTGGCACCGAACAGCACCAGCAGCAGGATTTGCACCAGCAGGCGATCGTTATTGAGCATGGAGTATCTCTAGAGGAAGGCTGTAGGAAGAGAGCTTAGGCGAACGGCGCGGGTCCGTTCGCCTTGTAACGGTCAGCGTATCAGATGCAGGTGCAGGCCTTTGGTTTCAGCAGTACCGGTTTCCATGCGCGCGGCGCGCACGCCTTTGTCGACCAGTGCCTGGCGCCAGGCTTCGGCATTCGGGCCGGTCAGGCTGACGCGCAAGGTGGCGTCAAGGTTCAACCCACGGGAAATCAGGGTCAGCCAAGTGTCGTCAGGGTCGCCGCCGAGCGCTGGGAAATCCAGCTCGCCGGTGCTTTTCAACTCGCGCAGCAGAGTCGCCGAGGTGGGCAACAGGTTGCCCAGCGGCGCGTTGGCGTCCAGTTGTTCCACATGCAGATAGGCGCGGCGATTGCCACGGGTGATGCCGTACAGCGCCACCAGGGAGTTGTCCTGCGGGGCGGCCAGGCGCAGCAGCAGGTATTCCTGTTGACCATCGGCACCGACGAGCTTGGCGTTGCCGAATACTTCATTGGCCCACAGGCTGCTTTCGCCGCAATCGCGGGCCTGGCACCAGAACAACAGCTGCGCGCCCTTCGCCTGCAACGCTTCACGCGTAGCGGTAAACGCGGCACTGGAGGTGTGCTCGGCGGGCAGCTCATAGGTAATCGCCGTGGCGTGCCCACGGGCGGTGGCCTGCCCTTCGTAACGCAGTTGGCCGCTGATCTTGCGGATCGCGCCCATCGGGTAGATGCGTTCCTTCTCTTCGGCGGGGCGGTAGTCGACGATCTGTGAGTCGACCTGACGTGACACTGCCGGTAAATCCTGGCTTCCTGGCACATCGGCGGCGAACACCAGGGGACTGAAACAGCACAGCCCGAGGGCACGGATAGATCCTTTACGTAGGCTCATCGGATCAATGAGCCCTGGCCATCGGAGCGCACAGCGGTGTTGAGATGGTTCATGGTTGACTCCCTTTCAATCCGCCCAGCCTCGGCAGTTGACCGCGCCAAGTCAAGGCGTGGTGAAGAACCGATTGAAACAGTCTGCAACAAGGACCGCGCCGGGCTCATCATTCAGGTGTAAATGATGGCCACCCGGCAGCGTGGTGACCGTAAAGGGTAGTTGAGAAAGCAATTCTGAATGTTTCGCCAGCATGCCGTCGGCAGCCACCACCAACTGCGTAGGGCAACTGACGCGCCGTACGAAAGCCATGGCTTGTTCGTCGGTCAGGCGCATCGGCGAAGCGAGGGTCAAGCGACTGTCGGTACGCCAGGTGTAGCCGCCCGGCACCGGCATCAAACCGCGCTGGGCCAGCAGTTGCGCGGCTTCGCGACTGACCGCCACCACGCCTTTCATGCGCGCCTCGACCGCTCGGTCCAGGGTGTTATAGACCGGCTTGCGCTTGTCCTGCAGGTTCAATTGCGCCTGCAAGGCCATGCCCAGCCGCTCGGCGGCGTTCTCACCGCTGGCGGTCGGCGGGATCACCCCGTCGATCAATCCCAGGTGCGTCACGCGCTCCGGCAACGCACCCGCCAGCACCAGGGACACGATGGCGCCGAGGGAGTGGCCAAGTAATGCAAAACGTTTCCAACCCAACTGCTCGGCGACTTGCAGCACGTCATACACGTAATCCCACAAGGCATAACCGGCGCCGCTAGGACGATGCGCCGAATGCCCGTGCCCGGCCATGTCCAGGGCAACGATGCGCAGGCCCTGAAGTTTGGGCGCCAGTCGCGCAAAACTGTTGGCGTTGTCCAGCCAGCCATGCAGGGCGATCACCGGCAAACCGTCCTCGGGGCCGAACAGGTGGGCCGCCAGTTCGATATGCGGCAGGCTCAGGCGCACCTCTTCAACCGGTGTGCTCATGCGCAACTCTGCTCGCGGGCTTCCCAGCGGGAGAACAGCTGCTTGATCAAGGCCGCGGTGTCCTGGGGGCGTTCAAGGGGGAACATATGGCCGCCGGGCATGGTGAGCATTTCACCCATGGGCAGGCGCCCGACACCGCTGGCGTGGTGACGCATCACCACCCGGCTCTGCCGGCCGCGCACGACGGCCAGCGGCACTTTCAATTGGCGCACCTGGCCGGGGCTGGTATGGGGCACGCCACGGTAGATGCTGATTTCGGTGGCCGGGTCGAAGCGCAGGCGCAGGCGATCGCCCACCTGATGCAGGCCATGTTGCAGGTAAGCGTCGAAGCATTCCGGGTCAAAGCCACGGAACAGGGTCTTGCCGGCGAAATAGCTGCGTGCGGCGTCCAGGTCGCTGAACTCTTCGCGCCGCCCCAGGGTACGCCCGGCCGGGGTCAGGCGGTCGATAAACCCGAAGCGCTTGGCCGCGCGGATCACCCAGCGGTCGGCACGGGTCAGCACCGGCGAATCCAGCATCACCACGCCGCGATACAGCTGCGGGCAACGCATGGCCGCGTGCAAGTGCAAGACGCCCCCGAGGGAATGGCCCACGCCCCACACCGGTGCCGGTTGCTGCTCCAGATGATGGATCAGTTCGTCCACCAGGTTCTGCCAGTTATCGTCCACCGGAAACCTG
>NZ_JBYVMD010000082.1:0-12433 GCF_058145955.1 Pseudomonas sp. A39
GCCCCCTCCCACATTTGGACCGCGATCGACAGACGCAACTCCGGTCGGCTTTAAGGCCGCCGCGTTTGCCTTTGCTCCACACCACTCAGGTCGGCTACCAGGCCGCCGTGCTCTTGCTTTTGATCTTGATCTGGGGCGCCCCGTCAAACACGCTGGCCGGAATTCGGCAGGGATTTGGGGGGTAAACCGGCAGGGATGCCGGTTTAGCCGCCCCGCGCCATGGATGGCGCGTGGCGGCGGCCCCCCAAATACCTGTCGGATTACGGGCACACCGAGCGTGAGCGAGGTGCCGAGTGTTGGGGCAAGAGCCTTTTGGTTACTTTTGGGCTCCTTCAAAAGTGACCCGCCGTAAGGGCGGAACCCCTACCAGCCGTTACCTAAACAACGGATCTGCCCACAGTTCAAACCGCCCCCCCCCGCCCCGCCCGCTCAAGCCCCTGCCACAACCAAACCGGCAACACATCCGGATCCAGACTGTCTATCAAGTTCTTCAACCCCAACCCCAACTCCGTATCCCCCTCGATCACCAACCGCCGCCGAAAAAACAACGTATCCGGATCTTCCTGCCGGCTGGCCAGCAGCAAAAACTCCCGCCAATTGCCACTGATGGTCACCTGGGCCTGCGCCTGCGAGGCAATCCGCAATCCCTCCCGCCCCAAGGTCAGGTACCAGCACAACCCCAAATCAGGAATACGCAAACACATCCAGCGTCCCCGCAACAACTCAAACCCACCCTCACGCAAAGGCTCGGCCAAACAGCGGTTGAGACCCTGCTGCAAGGCCAGACGCTGCACTGCAAACGGCACACGCCGTATCAACGGCAACAACCGGTCAGCCCCCTTGAGCAACCATTGCTTGCGACTCAACACAACCCCACCTCCTCAACCCGCAACATGCCGGCCTGGCCATGCCAGTAACCATTGCAGCCATCCACAAACAGTGGCGGCGTGGCGCCCTGGCGTACCTGGTCGAAGGCGCGCACCACGTCGGTCATGCCCTCGGCCCGAGGGCTCAGGCGCAGCAGATCAGCCCCACACGACACCAAGCCAGGGTAGTCGGCCAGCAAGTTAGTGACATCGGCCGACAGGGTCTGAATCCCGTTCAAGGTGAACAACGCCTGCCCTTCCTGGCTGGTCAAGGCCATGCCGTCCGGGTAGTTGATGCAGCAGAACTGGCAGTCATCCTTCGGCCGGTTTTCTGCACGCGCGGTGAAGCAGCGGGCTGAGTACGCCAGGGGCAGATGGCCGTAGGCGAAGATCTCGACTTCGGGCAACGGCCGCCCCAATTCACGCACCTGTTCCAGCACGTCGGCGATCAGGCCGTGGGAACATTCCACCGGCGGCACCCAGCGTTGCATGCCCGCGTCGAGCAATTGCACCAAGGCATGGCCGTTGTAGAGGTTGAGCGCCGGGCCGCCGACGAAGGGCAATTTGCGTTCGATCAGCAACTGCACCGCGCCCATGTCGTTGGCTTCGACCAGCAACTCGCCGTTGTCGCACAGGCGGCGCAGGCTCGACAGTTCCGAGGCGGCTTCGATCAAAGTCAGGCTCGACAGCACGATCTGCGCCGAGCTGCAGGCCTGCAATTCACGGCCCAAACCCAACCATTGATCCAGGTTGAACGCGCGGCGTTTGGAGCACACGGTTTCGCCCAGGTAGATCACGTCCAGGGGCAAGCTGGCCATGTCCGCGTAGAAGCGCCCCAGGTGTTCCTTATCCCAATAAAACAGCACCGGTCCGAGGCTGAGTTTCATCTGTGTGTCCTCACTGCCAAGCACGATGGTAAGCACCCAGGGTGGTCTGGCTGCCTTCGGAGAGTCCGGCCAGCACCTGGCGCCATTGGTCCTTGACCACAAAGTTGGCGGGGCTGCTGCGGTGGGCGTCGAGCGCGGCGCGCCAGACGCGGGTGACTTGTTCCACATAGGCCGGGCTGCGTTGCCGGCCTTCGATCTTCACCGCCGCCACACCGATGGCGCTGAGTTCGGGCAGCAGGTCGAGGGTGTCGAGGCTGGTGGGTTCTTCCAGCGCATGGAAGCGCTTGCCGCCCACCAGGAACCGGCCTTTGCACAGGGTCGGGTAGCCGGCGGGCTCGTTGGGGGTATAGCGGTCGATCAGCACTTCGCTCAGGCGTGCGCTGAGGCCGTCGGCGTCGTCGCTCCAGCGTACCGCCTTGGCCGGTGAACACACGCCGCACAGGTTGGGCGACTCGCCGGTGATGTAGGACGACAAGTGGCAACGCCCTTCGGCCATGATGCACAGGCTGCCAAACCCGAACACTTCGATGGGCACGCTGCTGCTGGCCGCCACCTGCTTGACCTGGGCCAAAGACAGCACCCGTGGCAGCACCGCGCGGCGGATGCCGTAGCGTTCAGCGTAGAACTGCAACGCCGCCGCATGGGTGGCCGAGCCCTGCACCGACAAGTGCAGAGCCAACTGTGGATGGCGCTCGGCGGCATAGCCGAGCACGCCGGGGTCACCGGCGATCAGCGCGTCGACGCCATGGTCGGCGGCGCGGTCCACCGCACGTTGCCAACGCGGCCAGATCTTCGGTTGCGGGTAGGTATTCACCGCCACGTACAGCTTGCGCTGGTGCTGGCGGATATGGGCGACGGCGGCGTCAAACTGCTTGTCGTCCATGTTCAACCCGGCGAAATGCCGGGCATTGGTGTCATCGCGAAACCCTACGTACACCGCATCGGCGCCTTGGCGCACGGCGGCTTTCAGCGCAGGCAGGTTACCTGCCGGGCAGACCAGTTGCATGGTGGCTCCTCAGTGGAAATCGGCAAAGGACAGGAACGGCACCGCCGCGCCTTTGAGCACCTGTTGCTCGCGCTCGACGATCACCAGGCCATCGGCCCAACAAGCCGCGACGAGCATCGCCGAGCTTTGCTGGGGGTGCAGGACCGCACGCAATTGCCCATCGCTGCCAGGGCTCAAACGTGCGCGCAAATACTGGCGGCGCTTGTTGGGTTTGAGCCATTCAAAACCGGCCGGCACACTGATCGGTGCCGGCAACACCTGCTCGACGCCCTGGGCCCGCAGCAGGAACGGGCGCACCACCACCAAGCTGGTGACCAGCGCGGCGGTGGGATTGCCCGGCAGGCCGATCCAAGGTTTACCGGCCACTTGGCCGAACGCCAGGGGTTTGCCGGGCTGGATCGCCAGGCGCCAGAAATCCACGTTGCCGAGTTCCTGAATGGCCTGTTTGAGGTGGTCCTCCTCCCCCACCGACACGCCGCCGGTGGTCAGCAGCAAGTCGCATTCGGAGGACGCCAGCGCCAGTGCATCGCGACTGGCTGCCAGGGCGTCGGCCATCACGCCGTAATCGTGCACCTCCACGCCCCAACCACGCAGCAACGCCGCGACGAGGTAACGGTTGCTGTTGTAGATCTGCCCAGGCGCCAGTGACTCACCCGGTTCACGCAATTCGTCGCCGCTGCTGAGCAGGCACACCCGCAGCGCTCGATAGACCTTCACCCGCGGGATGCCCGCCGCCGCCAGCAGGCCGATTTCCTGGGCGCGCAGACGCTTGCCCGCCCCCAACACGCACTGCCCGCGTTGCAGCTCCTCGCCGCGCTTGCGCACGTGGTCACCCAGGCGCAGCGGTGGGCACCAGATGCGCTGGCCATACACGCGGCAGCGCTCCTGCGGGATCACGCTGTCGGCGCCGACGGGCAGCGGCGCACCGGTGAAGATCCGCATGGTTTGCCCAGCTTGCAACGGCACCTCGCTACTGTGCCCAGCAGCGATGCGTCCGGCCACTTCCAGGTAACCGCCCTGCTCCGGCACGTCAAACGCGCGCAGGGCGTAACCGTCCATGGCGCTGTTGTCCCAACCCGGCAGGTCAAGGGGCGAGAACACGTCCTCGGCGATCACCCGCCCGAGGGCCTGGGCCAGGGGAATGACTTCGGTGGACGGTGGCGGTGGCGCCTGGGCGAGCAATTGCGCGATGGCCTCCTCCACCGGCAACAGGTCGCCGCTGTCACACACGCTCATGACCGCGCCTCACACGCGCCAAGCGATTGATCGCTCTGAGGCTTGAGGTGCGGCGCGAAGTTGCACGGGCCGGTGCGACTGTCCAACTGGCCAAGCAGAATCTGGTCCCAGGCCGTGCGACAGGCGCCCGGAGAGCCGGGCATGCAGCACACCAGCACACCGTTGCTGATGCCGGCCAGGGCACGGGATTGCAGGGTCGACATGCCGATTTCCGCCAGGGACACCTGGCGGAACAGCTCGCCGAAACCGTCCACGGACTTGTCCAGCAACGGCATCACGGCCTGGGGCGTGTTGTCCCGAGCGGTAAAACCGGTGCCGCCGGTCATCAGGACCACTTGCACCTGAGGGTCGGCGATCCACTGCGAGACGCGCGCGCGGATCTGGTAGATGTCGTCCAGCACAATGCCGCGGTCGATCAACACGTGGCCGGCACGTTGCAGGCGGTCCACCAGGGTTTGCCCCGAGGTGTCGGTGTCATAGGTGCGCGTGTCGCTGATGGTCAGTACCGCGATATTCAGCGAGACAAAACTGCGTTGGGTCAGATGGGCCATGATCAAGGCTCCAGGCGTGAAGAAAGTTGCACTCAGCCTGCGCCGCAATGGGCGCAGGGCCTATTCCTCGGAGGAGGTATGCCGTTAGGGGGCCAGGCGCGTGCACTGCCAGTGGCCGTCGTGCAGGCGGTAGTCGAGACGGTCATGCAGGCGGTCGGGGCGGCCCTGCCAGAACTCGATGCGCCGGGGTTGCAGGCAATAGCCGCCCCAGTTGTCGGGCCGTGGCGGCTGGCGCCCGGCGAAGCGTTGCGTGACCTCACGCAAGCGGCTTTCCAGCTCGCTGCGATGGGCCAGGGGTTGGCTCTGTGGTGAAGCCCAGGCGCCCAACTGACTGGCGACCGGGCGCGCGTCGAAATAGTCATCCGACAGCTGCGCCCCCGCCTGCACCACCGGGCCCTCAATGCGCACCTGACGCTCCAGGCCCGGCCAGAAAAACGTCATGGCCGCATGGGGATTACTCGCCAGTTCCTGGCCCTTGGCGCTGTGGTAATGGCCAAAAAAGATAAAACCCTCGGCGCTGAACCCCTTGAGCAAGAGGATGCGGCAATGGGCATGTCCTTGGCTGTCCACCGTGGCCAAGGCCATGCTATTGGCCTCGGCCGGCGGCACTTCCGTCTTGCGCGCCTGGCCCAGCCACTGGCCGAACAGCACCAACGGATCCGCCTGCGCGTTCTCGTCACGCAAGCCATAGAGGGTGTAGTTACGGCGCAATTGCGCAAGGGACAGGGGCATGACGCGATCCTCCAGAAAGTTCGCCACAGTGTGGGAACTACTGCTGCGTTATCCCTTGACCGCGATCAACAACCGCCCGCGGCATGACGCCGCAGGGCGACGGGTATTGTGTCTGTCGAACTCGGCGAGTTGATCAACGCAACATCCACTTCGCCAGAATCACGATCACTACCATGTGCCCCAGGATGCTGCGCCGGATCCACAGCGCTCTCCGGGGGCTCAAGCACTTGTGCGACAGCCAGTACGCGAGCAACAGGTAATGCCCGATGATGCTCAGGGCCAGCAGGACTTTCAGGCTCAACATCAACCCGAAGCGGCTGTTCCAGGCGATGCCCCAGTAGTGCCACGCCAGGCCGAGACCCGCGCCGTACAGCACGATCACCACCAGGTGCAGTACCCGCCGCGAACGCCGGGCGATGGCCTGCTCGGAGGTAAACTGCGCCGACCAGGCCAGTTCCTCTCGGGCGCTGTGCCAGATCACCACGTCGAAAAACAGCGTGCCGATAAACGCGATGGCCGCCAGCAGATGCACAATCAACAACCAGGCATACAGCATGTGTGTCTCCTAACCGGGATGCCCGTCGACCCGCGCCAGCCACAGCATCGGCCCGTAGCGCCACAGGTACAGGCCCAGCCCAACAGTCCAGCACAGGCCCGCCAACCACAAGGCCGCCAACGGCCAGGCCAACACCAGCACGACGCGGCACACACAGGCCAGGTTCAGCAGCGCAAAGGCCAGGGTCATCCCGCCCGGCGGCTGCAAAGGCCGGCCGGTATGGCCGAGGCTGACCCGCGCGATCATCGCCAGGATCAACCCGGCCATGGCGCCGATGGTCAGCGCATGCACCGCCAGGCTGGGATTGAGCGGCGCGCCGAAATGCCACAGCGCCATGCCCAGGCACGCCACGGCCAGCCAGGCATACGCCAGGTGCAACGACCACAGCAGCGGCACGCGCCACAGGCCGCGGTCATGCCAGCGCGCCAGGCGCAGCAGATGCCCCAGGCCCAGCGCGACAAACAACGCGCCGCTCCAGGGGGTTGGAAACAGGGCCAAGCCGCTGGCGTAGAGCAGCGCCACCAGGATCGAGCCGCCGAGCAGCAAGCGGTCCAGCCAAGGCCAAGGCTTGACGGGGTCAACCCGGCCCAGGCCGCGCTGGGTGAAGAACGGAATCACGCGGCCACCGATCAGCCCCATCATGGCGGCCACCAGCCACAGCCCCGTCAGCACCGACAGGCGCTGCCCGCCTTCGTCATGGCGCCACAGCCCGTATAGCGACAACCCATCCGCCACGGCCAGCAACACCAGCACCAGCACAATCGGGTAGTTACGCGTCTGCCGGACCTTCCACAGTGTCCAGCCCATCACCCCGGCCACGGCCAGCGGGAAGCTCAGTTCCAGCAGCGCCAGCAGCGGCCACGGCACGTTGAGCAGCCAGCCCAGGCGCGCGGCCAGCCACAAGGCCGCCAACAGGGCCAACGGCGTGCCGCTGAGGCCGGGGCGACCGGTCCAGGTTTGCACCGCCGTCAGCAGGAACCCGGCGATGATTGCCAGCCCGAAGCCGAACAACAACTCATGCCGGTGCCACGCCAGCCAACCCCCGGCGGGCTGCCAGGTGCCGGTGGCGCCGCTGAGGGCCAGCAGCCAGAGGGGAATCGCCAGCGCCGCCAGCAGGCAGGCGCCGAGGAAAAACGGCCGAAAGGCCAGGCGAAACAGCGGTGTTATCGACATCGCTTTGCGCCGATCCAGTACGTGCATGCCAAGGCTCCTCAATTCATCACTGCGCTGATCTTGCGCTTATGCGCGCGCGTTGCCCTTGTCGCAGATCAAGTCGCGGCCCGTGCCGTAGGCGTACCCTCACCGGCATCATCCCCGTTTAACCTGCGCCATGGAGCCATGATGAAAAACGCCTGCGTCCCGCTTGCCTGGTTTGTGATCCTGGGTTCCATGCTGGCAGCGGCCAGCGGCCTGTCACTGGTGCTGATATGAACGCCGCGCTGCCACCGCTCAAGGATGTGCACCGCGTGTTGCATCGCGTGCACCATCAGATCCTGCGCAGCCACCACCTGTTCGAGCCCATGGACGAGGCGCAATTGAGTGAGCTGATGAGCAGCAGCCAGTTGCTCAGCGTCGACAAGGGTGAGCCGCTGTTCCGCCAGGGCGAGCCCGCCGATGCGTTCTATTTCGTGATTGCCGGTGCGGTGAAGATCTACCGCCTGACCCCGGACGGCCAGGAGAAGGTGTTTGAAGTGATCGGCGAGCGCCAGACCTTCGCCGAAGCGATGATGCTGATGGACACTCCCAATTATGTGGCGTGCGCCGAAGCGGTGTGCCCGACCCAGCTGTATCGCCTGTCCAACGCCACGTATATGCGCCTGCTGCACAGCAACAGCCGCCTGACGTTCGCCCTGCTGGGCAAGCTGTGCGTACGCCTGCACCAGCGGGTCAACGAGATCGACACGTTGTCGCTGAAAAACGCCACCCACCGTGTGGTGCGCTACCTGCTGACCCAGTTGATGCACTTGCCGGCAGACGAAACCCACTTCGAACTGCCGATGGCCAAGCAACTGATCGCCGGGCACTTGTCGATCCAACCGGAGACGTTTTCGCGGATTATCCGGCGCTTGATCGACGAGAACATCATCACCCAGGACGCGCGCCAGATCGCCATTCTCGACCGGCAACGCCTGGAACAATTCGAGTGAAAACCTGCCTGTATTGCCAACACCGCAATGCCATGGAGCGCGACAGCTGCGAAGGCTGCGCCATGCCGTTGCCCGAAGCCGAGGCACGCGCCCTAGCGCGACGGTTAATCCGCTTCCAATGGTGTTGCCTGGGCCTCACGCTGTTTTGCATCGCGATGTTCTTCTGGCTCCCCCGGGATATCTACTGACGTTCAGTGAGCTGCCGGTACAGCTGGGGCAAGCGCTGGGGCAACTGCTCCGGCTGGCGGATCAGGGTGAAGCCATGGGCACCGAACAGGTACGGCAGGTAGTTGCCGGCCTGTTTGTCGATGGTGATGCAGAACGGGATCAAGCCCTGTCGCCGCGCCTCTATCACCGCTTGGCGCGTGTCTTCCACGCCATAGCGGCCCTCGTACAGGTCCAAGTCATTGGGCTTGCCATCGGTGAGTAACAACAGCAGTTTGCGCCGTTGCTTGCAGGTACCCAGCAGCCGGGTGGCCTGGCGAATCGCGGCGCCCATGCGTGTGTAGTAACCTGGTTTAAGCCCCTGGATCGCACCGCGAATGCGGTCGTCGTAGGGCTGGTCGAACGACTTGAGCACCTGCAAACGCACCTGGTGCCGACGCAGGGACGAAAACCCGTACAGCGCAAAACGATCGCCGGCGCCTGCCAGGCTTTCGCCGAACAACAACAGGCTGTCGCGAATCACGTCGATGACTTTTTGCGTGTCGTTCAAGTGCGCGTCGGTGGACATCGACAGGTCCGCCAGCAGCAGGCACGCCAGGTCGCGGTGGCTGTGGCGTTGCTCCATGAACAGGCCGCGTTCGGCACAGGCGCCGTGTTGGCGCTCCACATGAAAATCCAGCCAGGCCTGCAGGTCGAGTTCGCTGCCCTGGGGTTGCTGGCGCAGCCACTGGCGGTCGGTGCGCAGGTGCTGGAATTGCCGACGCAGGCGCTGGGCCTGAGCGTGCAGCCGCGCGGGCAAGGGTTGCGGCGCATCGAGGCGCGGATGCATCGGCTGCAGGTTGACGAAGTCGTCCAGCAGGCGTTGTTGGCGATAGTCCCATTCGGGCAACTTGATGCCTTGGCCAAGGGGGATGTCGTCGACGTCGGCCGGTGGCAGGTCCAGGTGCAGCTTCAAGCCGCCGCTCTTGCGCACACGCTGGCGTGACAGGCTCAGTTGGTCGAGGTCTTCGGCGACGCGGGCAGCGTCAGGGTCTTGGCTGTCGTCGGTCCAGCGGTCGAGGTCGACGTGTTCGGTCCAACTGAACAGGTTTTCCAGCCGCACCACCAGCAGGCCGCCGTCACGGCTGTTGTCGTCCAGCCGGGTCGCGCGTTTAGGCGCGCCGTGTTGCTCGCCGGGCGTTGTCGACAGGTCGTCGCCTTCGTCGTCCAGGTCTGCGCTTTGTGGCGCGTCCAGGTGCAGCGGCGGGTACAGCCACAACGGCAACGGCCACGGGGCGCGCTCGCTGCGCGGCAGGTTGCGCACGCTGCCGGGTTCGCGCAGGGCCTTGCGCAAGGCTTTCTCCAGGGCCGCTTCGTCGGGGCGCAGGCTGGCGGGGTCGGGGCGCAGTGCGATATGGGCGTGCACCAGGCGCCGGTAGCTGGGCAGCAGGACCGGGTAGCGTTGCAACAGCAGCCAGGTCCAGCGCTGGTTATCCCGCGCCCAATGGGTCATGGGGCCCGACTGCGCGGCGAGCAGCGCCAGCCAGCGGTACAGTTCCTGGTTGAGTGCAGCCTCGGGAAATACCGCCAGGCTGGCCGGCAAACGCAAGCGGCTGCCGTCACAGGAGGCCAGTGGCGCGTGCCTGCAGGTGCCGGCGATGCGCATCAGCAGGTTGCGGCGCAGCAACACATCGCGCTCGCCGGCCGCCTCCAGGGCGATGCCACCGGCACCGCCGAGGGCACGAAACAGCAGCGCCAGGCTGCGCTGGCGGTCGGCTAACTGCACCTGCGCCTCGGGGAAGTCCACGCGGGCGCGCCGTGTGATGAAGCGGTGCCAGGCGCTGCCGACCCACTCTTCGAGTTCCAGGGTAAAGGCCATGGGGGTTGCTCCAAACGTAAAACGGCCCGCTGTACCAGCCGGGCCGCCCTCTTGGGGATTGACGATCAATACACAATGGGCGCCGGCGCACCGGCCACACTGCGCCGTTGCCGGAAGCTGTACAGGTAGCAGAGCAACCCGAGCAGGAACACCACGCCGCTGGCCAACCGTGCCCAGAACAATGCGGTCAGATGTTCCACCGTGGCCATGAACGGCAGCGCCGCTCCGTCCACGGGCCAGCGTTGCAACCACACCTGCACCACGCCGGCGGCGGTGAGGAATAGGGTAATCATCACCATCGACAACACCATCAGCCAGAAGCCCCAGATTTCGATGGTCTGCGAGCGCGCATCCGGTGCTTCACCGAGGCCGCGCAGGCGAGGCATGGCGTAGCTGATCAAGGTCATCACGATCATGGCGTAGGCGCCGAAAAACGCCAGGTGACCATGCGCCGCCGTGAGCTGAGTGCCGTGGGTGTAAAAGTTGACCGGTGCCAGGGTGTGCAGGAAGCCCCACACCCCGGCGCCGAAGAACGCCGTCACCGTGGTGCCCTTGGCCCACAGCGTGGCCGCGCGGTTGGGATGCTGGCGCCGCCGCCGTTTGACCATGGTGAAGGCGAACATCACCATTGCCAGGAACGGCAAGGGCTCCAAGGCGGAGAAAATCGAACCGACCCATAACCACACTTGCGGCGCACCGATCCAGAAAAAGTGGTGCCCGGTACCGATGATGCCGGTGATCAAGGCCATGGCGATGATCACGTACAGCCACTTCTCCACGACTTCGCGGTCGACGCCGGTGACCTTGATGAGTACGAACGCCAGCATCGAGCCCATGATCAATTCCCACACGCCTTCCACCCAAAGGTGCACCACCCACCACCAGTAAAACTTGTCGCGCGCCAGGTTGCCGGGGTTATAGAACGAGAACAGGAAAAACACCGCCAGGCCGATCAGCCCGGTCATCATCACCATGCTCACGGTGGTCTTGCGGCCCTTGAGCAGGGTCATGCCGATGTTGTAGAGAAAGCCCAGGCACACCACCACGATGCCCATTTTGGTGATGGTGGGTTGCTCAAGGAATTCACGGCCCATGGTCGGCAGCAGTTCGTTATGCGTCAGCTTGGCCAGCGCCGCATACGGCACCAGCAGGTAACCGAGGATGGTCAACACCCCCGCCACGGCGAACACCCAGAACAACAGGATCGCCAGTTTCGGGCTGTGCAACTCGCGATCCGCCTCCTCGGGCACCAGGTAGTAGGCGGCGCCCATGAAGCCGAACAGCAGCCACACGATCAGCAGGTTGGTATGGACCATCCGCGCCACGTTGAAGGGGATCAGCGGGAACAGAAAGTCACCCACCACGTATTGCAGGCCCATGATCAGGCCAAACAGCACCTGGCCGACAAACAGCATCAAGGCAAACACAAAATAGGGTTTGGCCACGGCCTGGGATTGGAACTTCAGATAGGGATTGGCGCTGCGCATGGCTCAGCCCTCCTTGTTCGGTGGCCAGTTGTTGGTGTCGATCTTCGAGCTCCATTTGAGGAACTCGGACAGATCATTCACTTCCTGGTCATCGAGGTTGAATTGCGGCATGGCCCGCCGTCCTGGCACACCGAGGGGTTGCATCTTCATCCAGGCGTGCAGGAACGGTTTGAACCCCTCTTCCCCGCCCCGACGCTGGAACACATTGCCCAGCTCCGGCGCAAAGTACGCGCCCTCGCCCAACAGGGTGTGGCAGCCGACGCAGTTATTGCGCTCCCACACACCCTTGCCCCGCACCACCGATTCGGTGAGTTGGTCGGCGTTGCTGCGGGAGGGAAAGGTTTGTTCGGTGTGGTAGGTCAGGGCCAGGAAAATCAGGAAGAAGAACACGCTTCCTCCGAAGTAGATATTCCTGGCCATGCCCTTGGTGAAGGTCTCTGACATGGTCGTCTTCCTCATGGCTTGGCGGGGGTCATGATAGGAAGGTGAGGTGGGAAAAGTGCTTGATGGCGATCAAGAAGATTGAGTACAAAGGCTCTTGCCCCAACACTCGGCACTAAGATCAAGATCAAAATCAGGCTGATATCTACCTGATGTATGGAGATCAAACTGTGGGAGGGGGCTTGCCCCCGATGGCGGTGTGTCAGCTAATGCATCTGTCACTGCCCCACTGCTATCGGGAGCAAGCCCCCTCCCACATTTAACCGAGATCGACAGTTAGAAACCGGTCGGCTACCAGGCCGCCGTGCTTTTGATCTTGATCTGAGGCGCTCCGTCAAACACGCTGGCCGAACGCAGGCTTTGGAGCGTGGGTAACCCGGCAGGACGCCGGGTTAGCCATGACCTAAACAACGGATATGTACCCAACCCCCCCAACAAACAACACCAACAAAACCGCCCACCCCAACACCATCCCCCGCCACCCCCAAGGCCCCTGCCGCA
>NZ_JBYVMD010000083.1:0-12240 GCF_058145955.1 Pseudomonas sp. A39
CTTTCCGGTAGACTACGCTCCCTTCTTGATACAACTTCTGTGGATTCGACTGAATCGCAGCAGTTGCCGATTACCAAGCAGTCTTTGCTGGGCGATTCCAAAAAATGTGTAGCGATCAACGTACCGGTGTTTCATTGCTGGTCTGTCACCACGCGGCGGTTTTTTTGAAAGGTGCACTGTGATTAATGCAGGTGATCGGGGGCTTCGGCCTTCCTTCGCTTTCCCCGGCGGCTCGGACCGCTTTAACGCAGACTTCTAGGGTTTTTCATGACGCGCTACATATTCGTCACGGGCGGTGTTGTTTCTTCATTGGGGAAAGGCATTGCCTCCGCTTCATTGGCGGCCATCCTGGAGGCGCGGGGACTTAAGGTCACCATGCTCAAGCTGGACCCGTACATCAACGTTGACCCGGGCACCATGAGCCCGTTCCAGCACGGTGAAGTGTTCGTCACCCACGACGGCGCCGAAACCGACCTGGACCTGGGCCACTACGAGCGGTTCATCCGCACGACCATGACCCAGAACAACAACTTCACCACCGGCCGTGTCTACGAGCACGTGCTGCGCAAAGAGCGTCGTGGTGACTACCTGGGTGCAACCATCCAGGTGATCCCGCACATCACCGACGAAATCAAGCGCCGCATCATCAAGGGTGCCGGCGATGCCGACGTGGCAATGGTCGAGATTGGTGGCACCGTGGGTGACATCGAGTCCCAACCGTTCCTCGAAGCCATCCGCCAGTTGCGTTTCGAAGTCGGCGCCAAGCGCGCGATGCTGATGCACTTGACCCTGGTACCGTACATCGCCACCGCCGGCGAGACCAAGACCAAGCCTACCCAGCACTCGGTCAAGGAACTGCGTTCCATCGGCCTGCAACCGGACGTGCTGGTGTGCCGCTCCGATCACCCGATCGACATTTCCTCGCGTCGCAAGATCGCGCAATTCACCAACGTTGAAGAACGTGCGGTGATCGCGCTGGAAGACGCCGACACCATCTACAAGATCCCGGGCATCCTGCACTCGCAAGGCCTGGACGATTTTGTCGTCGAGCGTTTCGGCCTGCAATGCAATGGCGCGGACCTGTCCGAGTGGGAAGCCGTGGTCGACGCCAAGCTCAACCCTGAGCACGAAGTCACCATCGCCATGGTCGGCAAGTACATGGAACTGCTGGACGCGTACAAATCGCTGATTGAAGCGATGAGCCACGCCGGTATCAGCAACCGTACCAAGGTCAACCTGCGCTACATCGACTCAGAAGACATCGAGAACCAGGGCACCGCGCTGCTCGAAGGGGTTGATGCGATCCTCGTGCCTGGCGGTTTCGGCCTGCGTGGCGTGGAAGGCAAGATCACGGCCGTGCAATACGCTCGCGAGAACAAGGTGCCGTACCTGGGCATCTGCCTAGGCATGCAAGTGGCCGTTATCGAGTTCGCCCGTAACGTGCTGGGCTGGAAAGACGCCAACTCCACTGAATTCGACAGCAAGAGCGGCCACCCGGTCGTCGGCCTGATCACCGAGTGGGAAGATGCCACCGGTGCCGTCGAGACCCGTACCGAAGCTTCCGACCTGGGCGGCACCATGCGCCTCGGCGCGCAGGACTGCCTGCTGGAGCAAGGCTCGCTGGTTCACGATTGCTACGGCAAGGACGTGATCGTCGAGCGTCACCGTCACCGCTACGAAGTGAACAACAACCTGCTGCCGCAAATCAAAGAAGCTGGCCTGAAAATCTCCGGTCGCTCCGGTGATGGCGCGCTGGTTGAAGTGGTCGAGGCGCCGGATCATCCATGGTTCGTCGCGTGCCAGTTCCACCCTGAGTTCACCTCGACGCCGCGTGACGGTCACCCGTTGTTCAGCGGCTTCGTCAAAGCAGCACTGACGCAACATCAGAAGAAGGCGTAACCCTGATGGCCCAGAAGATCATTCGCGTAGGCGACATCGAGATTGCCAACGACAAGCCCATGGTGCTGTTCGGTGGCATGAACGTGCTGGAAAGCCGTGACATGGCGATGCAGGTCTGTGAAGAGTACGTAAAGGTCACCGAGAAACTCGGTATCCCTTACGTGTTCAAGGCCAGCTTCGACAAGGCCAACCGTTCGTCCGTGACCTCCTATCGCGGCCCGGGTCTTGAAGAAGGCATGCGGATCTTCCAGGACATCAAGCAAGCCTTCGGCGTGCCGATCATCACCGACGTCCACGAGCCTGAACAGGCTGCCGTGGTCGCCGAGGTGTGCGACATCATCCAGTTGCCGGCCTTCCTGTCGCGCCAGACTGACCTGGTCGTCGCGATGGCCAAGACCGGCGCTGTGATCAACATCAAGAAAGCCCAGTTCCTCGCACCCCAGGAGATGAAACACATCCTGAACAAGTGCGTGGAAGCGGGTAACGACCAGTTGATTCTCTGCGAGCGTGGTTCGAGCTTCGGCTACAACAACCTCGTGGTGGACATGCTCGGTTTCGGCATCATGAAACAGTTCGAATACCCGGTGTTCTTCGACGTGACCCACGCGCTGCAAATGCCGGGTGGTCGTGCCGATTCCGCTGGTGGGCGCCGTGCCCAGGTGCTGGACCTGGCCAAGGCGGGCATCAGCCAGTCCCTGGCGGGCTTGTTCCTGGAGGCCCACCCGGACCCGGACAACGCCAAATGCGACGGCCCATGCGCCCTGCGCCTGGACAAACTGGAGCCATTCCTGGCCCAGCTCAAGCAGTTGGACGAACTGGTCAAGAGTTTTCCGACGGTAGAGACCGCGTAAGCGCCATTTCTCCGGTAAAGTATCCCACGCTAAAAGCTCAGGCCCTCGGGCCTGGGCCTTGTCGCCTGCAAGCCTGCCCCGTTGTTCCACCCTTGCGGTCGGTCAAAAGATTTCCTTCAGCTGCGTCGTTTTCGTCAACTTTGGAGTGTTTACAACAATGGCAAAAATCGTCGACATCAAAGGTCGTGAAGTTCTCGACTCCCGTGGCAACCCCACCGTCGAAGCCGACGTGCTTCTCGATAACGGCATCATCGGCAGCGCCTGCGCGCCGTCCGGTGCTTCCACCGGTTCGCGCGAAGCGCTGGAACTGCGTGATGGCGACAAGAGCCGTTACCTGGGCAAGGGTGTTCTCAAGGCTGTAGCCAACATCAATGGCCCGATCCGTGACCTGTTGCTGGGCAAGGACCCGCTGGACCAGAAAGCCCTGGACCACGCGATGATCAAGCTCGACGGCACTGAAAACAAAGGCAGCCTGGGTGCCAACGCTATCCTCGCCGTGTCCCTGGCCGCCGCCAAGGCCGCTGCTCAGGACCAGGACCTGCCGCTGTACGCTCACATCGCCAACCTGAACGGTACCCCGGGTGTCTACTCGATGCCGGTGCCAATGATGAACATCATCAACGGTGGCGAGCACGCCGATAACAACGTCGACATCCAGGAATTCATGGTGCAGCCGGTGGGCGCCAAGTCCTTCTCCGAAGGCCTGCGCATGGGCACCGAGATTTTCCACCACCTCAAGGCTGTTCTGAAGGCCCGTGGCCTGAGCACTGCGGTGGGTGACGAAGGTGGTTTCGCTCCGAACCTGGCGTCCAACGAAGACGCACTGAAAGTGATCTCCGAAGCCGTGGCCAACGCAGGCTACAAGCTGGGCACCGACGTGACCCTGGCCCTGGACTGCGCGGCCAGCGAGTTCTACGAGGACGGTAAATACAACCTGTCTGGCGAAGGCCAGGTGTTCAACTCCGAAGGTTTCGCTGAATACCTGAAGGGCTTGACCCAGCGCTACCCGATCATCTCGATCGAAGATGGCCTGGACGAGTCCGACTGGGACGGCTGGAAAATCCTCACCGACAAGATCGGCGAGAAAATCCAACTGGTGGGCGACGACTTGTTCGTGACCAACACCAAGATCTTGAAAGAAGGCATCGATAAAAAGATCGCCAACTCGATCCTGATCAAGTTCAACCAGATCGGCACCCTGACCGAAACCCTGGAAGCCATCCAGATGGCCAAGGCGGCGGGCTACACGGCCGTGATCTCGCACCGCTCCGGCGAAACCGAAGATTCGACCATTGCCGACCTGGCCGTGGGCACTTCGGCGGGCCAGATCAAGACCGGTTCCCTGTGCCGTTCCGATCGCGTTTCCAAGTACAACCAATTGCTGCGTATCGAAGAGCAACTGGCTGGCAAGGCCAAGTACAACGGTCGCGGCGAGTTTCGCGGCTGATCGCTACATGGTAAAAATGGTAAAAGGTCGGCGGATTGCGTCGGAAAACTCACGACAGTGTGTATTTCGACGCTAATCTGATGGCTATCAAGCACAAGCCTGGTTCTTCCAGGCTTCGTGCTATCAGTTGCTGCAAAAGTTTTGCATGGCTGTTTTTTTTCACTGGATACCCGATATTCGATGCGCAGTCCCAATTGGTTGTTCCTCGTCTTGCTCTTGTTGCTGGCTGGCCTGCAATACCGCCTATGGGTGGGTAATGGCAGCTTTGCGCAGGTGAAAGACCTGACCGAGCAAATTGCTGCACAGCACGCCGAAAACGAGATCTTGCTGGAGCGCAACCGCGTCCTCGATGCCGAAGTGCTTGAGCTGAAAAAAGGCACGGAGACCGTTGAAGAGCGGGCTCGTCATGAACTGGGCATGGTCAAGGAGGGCGAAACCCTCTACCAGTTGGCCCAATGAGTGAGCGTTTGCCGGCCTTCTGGGCCGTGATTCCTGCCGCGGGCGTCGGTGCCCGTATGGCCGCGGACCGTCCCAAGCAGTACCTGCAATTGGGCGGGCGCACTATTCTCGAACACAGCCTCGGCTGTTTTCTCGACCATCCATCGCTCAAGGGCGTGGTGGTTAGTCTTGCTGCTGATGATCCCTACTGGCCCAGCCTGGCCTGTGCTGCCGACCCGTGTATCCAGCGTGCGGAGGGTGGTTCTGAGCGCTCTGGTTCAGTACTTAATGCACTGCTGCAACTCAATGCCTTGGGTGCCGGCGATGACGACTGGGTGTTGGTGCACGATGCTGCACGACCGAACCTGAGTCGCGATGATCTGGACAAGTTGCTCGCCGAACTGGCGGACGACCCGGTCGGCGGCTTGCTGGCCGTGCCGGCCCGCGACACCCTCAAGCGCGTCGACAAATATGGCCGTGTGATCGAAACCGTCGATCGCAGCCTGATCTGGCAGGCCTATACCCCGCAGATGTTCCGCCTCGGCGCCTTGCATCGCGCGTTGGCCGATAGCCTGGTGGCGGATGCGGTCATTACCGATGAAGCTTCGGCGATGGAATGGTCTGGTCAGGCGCCACGATTGATCGAAGGGCGCTCGGACAACATCAAGGTGACCCGGCCCGAAGATCTGGAATGGTTACGGCTGCGGTGGGCGAATCGCAGGTAGTCGCCTGTATCGTGTCGACTTCATCGGGGGCAAGCCCCCTCCCACATTTTGACCTGTGAACATATTCAAAGGTGGGAGGGGGCTTGCCCCCGATGAGGTCCGCCCAAACAACAATACAGTCAACTGCTGTACTCCGGCCGCCCAGCCAGCCCCTCCTTCAAGAAGTCCACCAGCTTCCTGACCTTCGGCGACAAATGCCGTTGCTGCGGATACAGCGCCCACACCGCCGTATTCGGCGGTTGATGTGCCTCCAGCAACGACACCAGCGCGCCACTGTGCAGATGCTCCAGCACATAATAGTCCGGCAATTGGCACAACCCGACGCCCTGTAGCGCTGCATCCAGCACCGCTTGCCCACTGTTGCAGCGCCAGTTTCCCTGCACACGCTGGGAAAATTCCCGCCCGTCCTGGGCCAGTTGCCAGATATCCGAGCTGCCGATCAGGCAGTTATGCCGACTCAACTCCGACAAACTATGTGGTCGACCATACCGCGCCAGGTAGGACGGCGACGCGCACAGGTACATGCGTCTCGGCGCCAGCCGGCTGGCAACCATGCGCGAATCCTGCAGGCGCCCCAGGCGAATCGCGAGGTCGAGGCCTTCGTGCACCAAGTCCAATGGGCGGTTGCTCAGCTCGATATCCACCCGCAGTTGGGGGTAAAGCGCCATGAACCGTGTGACCAGCGGCACGATAAAGCGCTCGCCGTACGCCACGGCGCAGGTCATGCGTAACATGCCTTTGGGTTCGCTGGTGAGGTCGCCGACCGCGCGCAGAGCTTCTTCGCGACCATCCTGCAGGCGCTGGCAATGCTGCAGAAAGGTCTGGCCCGCTTCGGTCAGGGTCACCTTGCGCGTACTGCGATACAGCAGGCGCGTTTGCAGGCGCTCTTCCAGACGTGCCACCTGCCGGCTGATATGGGACGACGACACGCCTAAGCGCTCGGCCGCCGCCGTAAATTGGCTGCATTCAGCTACGGCGACAAACTCATCGATGCCTTCCCAGCGGTTTTCCAGCATGGCAATTATCCCTGTACAGCAATAAAGTTTTGCTTTTGTCTGGATTATTAATCAGATGGCCATGTTTTACACTCTACGTCTCAGTTTTTAACTCCCTGGAGAAACCTGGATGATCAAGTCCCGCGCTGCCGTAGCCTTCGAAGCCAAGAAGCCCCTTGAGATCGTAGAAGTGGATGTCGCCATGCCCAAGGCTGGCGAAGTGCTGTTGCGGGTGGTCGCGTCCGGTGTGTGCCATACCGACGCCTACACCCTGTCGGGTGCCGACCCGGAAGGCATCTTCCCGTCGATCCTCGGCCATGAAGGCGGTGCCGTGGTTGAAGCCATCGGCGAGGGTGTGACTTCCGTTGCGGTGGGCGATCATGTAATTCCGCTGTACACCCCGGAATGCGGCAAGTGCAAATTCTGCCTGTCGGGCAAGACCAACCTCTGCCAGGCCATCCGCGCCACGCAGGGCAAAGGCCTGATGCCGGACGGCACTACACGCTTTTCCTACAAAGGTCAGCCGATTTTCCACTACATGGGCACCTCGACCTTCTCCGAATACACCGTGCTGCCGGAAATTTCCGTGGCCAAGATTCCTAAAGAAGCGCCGCTGGAAAAAGTCTGCCTGCTGGGCTGTGGCGTTACCACCGGCATCGGTGCGGTGATCAACACCGCCAAGGTCAAGCCAGGCGACACCGTGGCCATTTTCGGCCTAGGCGGTATCGGTCTATCGGCCATTATTGGCGCGGTCAAAGCCAAGGCTGGCCGCATCATTGCCATCGATATCAACCCGGCCAAGTTCGAGATCGCCAAGCAACTGGGCGCCACTGACTGCATCAACCCGAAAGACTACGATCGCCCGATCCAGGACGTGATCGTCGACCTGACTGACGGTGGCGTGGACTTTTCCTTCGAATGTATCGGTAACGTGCAGTTGATGCGCGCTGCCCTCGAGTGCTGCCACAAAGGTTGGGGCGAGTCGGTGATCATCGGCGTGGCCGGTGCCGGCCAGGAAATCGCCACCCGTCCATTCCAGCTGGTGACCGGTCGCGTCTGGCGCGGTTCGGCATTCGGTGGCGTGCGCGGCCGGACCGAGCTGCCAAGCTACGTGGAAATGGCCCAGACCGGCGAGATCCCGCTGGACACCTTCATCACCCACACCATGGGCCTGGAAGACATCAACAAAGCGTTTGACCTGATGCATGAAGGCAAGAGCATTCGTACCGTCATCCACTTCTGAGGTCGGCCATGAGTCTGGAAAACCTGTCGTGCCAGAAAAGCTTCGGCGGCTGGCATAAACGCTACAAGCATCATTCCGATGTGCTCGACTGCGACATGACGTTTGCCGTCTACCTGCCGCCGCAAGCGGAGCAGGGCGGCAAGCTGCCGGTGCTGTACTGGTTGTCCGGTCTCACCTGCACCGATGAGAACTTCATGCAGAAGGCCGGCGCCCAGCGCATGGCCGCTGAACTGGGTTTGATCATTGTTGCACCGGACACCAGCCCGCGTGGGCCGGGTGTGCCGGGTGACCCGGATAACGCCTGGGATTTCGGCCTCGGCGCCGGTTTCTATCTGAATGCCACCCAGGAACCTTGGGCCAAGCACTATCGAATGCATGACTACGTGGTGCAGGAATTGCCGGCATTGGTTGAAGCGCATTTCCCGGCTTCGGCTAAACGGGGCATCAGCGGCCACTCCATGGGCGGTCACGGTGCGTTGGTGTGTGCATTGCGCAACCCAGGGCGTTACCAATCGGTGTCGGCATTTTCGCCGATCAACAACCCGATGGATTGCCCCTGGGGTCAGAAAGCGTTCTCCCGTTACCTGGGTGAAGAACGTTCGAAATGGCGTGAGTGGGACGCCTGTGTGCTGATCAGCGAAGCGTCCGAAAAGCTGCCACTGCTGGTGGACCAGGGTGACCGCGACGATTTCCTCGCCGTGCAACTCAAGCCTGAAGCCTTGCAGCAAGCGGCCAAGGCGGCCAACCATCCGTTGGAACTGCGCCTGCAACCCGGCTACGACCACAGCTACTTCTTTATCGCCAGCTTCATCGAAGATCATTTGCGACACCATGGCCGTGCTTTGCTCGGTTAATGTGAGGCAAAAGTAGGTAGAATCACGCCCTGAATTAAATCGGGGCGTTTTTTTATGCGTATTGGCCACGGCTACGATGTGCACCGTTTCGCTGAAGGCGATTTCATCACCCTGGGCGGCGTGCGCATTGCGCACCATCATGGGTTGCTGGCTCATTCCGACGGCGACGTTGTGTTGCATGCCTTGAGCGATGCCTTGCTCGGCGCAGCGGCGTTGGGCGATATCGGCAAGCACTTTCCGGACACAGACCCGACCTTCAAAGGCGCGGACAGCCGTGTATTGCTGCGCCACGTTGTGGGCTTGATCCATGCCAAGGGCTGGAAAGTCGGTAACGTCGACAACACCATCGTGGCCCAGGCGCCGAAGATGGCGCCCCATATCGAATCGATGCGCGCACTGATTGCCGCTGACCTGCAAATTGAACTGGATCAAGTCAACGTGAAAGCCACCACTACCGAAAAACTCGGGTTTACCGGTCGTGAAGAGGGCATTGCGGTGCACTCCGTTGCCTTGTTGCTGCGCGCATGAACGACTTGGAACTGCTGGGCCCACGGGCGTATGGCGAGGCGTTGGGCAGCGCGGTGCTGAAGGCCACGGCTGAAGACTTCCAAGTCGACGAAGTGTTGGATATTCCGTTGACCGGCGAAGGCGAGCACCTGTGGTTATGGGTCGAGAAGCGCGGTCTCAATACCGAGGAAGCAGCACGTCGGATCGCCAAGGCGGCCGGTGTGCCGTTGCGCACCGTCAGCTATGCCGGGCTCAAGGATCGCCAAGCGTTGACCCGCCAATGGTTCAGCGTGCAGCTACCGGGCAAGGCTGATCCGGACATGAGCGCGGCAGAAAACGACACGCTCAGGATCCTCAAGACCGGTCGCCACAAGCGCAAGCTGCAGCGCGGCGCGCATTCGGCCAATGGTTTCACCTTGCGCCTGACGCAGTTGGTCGGCGATACCGCCGCCATCGACGCGCGGTTGCAGCTGATCGCCCAGCACGGCATTCCGAACTACTTCGGCACCCAGCGCTTTGGCCATAACGGCGGCAACGTCGTCGACGCCCGCGAGTGGGCCGTGCGCAAGGCGTTGCCGGAGCAGCGCAATGTGCGTTCGCGCTTGTTGTCGACTGCGCGCAGTTATCTCTTCAACAAAGTGCTGGCGGCGCGGGTTGCCGAGGGTTCCTGGCAGCGCGCCCAGGTCGGCGACTTGCTGGCGTTTACCGACAGCCGCAGTTTTTTTCCGGCGGGGGAGGCTGAATGCAGCGACCCGCGCCTGGCGATTCTGGACCTGCACCCCACCGGTCCGCAGTGGGGCGAAGGCGATTCACCTGCCAGTGGCGCAACCTTTGAGCTGGAACAGGCCGTTGCCGCCGGTGAGGCCGACCTGCGCGATTGGCTGGTGAATGCTGGCATGAGCCAGGAACGTCGCATTCTGCGACTGCCCATTGGCGGTTTGACGTGGCATTATCCCTCGCTGGACATTCTGCAATTGGAATTCGTCCTGCCGGCCGGATGCTTCGCCACTGTCTTGGTGCGCGAGCTTGTTGATCTGGTGCCGGTGGGGCAGACGGACAACCCATGCGTATTCTGATATCAAACGATGACGGTGCCACCGCACCCGGTCTTGCCGCGCTCTATGCTGCGCTGGAAGATTATGCCGAGTGCGTGGTGGTCGCCCCCGACCAGGACAAGAGCGGCGCCAGCAGTTCGCTGACGCTCGACCGTCCGCTGCACCCGAAGGTCCTGGCCAATGGCTTTATCAGCGTGAACGGCACCCCCACCGATTGCGTCCACCTCGCCATCAACAGCCTGCTGGATCACGAGCCGGACCTGGTGGTGTCGGGTATCAATCTGGGCGCCAACCTGGGCGATGATGTGCTGTATTCCGGCACCGTGGCGGCGGCCCTTGAAGGGCGCTTCCTGGGGCGTACCGCGTTCGCTTTTTCGTTTGCTTCGCGCCAACTGGATAACCTGCCCACTGCGGCGTATTTCGCGCGCAAGCTGGTGGAGGCCCATGCCACCCTGGACTTGCCGCCGCGCACGGTGCTCAACGTCAATATCCCCAATTTGCCCCTCGATCATATTCGCGGCATCCAGCTGACGCGCCTGGGTCATCGTGCCCGTGCGGCGGCGCCGTTGAAGGTGGTCGACCCGCGTGGCAAGGAAGGCTATTGGATCGCCGCAGCGGGTGATGCCGAAGATGGCGGTGAGGGCACGGACTTTCATGCGGTGATGCAGGGTTATGTGTCGATTACTCCATTGCAATTTGATCGCACCTTCAGTGATGCCTTCAGTGGTCTCGATGGCTGGCTGGAGGGGCTGCGCTGATGGGCCGTGAACAAGACGACTTGCTGCGCCGGGGTATCGGGATGACGTCCCAGCGTACCCGTGAACGCTTGATCCAGCGCTTGTACGAAGAGGGTCTGTCCAACGCCCAAGTGCTGGAAGTGATCCGGCGTACGCCTCGGCACTTGTTTGTCGATGAAGCCCTGGCCCACCGCGCTTATGAAGACACGGCGCTGCCCATCGGCCATAACCAGACCATTTCCCAGCCGTACATGGTGGCACGCATGAGCGAGCTGCTGCTGGCGGCGGGGCCGTTGGACAAGGTGCTCGAAATCGGCACCGGCTCCGGCTACCAGACCGCCGTGCTTGCGCAGTTGGTCGAGCGGGTGTTCTCGGTGGAGCGCATCAAGGTATTGCAAGACCGCGCCAAGGAGCGCCTGGTGGAACTGAACCTGCGCAACGTGGTGTTCCGCTGGGGCGATGGCTGGGAAGGTTGGCCGGCGCTGGCACCGTACAACGGCATCATCGTGACTGCGGTGGCCACCGATGTGCCGCAAGCATTGCTCGATCAACTCGCTCCCGGCGGACGCCTGGTGATCCCGGTAGGCTCCGGTGAAGTGCAACAATTGATGCTCATTATTCGTGAGGACGATGGTTTTTCCCGGCATGTGCTGGGGGCCGTGCGTTTTGTGCCGTTGCTCAATGGCCCGCTGGCGTGATCAATTTTTGCCGGCGGTGAATTCTGCTGGCGGGGATGTGTCTTACGGCGGGGTCTATTGAGTCAACATGACTGGCACGACGTTTAAACACGCTGAATGATTCGTTTCAGTCGTGTGCCGGTAAAACTTCAATGCCCAGTTATACTTGCGACATATTTCAAGCCTGATACAGGCATTCATGTTCAGCCACCACAAAGGGAGCGGCGGGTGAGTCTCACAGGTCTTGCGCAGCGTATGAGTAAAACAAGCTTTCATCGACTGGTGCTTGGCCTCGTCTTCAGTTCGGTGTTGGTAGGGTGCTCAAGCTCGCCAAGCAGCGGGGCGCGGGTGGTAGATCGTAATAACGCCGCACCGCAAAAGCCGACGGTAACCACCGGGCAGTATGTGGTGCGCAAGGGCGATACGATGTTCTCGATCGCCTTCCGTTATGGCTGGGACTACAAGGCGCTTGCAGCTCGTAACAATATTCCTGTGCCCTACACGATACATCCGGGTCAGACGATCCGTTTCGATGGACGTACCGGTTCAGCGCCTACGGCAGTTGTGACAAATACCGGATCTTCGCCCTCGTCTTCGAGCAAGACCACCATCATTACCCGGCCTGCCGGCACCGCCGCGCCGACGGTTGCAAACAAGCCCGCGCCTGCGCCTTTACCGCCTGCCGGGCCCGCGCCGACCGGTTGGGGATGGCCTTCAAATGGAGTGCTGATTGGAAAATTCTCTTCAAACGGTAGTTTGAATAAAGGCATTGATATCGCCGGGGATTTGGGACAGCCTGTTTTAGCTGCGTC
>NZ_JBYVMD010000084.1:0-11861 GCF_058145955.1 Pseudomonas sp. A39
GCAATGAAAACTGGTAAAGAACTGAAACCCGGTACAGTGATCCGTCTCGAAAACGACCCTTGGCTGGTTCAGAAAGCTGAGTTCACCAAGTCTGGTCGTAACAGCGCAATCATGAAGACCAAGCTGAAGAACCTGCTGACCGGTTACAAGACCGAGATCGTCTACAGCGCCGATGACAAACTGGACGACGTGATCCTCGACCGCAAAGAAGCGACCCTGTCCTTCATCAGCGGCGACACCTACACGTTCATGGACACCACCGACTACACCATGTACGAGCTGAACGCTGAAGATATCGAAGCCGTTCTGCCGTTCATCGAAGAAGGCATGGAAGACGTCTGCGAAGCTATTTTCTTCGAAGAGCGCCTGGTTTCCGTAGAGCTGCCGACCACCATCGTGCGTAAAGTGGCCTACACCGAAGGTTCCGCTCGCGGCGACACTTCGGGCAAGGTGATGAAGCCTGCCAAGCTGAGCAACGGTACCGAACTGCAAGTCGCCGATTTCATCGAAATCGACGACCTGATCGAGATCGACACCCGCGAAGGTGGCTCGTACAAAGGTCGCGCCAAGAAGTAATTCTGGCCCTGCCGATACGAAAAAAGCCCGACCTTGAGTCGGGCTTTTTTGTGGGCGTTACCTTTTACTTCAAGTGTTGCTTCAGCTCGTCCGAGGCCTGGAGCAGGGCTGAACGTACGGCCGGCACCTGGCTGACGACGTTGAGCAAACCGTAGTCGTGGATCATGCCGTTGTAGCGCACAGCGGTCACCGGTACACCGGCCTGGTCGAGCTTGCGTGCATAGGCTTCGCCTTCATCGCGCAGCACGTCGGCTCCCGCCGTCTGAATCAGCGCGGGCGGCAAGCCCTTGAGCTGGTCAGGGGTGGCCCGCAGCGGCGAGGCGTAGAGCTCGGCGCGTTGCTTGGCGTCGGTGGTGTAGTTGTCCCAGAACCACTTCATCATGTTACGGGTGAGGAAGTGCCCTTCGGCGTATTGGTTGTAGGACGCGGTGTCGAAGTTGGCGTCAGTCACCGGCCACAGCAGCAGTTGGAACTTGATCGCCGGCGTGCCCTTGTCCTTGGCCATCAGGCTGACCACCGCCGCCATGTTGCCGCCGACACTGTTGCCTGCAACCGCCAGGCGCTTGCCGTCGACGTTGATCTCTTGGCCGTGCTCGGCCACCCATTTTGTCGCGCCGTAGGCCTGGTTGATCGCCACCGGGTAATGCGCTTCCGGCGAAGGCGTGTAGTTGACGAACACCGCCACCGCCCCCGAACCCACCACCAAATCCCGCACCAGGCGTTCATGGGTCGGGTAGTCCCCGAGCACCCAGCCGCCGCCGTGGAAGAACATGAACACAGGCAATGTGCCCTTGACCCCGGCCGGACGCACGATGGTCAGGTCCAGCGGCTTGCCATCGACCTGAATGGTCTTCTGGCTCACATCCGCCTTGGGCAAGGTCAGCTTCACGCCGGCCTGGGCGCCGGTCAGTACGGCACGAGCGTCCTTGGGCGTCAGCTGTTCGATCGGTTTGCCGGTGCCTGCGTTCAACACATCCAGGAACGCCTGGGTGGTGTGCTCGACCTCACCGGTCGCAGCAAAGGCGTGGGTGATGGACAGGGCGAGCAGGGTGCCGGCGAGCGCTTTACCAATGGTGTTCATGTTCTTCTCCAGGGGCGGCCAAGGTCATTTAGACGGTGATGTGCAGGCGTACATCGACGTTGCCACGGGTGGCGTTGGAGTACGGGCAGACTTGATGAGCAGCGTCGACCAGGCTTTGCGCGTCGTCCTGGGCCAGGCCCGGCAGGCTGATGTGCAGGTCGATATCCAGACCGAAACCACCGGTGATCTGGCCAATGCCGACGTGGGCAGTGATCGAGGCGTCATCCGGGATTTTGCGTTTGGTCTGGCTGGCGACAAATTTCAGGGCGCCGATAAAGCACGCCGAGTAGCCGGCAGCGAACAGTTGTTCAGGGTTGGTGGCCTGGCCACCGGCACCACCCAGTTCTTTGGGGGTGGAGAGTTTGACATCGAGGATGTTGTCGCTGGAAACAGCACGACCGTCACGGCCGCCGGTGGCGGTAGCGACTGCGGTATAGAGAGTTTGCATAGTGTTTTCCTCTTCGTGTGTAGCGCAAAACATTTGCGCGCTAAGTAGTTGGTGAGATGAATGTATCGCTCTAATATTTAGTGCGCAAGATAAATTTATAAAATATTTTCGTGTAGCAGAAACCAATGTGGGAGGGGGCTTGCCCCCGATGACGGTCGCTCAGTCAACATCGCTGTCGACAGACATTCCGCTATCGGGGGCAAGCCCCCTCCCACATTGCATGGTTTTGCTGTTCTAAATTGCGTTCTGCAGATTGCTGCGCAGTGCAATCAAATCAGCTTGCAGCTTGCGCAGTTGCTCCAGCTCCAGGCCGCTGGCGCCAAGGATGCACTGCGGAATGCCCATGGCCTTGTCCTGCAGGGCCCGGCCGGCGTCGGTCAACTCTACGACGACCACCCGTTCATCTTCGCGACTGCGGGTACGGCTGAGCAGGCCTTCAGCTTCCAGGCGCTTGAGCAGGGGGGTGAGCGAGCCCGGATCGGTCAGCAGGCGGCTGCTGATTTCGCCGACGGTCAACCCATCCTCTTCCCACAGCACCATCATGGCCAGGTATTGCGGGTAGGTGAGGCCAAGGGCTTGCAGCAGTGGCTTGTAGACCTTGGTCATCAGCAGCGAAGTGGAGTGCAGGGCAAAACACAGCTGGTTGTCCAGCATCAGTGATTCGCAGGGATCAGGGTTTTTGCTCATGGTGGTACCTCGAAAAGCGTGTCTACGCTGGAATCTAGCGGGCAAATCTTTAATGCGCCAGATAATTCTGTTCGAGCGGTCAGACCAAGCCACTTTGCAGTGCCAGGTCCCAGGGCGGCACCGGGCTGAAACGGGTTTTCAGGTATTCCAGCAACAGCCGGCTGCGCGCATTGGGTTGTTGTTCCAGGCGCAGCGCATAGATCCCGGTGGTCTCCGGGCTGGGCAGGCCGTTTTCGCAAAACAGCGGTAGCAGTTCGCCACGCACCAGGTACTCACTGGCCAGCCACGTCGGCAGGTGGGCGATACCCAGCCCGGCCAGAGCGCCGGACAGCAAGGCTTCGGCGTTATTGGCGCTCATGCGGATGCGTTGCGGGCGATAAGTCGCGCGGCGTCCGTCCAGTTCGAAGCGCCAAGCGAACATCGGCGCCAACCCGTCCCAGTCGAGCCCGTCGTGCTCGCTCAGCTCCCGAGGATGAAGTGGCGTGCCACGGCTTTTCAGATACGCCGGACTGGCACAGGCGATGCGCACGATGCTGGCCAAGGGCGTGGCGATCAACCGGGTGTCGACGATATGCCCGGCGCGCAACACCAGGTCCACCTTGCCCAGGTGCGCGCCCTGCATGTCCACAAAGCTGTCGATCAAATGCAAGTGCACATCCAGGCCTGGGTACACGTTGAGGAAGTCCGCAATCACCGGCGCCAGGTGCCGCCGCCCAAACGCTGCGGGCGCGTCCACCCGAATCAGGCCCTCCGGCGCATGGCTCAGGGACACCGCCTCAGCCCGCGCCAGCTGCAACTCGCTGACAATCCGCCGCGCCCGTTCGGCAAACGCCAAGCCTGCCGGGGTCGGCACCACCGCGTGGGTACTGCGCTGGAACAGGCGGCTGCCCACCGAGCTTTCCAGGCTGTCGATACGCCGCGCCACGGCCGAGGGTGTCAGCGGATGGCGGCGCGCGGCGGAGGAAAAACTGCCGGTCTCCAATACATCAAGGAACAGGCCCAGTTGATCGGTCAGGGTGTTGGGGTTCATCGAAAAGCCGCTTATGCGAGATTGGCACAGCCATTGTGCGTTGCTGTGCGTTTCCACGCTAGAGCCGACTGCGTAGCATGCAAGGCCTGGGATTGCGGAGTAACAAACGGTGGTGGATTTAGTGATGTACCTGGTGTTGGGCGCGGCGCTCGGCACGGTGGGCGGTCTGTTTGGGATTGGCGGCGGGCTGATAGCAATCCCGGTGCTGGGCGTGCTGTTCGGCCTGGATCAGCAGTTGGCCCAAGGCACAGCGCTGGTGATGGTGGTGCCCAACGTGATGCTGGCGCTGTGGCGCTATCACCAACGCAACCGCATTGAGCTGCGCCATGCGCTGCCGTTGGGCGTCATGGGGTTCACCTTTGCCTGGCTGGGTTCGATCTGGGCGGTGGGCCTGGACGCGGGGGCCATGCGCATTGGCTTTATCGCTTTCCTGCTGACGCTTTCAGCCTACAACCTGCTGCGCATGTTCACCCGCAACGCGCCGCCGACCGCGCAGATGCGTTACTCCTGGCCATGGCTTGGGGTGCTGGGTGCCGCCTCCGGCTCCATGGGCGGTTTGTTCGGTGTGGGTGGTGCGGTGGTCGCCACGCCAGTGCTGACCAGTCTGTTCGGCACCACCCAGGTGGTTGCCCAAGGCTTGTCCCTGGCGTTGGCATTGCCCAGCACCGGCGTGACACTGGTGACTTACGCCTGGCACCAGGAAGTGGACTGGATGATCGGCGTACCGTTGGCCGTCGGCGGGTTGCTCAGTATCAGTTGGGGCGTGAAGGTCGCCCATGCACTGCCGGAGCGCGTATTGCGCGGTCTGTTCTGCGGCTTCCTGGTGGTGTGCGCAGTGATGCTGACCTTTAAAGTCTGAAGCCTTCGAGGATGTACTCCGCCAAGCATTCGGTGATGGGGGAGGTCATTGCCGGGTTGCGTAGCAAGCGCAGATTCATCGACGGCAGCGGCGGAAAACCTTCTTCGCTGCCGAGTACGCGCAGGTCTTCCGTCACCAGGCTTTCCATGCTGACCATCACGGCCAGTCCGGCGCTCACCACGGCCTGAATCGCCGCCACGTTAGAGCTGTGGTAGGCCAGCCGGTAATCGCGCCCGGCGGCGTCCAGCGCCGCCCGGGTCCACTGGGTGCAGAAACTGTCGACCCCGGAAATCGCCAGTGGCAGCGCGTCGTGCTCGTCCACGCAGAAGCACGGGGCGGCCACCCACACCATGCGTTCGGTACGCAACAGCTCGCCGACTTCATTGCCGGGCTCGCGGCTGATGACCGTCAGGGCCAGGTCGCGACGTTGCATCAGCACCGTCGACGCCTCGCAGTGCATCTCGATCTGGATGAGTGGATACGCCTTGGAAAACCGTTTGAGAATCCCCGGCAGGAAACGCATCACGTAGTCATCCGGCGTACCGATACGCACCAGTCCCACCATGTGCGGTTCGCGCAGGGTGTTGAACACTTCGCTGTGCAGTTTCAGGATGCGCCGCGCGTACCCCAGCAATACCTGGCCTTCGGGCGTCAGCCGCACCTGGCGACCGTCCCGCTCGAACAGCTTGCGCTGCAACACGTCTTCTTCCAGGCGCTTCATCTGCATACTCACCGCCGACTGCGTACGGTTGACCAGTTCGCCGGCGCGGGTGAAACCGCCCTGGTCGGCGATGGCGACGAAGGTGCGCAGCACTTCAGTGTCGATGCTCGGGTAGCCGGACAATTGATCAATCTCCGAGATGTATTACATAAGAAACATTCGTTGGATTGATCTTAAACCCAGGCACACACTTGCGCCATCCCCACTGGAGGGCGAGAAGATGAAAGGTCAACGAGGGTTTGTATTGATGGCGAAGCGTCCGTTTTCCGGGCTTTTTCAGAAGGTGGCCCGTTGGCAGGCGCTGCATGAGGAGCGCCAGGTGCTGGCGAACTTGAGCGATGATGCACTCAAGGACATCGGCCTCAATCGCGGCGACGTCGAGCAGGACCGCCACCTGCATTTCTGGCAAGACCCGCTGCGCAAATGATCGCGGATGCAGTAGGGTGGTCGGCGCGCCCACACGGAGAACCCCATGCCCGCCGACCTGTCGTTTTCACTCAAGCAAGCTCGACGCATGGCGCTGGCGGCCCAGGGTTTTTCCGGGCGCCAGGCGCCTGCACTGATCAAGGCTGCGCACCTCAACCGCATGATCGAGCGCCTGGGCGTCTTGCAGATTGATTCGGTCAATGCCGTGGTGCGCTCCCATTACTTGCCGCTGTTTTCCCGTCTGGGCAACTACTCCCCGCTGATACTTGAACAAGCCGCTTGGAGCCAGGGGCGGCGGCGCTCGCTGTTCGAATACTGGGGGCATGAGGCGTCGCTGTTGCCGATGGCGCTGTACCCGCTGATGCGCTGGCGCATGGAGCGGGCCAAGCAGGGCCAGGGCATTTATTCGCAAATGGCGCGCTTCGGGCGTGAGCAGCAGGCCACGATTCAGCGTGTGTTGCAGACCGTCGAGGAGCAGGGCGCATTGGGGGCCGGCAGCTTGTCGACCCGAGAGGAACGCGCCGGCCCGTGGTGGGACTGGAGCGACGAGAAACATGCGCTGGAATGGCTGTTTGCCGCAGGCTTGGTCACGGTGGCCGGTCGCCGTGGGTTTGAGCGGCTCTATGATTTGCCGGAGCGGGTCATTCCCGGCGATATCCTGCAAACCACGGTCACTGAAGCTGAGGCCCTGCGCGGCTTGCTGTTGCACAGTGCGACTGCGCTGGGCGTGGGGACCGAGAAGGACTTGCGCGATTACTTCCGTCTCGACCCCGCCGACAGCCGCAATCGCCTGGCCGAATTGGTCGAGGATGGCCAGCTGCAGGTGTGCCAGGTACAAGGCTGGAAACAACCGGCTTACTGCCTGCCCGAGCCCAAAGTGCCGCGCAAGGTGTCGGCCAGCGCCTTGCTGTCGCCGTTCGATTCGCTGGTGTGGGAGCGTGCGCGTACCGAGCGTTTGTTCGATTTCCGTTACCGCCTGGAGATCTACACCCCGCAAGACAAGCGGGTGTACGGCTACTACGTGCTGCCGTTTCTGCACAATGAACGGATCGCCGCACGCATTGATTTACGCGCCGAACGCGCCAGTGGGCTTCTGGCCGTGCATGCGGTGCATGAGGAAGAGCCGGGGTTGGATGAGGAGGGCATGTTGGCGCTGGCGCAGAACCTTCGGCAAATGGCCGACTGGCTGGGGCTGGAACAGGTGCAGCTCAATTGCCAAAGGCCGAGTGCCGACCGGTTGCGGGCGGCAATGATCAGCATGGATGTTGGTCTTTAAGGCCTCATCGGGGGCAAGTCGAATCGTCGTACCGTCCCTCCCACATTTTGATCTGTGAATACATTCACGTGTGGGAGGGGGCTTGCCCCCGATGAGGCCCTGAAGGCAACTAAAAATCTCAGCGTTTGACCTGTTTCAACGTCTCGGCAATCAAAAACGCCAATTCCAGCGACTGATCGGCATTCATCCGTGGGTCGCAGTGGGTGTGATAGCGGTCCGACAAACCGTCCTCGGTGATCGGCCGCGCGCCGCCGATGCATTCGGTGACGTTCTGCCCGGTCATCTCGATGTGAATCCCGCCGGCATAGCTGCCTTCGGCCTGGTGCACCTGGAAGAACTCCTTCACCTCGCCCAGGATCTGCGCAAAGTCGCGGGTCTTGTAGCCGCTGCTGGCCTTGATGGTGTTGCCGTGCATCGGGTCCGAGCTCCACAGCACTTGCTTACCCTCGCGCTGCACCGCGCGAATCAGGTTGGGCAGGTGGTCGCCGACCTTGCCTGCGCCCATGCGTGCGATCAGGTTCAGGCGGCCGGGGTCGTTGTCCGGGTTGAGGATGTCGATCAGCCGGATCAGGTCATCCGGGTTCATGCTCGGGCCGACCTTGACCCCGATCGGGTTGTTCACCCCACGCAGGAACTCGACGTGGGCACCGTCCAGTTGGCGTGTGCGGTCGCCGATCCACAGCATGTGGGCCGAGCAGTCATAATAGTCGTTAGTCAGGCTGTCACGGCGTACGAAGGCTTGCTCATAGTTGAGCAGCAGCGCTTCGTGGGCGGTGAAGAAGCTGGTTTCGCGCAGTTGCGGCGAACTGTCCATGCCGCAGGCGCGCATGAACGCCAGGGTTTCGTCGATGCGGTCGGCCAGTTGGCTGTACTTTTCGGCCAGCGCGGAGTTGGCGATGAAGTCCAGGTTCCACTTGTGCACCTGGTGCAGGTCGGCGAAGCCGCCCTGGGCAAAGGCGCGCAGCAGGTTCAGGGTGGCGGTGGACTGGTGGTAGGACTGCAATAGGCGGTCCGGGTCCGGCACACGGCTTTTTTCGTCGAAGCCGATACCGTTGACGATGTCGCCACGGTAGGCGGGCAGGGTGATGCCGTCGATGGTTTCATCGTTGGCCGAACGCGGCTTGGCGAACTGGCCGGCCATGCGTCCCACTTTGACCACCGGGCAACCGGCCGCGAAGGTCATCACAATGGCCATCTGCAGCAGCACCTTGAAGGTGTCGCGGATTTTTGCGGCGGAGAACTCGGCAAAACTCTCGGCGCAGTCACCCCCTTGCAACAGGAACGCGCGACCCTGGGTGACCTCGGCAAACTGGCGGCGCAACTCGCGGGCTTCCCCGGCGAACACCAGCGGCGGGTAGCTGGCCAGGCTTTGCTCCACGTGCAGCAAGTGCGCAGCGTCCGGGTACTGGGGTTGTTGCTGGATTGGCAGGGCGCGCCAGCTGTCGGGGCTCCAGGGTTGGCTCATCATGAACTCGATTGGGTGGTTGACGGTCGGGTGCCAATGTTATCAGCAATTAGTGCGTGACCTGTTGCCGCCGGTTCGCCGACAATCGCGCCTTTGCCGTGTAGCAAACCCGTTAGGAGTAGTGATGACCGAGGAGCGTGTCGAGCGCCTGCTGGCCGAAGTCCATGATGATTTCGGCATGATCCGTGTGCTCGAAGTGGCCGATTACCGTTTTCTCGAGTTTGGCGACGCCATCGAGCAAAGCTGCGTGTTCACTGCCGACCCAAGCTGGCTGGAGTACGACTACACCCGCGCGATGCTGATTGGTGCGCTGTGCCATGAGCAGCCGGAAAGCGCGCTGTTCCTTGGCCTGGGCGCCGGCACGCTGACCCAGGCGTGCCTGAAGTTCCTGCCGCTGGACGATGTGGAAGCCATCGAACTGCGCCCCGATGTGCCGCGCCTAGCCATCGAGTATCTGGGGCTGGATGACGACCCGCGTTTGTACATCCGCGTCGGCGACGCGCTGGAGTTACTCGACAGCGCCGAATCGGCCGACCTGATTTTCGTCGACCTTTATACCGATGTCGGCCCCGGCGTCGGGCACCTGGCGTGGACGTTCCTGGAGAACTGCCAGAAGAAACTCAACCCCGGCGGCTGGCTGGTGATCAACCAGTGGGCGACCGACGATGGCAAGCCGCTGGGCGCAGCGTTGTTGCGTGGCTTGTACCACCGCCATTATTGGGAACTGCCGGTGAAGGAGGGCAATGTGATTCTGTTGGTGCCGTCCGAGCTGGACCAAGAACTGGACAGGGGGGCGCTCTCGGACCGTGCCGAAGCGTTGGCGCCGCGGTTGGGGTACTCGTTGCAGCCGTTGATCAAGGCGATTCGGCCGGCAACTTAGTTGTCTGCACCGACGCCATCGGGGGCAAGCCCCCTCCCACATTCGACCGCATTCCAAACTGTGGGAGGGGGCTTGCCCCCGATGAGGCCATCACTGCCTGAACTCAAATGCCCTTGAACACCCCCGGCCGCTTCTCGACCATCGCCCGCACGCCTTCCTTGGCATCCTCGCTGTTGAGCAGTTTATCCACCATCGGTGGCAACGCGGCTGCCGCCACGGTTTCACCTTCCATGCGCGCCAACCGGGCCGACATCAACGTGGCCTGCACACCCAGTGGCGCCTGACGGGCGATGCGGTGGGCCAATTCGACGGCGCGCGGCAGCAGGTCTTCGCTGGCCATCACTTCCTGCACCAAACCCAGGCGCAGCGCGTCATGGGCGTCGAACTCATCGCCGGTGAGCAGCCAGCGCATCGCGTTGCCCCAGCCGGCGACCTGATGAAAGCGCAACGTCGCGCCGCCGAACGGAAAGATGCCACGCTGAACTTCCATCTGCGCAAAGCGCGTGTTGCTCGCGCAAAGATTGATATCCGCCGCCAGCATCAACTCGATACCGATCGTCAGGCAGTAGCCTTGGGCCGCGACGATTACCGGTTTGCTCACGCGCGGCCCGGCAAACACGCCCCAGGGATCACACCCACCCAGCGGCGGTTGCCAGCCACCGGCCATCACGCCGCTGACATTGGCCAGGTCCAGCCCGGCCGTGAAGTGATCACCATGGGCAAACACCACCGCCACCCGCGCGTCGTCATTTCGATCAAATTCGCCATACGCCAGGCTCAGCTCATTGAGCAGGTCCAAGTCGAAAGCGTTGCGTTTGGCCACCCGGTCCAGGCCCAGCAACAGGACATGGCCCTGGAGTTCTCGGCTGACGCGGCTGCTGCTGGCTGGATTCATCGGGGGTGCCCTCGGGCGCGGGGAAGGGTTTCAGACCAAAGGGCCTGAAAGGTCGGGTGAACCGTTTAAGCGTTATGACCAGCAGGGCCGGGCCTTTGAAAAATAGACCCTGCCGGTGTTCTCTGCAAAGGCTGCGACGCAGCTCGGTTTATCAATGCTTTGCGATAAAAAAAGCTCCCTTTTTCAGCTATTTCCGGTATAGTGCGCGCCGGCCTTTAACCGGGCCGCGTTTAGGTAGCGCAATTCCCCGAAGTCAGCTTCGGCTGCACGTCCGCACAGCGGACTCTCCCTTGACGAATCTTTTTCATTCATTCGTTTTCGCAAATCCCCGCCGACAAAGCAGCCAGGGCGACTCTTGAGTCTCAACACGGCATGCGCAGCTTTGGAGCATGGGTCTTTGCGGATGCACTTAGAGGCAGACCCATGACCCAGGAAACCGGCGGCTTCGCCGCTTTTAATCTTAACCCGAACATTCTCGCTGCCGTCATCGCGACCGGCTACGAAGAACCTTCGGCGATTCAGCAGCAATCGATCCCGATCATCATGGCCGGCCAGGACATGATTGGCCAGGCGCAAACCGGTACCGGTAAAACCGCCGCGTTCGCCCTGCCTATCCTGCATTGCATCGATCCTGCCAAGCGCGAACCGCAAGCCCTGATCCTGGCGCCAACCCGTGAGTTGGCGCTGCAAGTAGCAACCGCTTTTGAAACCTACGCCAAGCAAATGCCAGGCGTAACCGTTGTGGCCGTTTACGGCGGCGCGCCTATGGGCCCACAACTCAAAGCTATCCGTAACGGCGCACAGATCGTTGTCGCCACCCCGGGCCGTCTGTGCGACCACCTGCGTCGTGACGAGAAAGTCTTGTCGACCGTGAACCACCTGGTTCTCGACGAAGCTGACGAAATGTTGAAGCTGGGCTTCATGGATGACCTGGAAGTCATCTTCAAGGCACTGCCACCGACCCGTCAGACCGTACTGTTTTCGGCCACCCTGCCACAGTCGATCCGTGCCATTGCCGAACGCCACCTGCGCGATCCGCAACACGTGAAGATCCAGACCAAGACTCAGACCGTTACCGCGATCGAACAGGCTCACCTGTTGGTTCACGCTGACCAGAAGACCTCGGCTGTATTGAGCCTGCTGGAAGTCGAAGACTTCGACGCCCTGATCATGTTCGTGCGTACCAAGCAAGCGACCCTGGACCTGGCCAGTGCCCTGGAAGCCAAAGGCTATAAAGCCGCTGCGCTGAACGGTGACATCGCCCAGAACCAACGTGAGCGCGTGATCGACTCCCTCAAGGATGGCCGTCTGGACATCGTTGTGGCGACCGACGTTGCCGCCCGTGGTCTCGACGTTCCACGTATCACCCACGTGTTCAACGTTGACATGCCGTACGACCCAGAGTCCTACGTTCACCGTATCGGCCGTACCGGCCGTGCCGGTCGCGAAGGCCGTGCACTGCTGCTGGTGACTCCACGTGAGCGCCGCATGCTGCAAGTGATCGAGCGTGTAACCGG
>NZ_JBYVMD010000085.1:0-10538 GCF_058145955.1 Pseudomonas sp. A39
TGCTTGTTTTCACCGAGCAATATGCCACAGGCTTTTTCCAGGAAGACCCGGAACTGTTCAAAATCCAAATTACCCGTAGACACTGATACCGCCTCTTAAATCGTAAGACCGCCAGGGAAAAGGCCCCTAGCTATGATCTGCTGCCTTGATCCGGTCGACTACCCGGGATGCCAGGTCATCAGGACGGAATTTGGCCAGGAAGTCATCGGCACCGACTTTCTTGACCATCGCCTGGTTGAATACACCCGACAACGAAGTATGCAGGATGATATGCAATTTTTGCATGCGCGGATCGTTGCGTATCTCGGCCGTGAGGGTGTAGCCGTCCATTTCCGGCATCTCGATGTCAGAGATCATCATCAAGAACTCTTCCTCCGGCTTCTTGCCTTCATCCACCAGCTTGCGCAGGTAATCCAGCGCCTGGCGACCATCGTTGAGCGCCACCACTTCGACGCCGACGGTTTGCAGGCAACGGGTCACCTGTTTACGCGCCACCGAGGAATCGTCCACCGTCAGTACGCGCAGCGAAATAGCCTTGTGCGCGGTTTCGGCGTCCACCACACCGACGGAAATCGATTCGGACGTGGGGGCGACTTCGGCGAGGATCTTCTCCACGTCGATGATTTCCACCAACTGGTTATCGACCCGCGTCACCGCCGTGAGGTAGTGATCGCGACCGGTGCCCTTGGGCGGCGGATGGATCTCCTCCCAGTTCATGTTGACGATGCGCTCCACCGAGCGCACCAGGAAACCCTGGGTCTTGGTGTTGTATTCGGTAATGATCACGAACGGGTTCTCGCGGTCCTGCAACCCAGCAGAACCGGTGGCCAGGGCCAAATCAAGAATTGGAATCGTCGCGCCACGGATGTTAGCGACGCCACAGACCACAGGGCTGGACTTGGGCATGATGGTCAACTTGGGGCACTGCAGCACTTCCCGCACCTTGAACACATTGATGCCATACAGCTGCTTGCCATCCAGGCGAAAAAGCAACAACTCCAGGCGATTCTGCCCTACCAGCTGTGTGCGCTGGTTTACTGAATCCATTACTCCTGCCATGCCTTGACTCCTACGCTAAAACCTTTGGGGGTGCGATGCGCACCCAACACTAAACGGCACGAGCTTTGCTATTTATTGGTTTATGGATATTAAAACGACAGTTTCCCGACGCCCTGGTGCCCGACGATTGCGCAGATTGCTCTGCGCCGCGATGGCATTGCTTGCTGTTAGCCTGGGCACCACGGCCCGTGCCGATAACGTCACATTGCCTGATCTACTTATCGGCGTCACTCAAGGCTTTCTTGAGTTCACTGTAGAAGATTATCTGGCAACCACTCAGACGCCGGGGCGTTATGAAATCCAAGTCAACCAGTTGGACCCGCGTTTACGCATGCCAATGTGCGACAAGGAATTGACAGCCACGCTGGAAAGCCCCGCCCAACCCATCGGCCGCGTGACGGTGAAGGTGCGTTGCGACGGCGCCTCGCCCTGGACAGTGTTCGTGCCGGCACAGGTCAAACTGTTCCGCGATGTGGTGGTGGTTGCCCGGCCAATGAAACGCACCGGCATCATTGGTTTCGAAGATGTGGTACTGCGCGAACGCGACATCAGCATGATCAGCCAGGGCTACCTGACCTCCCTCGACCAAGCGGTCGGACAGAAATTAACCCGACCAGTGGTAACAGACCAAGTCATCACCCTGGTGCATCTTGAACAGGCAGAGGTGATTCGCAAGGGCGATCAGGTGGTGATTTCCGCCAGCAGTGGCGGGCTGAACGTAAAAATGCCGGGGGAGGCACTGTCCAACGGTGGCATGAGTGAGCAGATACGGGTCAAGAACCTCAACTCCAACCGCGTCATCAAGGCGCGAGTGACGGCCCCCGGGCAAGTCGAGGTTGCTTTATAGAGTGCTGGCAGAGGACGCTGGGTTTTTCTACACTGTGCACGAGATATTCCGTGCGCAGATTTATTGTCATTCGCGCCTAAAGTTCGTCCGGGTATTGCCGAAAACATGGCAAGCGTCCAAATACCCAGAGGTTTTTTGATCATGGTCATCGATTTCAGCCGTTTAAATAACACCCCGACAACGTCAGGCACTACGCGTACCACCGGTACCAAGGAAAACGTAGAAGCCAAGGCCCAGCCACTGCCCGCCAAGGCAGAACAGGCCGCCGTCAGCCAAAGCGGGGAATCCGTACACCTGAGCAATGAGGCTCAACAGTTGCAGAAGGTCACTGACTCGCTGCGCGATCAACCGGTGGTCAATAAAGCCCGTGTGGCCGAATTGAAACAGGCAATCGCCGATGGCAGCTATAAAGTCGACAGCAACCGTGTAGCCAGCAAGCTGCTTAATTTCGAAGCCGAGCGCTAGGCAAAGGCCTGCGCCGGGCTTTTGGACGCTTAAAACCCAAGGCCAGCCATGCATCACGACGAAAATCTGCTTCAACTGATCATTGATGATCTAGCGCCGACGCAGCAGCTGCTCGAGCTACTCAGGGAAGAATCCCTGGCCCTCTACGGCCGCGACATGCCGCTGCTGGAAGAAATTCTGGCGCGCAAGCAATCGCTGATTGTCCTGCTGGAACAGCATGGCAAAAAACGCAGCCAGATCCTCGTCAGCCTTGGCCTGCCCGCAGACCATGACGGCCTGGCGCAGCTGGCCAGCCACTCTTCGGTCGGCGATCAATTACTGGCCCAGAGCAAAGAACTCAATCAATTGCTCGCCCAGTGCCAGGAAGCCAACCTGCTCAACGGTCAGTCGATCCAGCTTCAGCAAGCTACGACCGCCAACCAGTTGCGTATACTTCACGGCGGAGAGCCTCCAGCGCTTTACAACGCTCAAGGTTCCACCTCGCGCCTGGTCAAGCCAAGCACTCGCAGTCAAGCCTGACGCCGGTTTACAGCGCGGCTATCCAAGACGCGCCACATACTGGCAGAATGCCTGCTCTTGCGTGTAGTCGTATTTTGTCTGGAGATGGAAGAACCGTGTTCAACGCCCTTAATGCGGAAGATGCTCCGCAGCCACCCAAGGTCCTCACCACCCCTCTGGAAATCGCCAGCACCTTGCGGATGCTGCAAGAAAGCCATGACCCGCTGATCATCACCTTCCACGAACGCAGCCAGCGCTTCCAGAGCTACCTGGTCGACGTCAACCGCGACGGCGGCTCCCTGGCCCTGGATGAAATGATCCCCCGCGATGGCGAACGCCACCTCGAAAATGGCGAACCCTTCCGCATTGAAGGCTTCCACGACGGTGTGCGCATTGCGTGGGAAAGCAACGGCAGCCTGAGCATCAGCGAAAAGGACGGCCACCGCATCTACACCGGCAGCCTGCCCGCCGAAGTGGTTTACCATCAGCGCCGCAATGCGTTCCGCGCCGCCTTGAAGCTGGCGCAACTGGTCAACATCGAACTGGGTGGAGAGAAGCTCAAGGCCCCGGTCAACGGCAAGCTGCTGGATATTTCCGCCACGGGCTGCAAATTGCGCTTTGAGGGAGATATCTCCGAGCGCCTGCAACTGGGCCAGGTGTATGACCGTTTCATCGCCGCCCTGCCCTTTGGCAGCATGACAACCTCAGTCGAACTGCGTTACCTGCACTTCGAAGAGAAGATCAACACCACCTTCGCCGGCGTGCGCTTCCACAATATGAGTGGCTTGGTGCAGCGCCAGGTCGAGCGCTTTGTTTACCAACTGCAACGCGAAGCACGGCGTTTCGACAAAGACGATGACTTTTAAACCTTAAAAGATCGCTGTAAAAAAAACGGGCAGATCCTGATGGACCTGCCCGTTTTACGTTCAGGGGCGCGCCCTGCTCAAGTCGTGAGGGTGTTCGTCAGGCCCTGCAGGCTCAGGCGGCCCTTCAAAGAGCGGCTCATCCGCCTGCGGATCGGGATCCGTCTCCGGCTCAGGTTCCGGGGCAGCGGTTTGCATTTGCTCCTGCACCACCTGCTCATCGACACGCGGATCCAGGGCGGCCACCAGCGGTGAACTGGACATACTGTCGGGCATCGCCACGTGATGCAGCGGCGCGTCTTCCACCTGATGCAAATTGGTGACGGCTTTCGGCCGGATACGCCACACCAGGATCAACGCACACAGGCTGAAAAACGCATACAGCATGTGGCTGCCGAACATCTTCATCACCACACCGGCCAGCAACGGCCCAATGCTGGCGCCTACGCCGTACGTGACCAGCAGCATCGCCGTGAGGGATACCCGACGATCACCTTCCACATGGTCGTTGGAGAACGCCACTGCCAGCGGGTACAGGCAGAACTGCACCAGCGAACACAAGAAACCCGCCACAAACAGAACTTCCAGCGGCACCTTGGTCATTATGGCCAACGGCAACGCCGCCACCGCCAGGCACAGGGCAAAACAACGAATCAGCAGCGCGCGATCATAGCGGTCCGACAACCACCCCAGCGGCCACTGCACCAGCAGGCCGGCAAAAATGCAGCTACCCATGAACAGGCCCACCTGCTCGGTGGTCAAGCCTTGTTGAGAGGCATAGAGCGGCGCCAGACCGTAGAACGAGCCCACGATCAACCCCGCCCCCAGCACGGTGCTCAACGACTGCGGCACGCGCTTGATAAAGAAGCGCGGCTCCATCGGCGCCGGGTGCAGGGCCGCCGGGTGAATCCGCCGAGTCATGGCCACCGGCACCAGGCACAGGGCAAAACACAGGGCAACCAGCATCAACAGCTCAAGGCCGAGCTGAGGGTGCATGACCAAGATCAACTGGCCGAGTACCAGGCCCAGGTAAGACGCAATCATATAGCCGCTGAACACCACGCCGCGTTGCTTGGCGTCTGCCTGCTCGTTGAGCCAGCTTTCGATGACCATGTACTGGCACATCATGCCCAGGCCCACGATCATCCGCAGCACGATCCAGGCCGGTAGCCAATCGATCAGGCCGTGGCCCAGCACGGCCGCACCGACAATACCGGCACAGGTGGCATAGGCCCGGATATGCCCGACCCGGGCAATCAGGCGGTGCCCGATCTTGCCGCCCAGCACCAGGCCAAAATAGTTGGCGGCCATCAGCGCACCCACCCACAGGCTGTCGACATGGTCGGCCGCCAGGCGCAGGGCCAGGTAAGTACTGAGCAGGCCGGAGCCGATCAGCATCATCAAGGAGGCGAAATAAAGGGCTCGAAAAGATTTCCAGATTTGGCGCATCGGCGTTCCGAGCGGCTCCTTGCAGTGAGAGACAGGGCTATCGGCATGATAGTCCGGGGTGGCCGGGTCCGGACAGGCGGCAGGCGCTGTTTCCGGGGATTAATTTGCTTACAGACTCAGACGCTGTCCGGCCGCTTGCGGGATACACGGATTGCGATAAATACACCGTGCACGTGCTGTGAACCCGGGACTGCAGCAAGGTTCGACTGAATCGTTGGAAAACGCGCACAAAAAAGCCCTGCCAGAATATTCTGTGCAGGGCTTTGAACCTGGTGTCCCAGGGCCGGTTCGAACGGCCAACCTTCCCCTTAGGAGGGGGATGCTCTATCCAATTGAGCTACTGGGACAAATGACCGACGTCGAGCCAAAGACGCGGCGACGGACGGCGTGCATGTTAACGGCCGAGGTGGGTTTTGTCATGTCGTCCGTAGGCTTTTCGAGTGTAGGCCAACCCACACCCGAGTGATTGCGGCCAGCCCCCGCAAACACGGGCACTTGCTACCATCGTGCAAAATGCACTCCCCCAAAATGCCATCATTGCAAATTGCAACCTTTCCGGTATTTGAAGTAGACTCAAGCCATTGATTTTATTGGATTAATAGTTTGGCACGGCACCTGCAATACTTCTCCTACAAACCCAACAAGCCACGGCATTAAGCGGAGAACATAACCATGAACAGTGCCCTTCTGTTAGCCCTCAATACCGTCGCCTTGGCCGCGTTGGTCACGTTCCATTTCCAATCGACTGGCAGCAATGACCCGGCGCAGATCAGCCAGGCCGTGCCGCATCATCTTCAACAGCGCCCACAGTTGGCGGTGATGACACCGAACGCACAGTCGCCCGTCCGCCTGACCCAAGGCACCCAGGCGGCACCTGCATCTGAACACTGGGTTTTCTGAGGAGGCCACCGATGACCAAATTTGCCTGGCTGTTTCTGTGCCTGACCGCGTTCACCGGCATGCTTGGACTGGGCGCTGAGTCACAAGACGGCCAAACCACGGCGTTCATTGCCAGTGCCGTGTTTGCCAGCCTGCTGCTGCTCACCCTGATTGTGGGTCGTCGGATCAAATTCGACCCGGTCCTGCGCTGATCCCCCTCCCGCCTTACCTTATGTCGCCTCATCCTCGCTAATCGGCAAATTGCCACTAGTCTTAAACCTAAGGGCAAAAGGCCACTTTGCGATAGCATGTGCGACCTCAAACCCTGTGGTGGCCTGGACTTACGGGAAGTTCCCCTGCGCGATTGCGTATGCAAAAGTTTTCCAACCAGTCCGCAAAAATGCAAATGAGTGCTGGCATAAAGCCTCTAGGCAGTTCAATATTTGTCACAGAATTGACGCCAAGGAACTGGCAAATCTGAGGCATGATGCGGCCTCTTTGCAATTCAGGTTGAACTTTGGTCGTGAGCCTTGTCTTAACACTCATCTTGCGGCCAATTCCAAAAACCGCTCCCCTGAACTAACCGGTTAAATATATGCGCCCATTGAAACAGGCAATTTATTCCAGCCGTACGGCTGACAAGTTCGTCGTACGTCTGCCAGACGGAATGCGGGAACGCATTGCCGAGGTGGCTCGCAATCATCACCGCAGCATGAACTCCGAGATCATCGCTCGCCTGGAACAAAGCCTCATTCAGGAAGGTGCGCTGGGCGACGAGTTGAGCATGCGCATGGACAGCCCTGAGCTGTCGCTGCACGAACGCGAACTGCTGCAGCGTTTTCGTCAGCTCTCCCACCGTCAGCAAAATGCTCTCGTCTCGCTTATCGCGCACGACGTTGAGGCGGCCGCAGAAGCCAATTGATTTGCAACTGAAAGCCGAAGCCAGCCATGTGCTGGCTTTTTTTTGCCTGGGATTTGGCGGGAATCCCTAGAAGCCGAGCTTCTTCAGCGAGCAAGCTTGCTTGCGCTGAAGCGCGAAGCACCTGCCAGGGATACGACTGCTGCGCAGCCGAGCGGGAGCAAGCTCCCTTGTCACAAAAAGCCAGCGCCCAGAGGGGAGCCGGCATGCGATGAACGATCAGAGCAGGAAGATCGTTGCCAGGCCCAGGAAGATGAAGAAGCCACCACTGTCGGTCATGGCCGTGATCATCACACTGGCCCCCATGGCAGGGTCACGCCCAAGGCGGGCGAGGGTCATGGGGATCAGCACCCCCATCAGCGCAGCGAGCAGCAGGTTGAGCGTCATGGCAGCGGTCATCACCACGCCAAGGGACCAACTGCCATATAGCAAGTAGGCGACCACGCCGATCACCCCACCCCACACCAGGCCGTTTATCAGACCCACCGCCAACTCTTTGCGCAGCAGGCGCGACGAGTTGGCGGTACTCACCTGATCGAGCGCCATCGCACGCACAATCATGGTAATGGTCTGGTTGCCGGAGTTACCGCCGATCCCGGCAACGATCGGCATCAATGCCGCCAGCGCCACCAGCTTCTCGATTGAACCCTCGAACAGCCCGATCACGCGCGACGCGATAAAGGCGGTAATCAGGTTGACCGCCAGCCAGGCCCAGCGGTTATGCAACGAACGCCAGACCGAGGCAAAAATATCTTCCTCTTCACGCAAACCGGCCATGTTGAGGACTTCGGTTTCACTTTCCTCACGAATCAGGTCGACGATTTCATCGATGGTCAAACGACCGATCAACTTGCCGTTCTTGTCGACCACCGGCGCCGAGATCAAGTCATAACGTTCGAACGCCTGGGCGGCATCGTAGGCATCTTCATCCGGGTGGAAACTGACCGTGTCACTGGCCATCAGATCCGCCACTCTTTTGTCCGGATCATTGACCAGCAGGCGCTTGATCGGCAGCACACCCTTGAGAATGCCTTCGTAATCAACCACGAACAATTTGTCGGTGTGGCCAGGCAATTCCTTGAGGCGGCGCAGGTAACGCAGGACTACTTCCAGGCTGACGTCTTCGCGGATGGTGACCATCTCGAAGTCCATCAGGGCACCGACCTGATCCTCATCGTAAGACAGCGCCGAACGCACACGCTCGCGCTGCTGAGTGTCCAGCGCTTCCATGAGTTCATGGACAACATCACGAGGCAGTTCAGGGGCCAGGTCAGCCAACTCGTCGGCGTCCATCTCCTTGGCTGCCGCCAGAAGCTCGTGATCGTCCATGTCGGCGATCAGGGTTTCACGAACCGAGTCGGATACTTCGAGCAGGATATCGCCGTCGCGGTCAGCCTTGACCAACTGCCAGAGGGTCAGTCGATCATCCAGCGGCAAGGCTTCGAGAATATAGGCGACGTCGGCGGAGTGCAGGTCGTCGAGCTTGCGCTGCAACTCGACGAGGTTTTGCCGGTGAACCAGGTTTTCGACCAGGTTGTTATTCGGGCCATCCTGGCGGTGCGTCAGGTCTTCGACCACGCGCTGGCGCTGCAGCAGCTCGATGACTTGAGCCAGACGATCCTGCAGGCTTTCTTGTGTTTTCTTTACTTCTACTTCGGTCATAGGCGAGCTCCACTCCCAGCAGCGGGGCACGCCGGAAGGATCAATCAGTCAATTCATGATTGGTAAAACGGGGTACTGAGTCACTACTGGGTAAGTCCATGGAGGTATTCCACAAGCCCCGGCGGGGCTGACGGGCGCAATGATACACCGCCCGGCCACTTTAAACGTTAAAAAACTGGAAAGAACAAGCGCTTGCGAGCCAAAGTTGAGTATTGGCTGCATCTATGAACTGCGACGTTGCAGCAAGAAAGGAAAACACAGGGGAGCAGGAGAAAAAGATGAAATCCTACACAAACCCCAGACGGCAAAAAGCCCGCACTTGGCGGGCTTTTTGTTTGTATGGTGCACTCGACAGGATTCGAACCTGTGACCGCTCGGTTCGTAGCCGAGTACTCTATCCAGCTGAGCTACGAGTGCAGATTGTGTTTTTAGACCAGATCACAACTGGTTGTAACCGAATCACCTGCATGACTGCAACTGACTCTTAAATGGTGCACTCGACAGGATTCGAACCTGTGACCGCTCGGTTCGTAGCCGAGTACTCTATCCAGCTGAGCTACGAGTGCATTTGTTGCCGCGCATTATAGGCCGTTCAATCTCTATGTAAAGCTATTTTTTCGAGTAATTTCAAGCACTTACCGAAAAAACCAGATTGCAACGTACTAAGTAAATAATGGCGGAGAACGGGGGATTCGAACCCCCGACACCCTTTTGAGGTGTACTCCCTTAGCAGGGGAGCGCCTTCGGCCACTCGGCCAGCTCTCCGCAACACGGGGCGTATATTAACCACGTTCATCCCCGTTTGCAAACATAAAAAACGATAAAAATTAAAGGCTTGGTTCTTCGTCCTTCTCTTTCTTGATCCGCAGGTAGATTTCCTCGCGGTGCACCGCTACCTCTTTCGGAGCGTTAACCCCGATACGTACTTGATTGCCTTTGACGCCGAGCACGGTCACGGTGATTTCGCCATCACCGATAATCAGGCTTTCTGCGCAACGACGAGTCAGAATCAGCATACCTTTCTCCTCACGCATTTCAGTTCAGGAACAACAGTCTGCAAAAAAAAGGCCTTCGACCTACAACCAAAAGGCCATAGCCCTACCGCCTAAGTATTGTCGAGCGCGCGCAAAAGAACATGCGCCCTACAAAAAAAGAAAGGCGCGGTAAACCGCGCCTTCCTGGCACTGCATCACTCGCCCTGTCGGGCCGGAGCGTCCAGCTCAAAAGCGGTGTGCAAAGCACGCACAGCCAGCTCCAGGTATTTCTCTTCGATCACCACCGAGACTTTGATTTCCGAGGTGGAAATCATCTGGATGTTGATGCTTTCCTTGGCCAGCGCCTCGAACATGCGACTGGCAACGCCTGCATGGGAACGCATGCCTACGCCCACGATCGACACTTTGGCAATCTTGGTATCGCCGACCACTTCACGGGCGCCGATTTCCTTCGCTGTGTTCTGCAGGATCCGCTCGGCCGCATCGTACTCGTTGCGGTGCACCGTGAAGGTGAAATCGGTGGTGTTATCGTGCGAAACGTTCTGCACGATCATGTCGACTTCGATGTTCGCGCCGCTGATAGGGCCCAGGATCTTGAAGGCCACGCCCGGGGTGTCTGGCACGCCACGGATAGTCAGCTTGGCTTCATCACGGTTGAAAGCGATACCGGAAATGATCGGCTGTTCCATGGATTCCTCTTCATCAATAGTAATGAGGGTGCCCGGACCCTCTTTGAAGCTGTGCAATACGCGCAGCGGAACGTTGTACTTGCCGGCGAACTCCACCGCGCGGATCTGCAACACCTTGGAACCGAGGCTGGCCATTTCCAGCATCTCTTCAAAGGTGATCTTGTCCAGGCGCTGGGCCACGGACACCACACGCGGGTCGGTGGTGTAGACGCC
>NZ_JBYVMD010000086.1:0-10279 GCF_058145955.1 Pseudomonas sp. A39
GCGAAAACACCCGCAGCCATGTCTTTTATCGCTGGTTCAATGAAGTGCCCGTTCTGATATTGCTGGCTATCGTAATTTTGGTCGTGGTCAAACCGTTCTAACTTCAATGACTCGGGGTACCTCTAATGTCGCTGCCCGCTCTGCTTGAACACCGTCTGCGCCTGCCCGTCGTGGCTGCGCCGATGTTCCTTATCTCCAACCCGCAATTGGTCCTGGCGTGCTGCCGCAACGGGGTGGTAGGGAGTTTCCCGGCGCTTAACCAACGCGAAAGCAGCGGGTTCAAGGCCTGGCTTGAAGAAATCGAAGCGGGCCTGGCACAACTGGATAATCCCGCGCCCTACGCCGTCAACCTGATCGTGCACAACAGCAACCCGCGCCTGGAGGCGGACCTGGCGATTTGCGTCGAACACAAAGTGCCGATCGTCATTACCAGTCTGGGCGCCGTGAAGGAGTTGGTGGACGCCGTGCACAGTTACGGTGGCCTGGTGTTCCACGACGTCACCACCCGCCGCCACGCCGAGAAGGCCGCCGAAGCCGGCGTGGATGGCCTGATCGCCGTTGCGGCCGGCGCCGGTGGCCACGCCGGCACCTGGAGCCCTTTCTCGCTGATTGCCGAGATCCGCCAATTCTTCGACAAAACCCTGCTGCTGGCCGGCTGCCTCAACCATGGGCACGAGATTCTCGCCGCCCAGTTGCTCGGCGCAGACTTGGCCTATTTCGGCACGCGGTTCATCGGCACCACCGAAAGCCACGCCCCGGATGCGTATAAAGAGATGCTGCTCACATCGCGCGCCGCCGACATCGTGCACACTCCTGCTGTCTCCGGCGTGCCCGCGAGCTTTATGCGCCAGAGCCTGGAAAACGCCGGTTTCGATCTCGCCGCCCTGCAAGGCAAGGGCGAGGTCAACTTTGGCTCCAAGCTCAAGCCGTTGAGCGACGAGGCCAAGGCGTGGAAGACTGTATGGTCTGCCGGCCAAGGTGTCGGTGAGATTGATGATTTACCCAGCGTCGATGAACTGGTTGCTCGCCTGGATGCCGAATACCGCAAGGCACGCGAACAAGCCGCTCAACTGCGCTGGCCACGCTGACCCAACCGCAAGGCCTGCCAATTACACAGGCCTGCCCTCCTCCCTGAATAAGTGACAAGGAAGCCCGCATGAGCGACAACCGTTTCAAGATTGTGTTTGATGGAGCCTTGCTCCCGGGTGTCGAAAGCACCACGGCCAAACTGAACCTGGCCGAGCTGTTCAAGAGCGAAGTCGAAGCCATCGAGAAGCTCTTCACCGGCCGCACGGTCGCGCTCAAACGCGACCTGTCCCGACCGGACGCCGAAACCTACCTCACTGCGCTGAAAAACGCTGGGGTCGATGCACGTATCGAAGCCGAACAGCCCGTGGCCTTCAGCCTCGCCGAAACCCATGAAACGGATTCCGGCGCTTCCGACTTCTCCCGCCCGGCCGCCTCCCCCTACGCACCGCCGCGTGCCGCGGTAGGTGAGCACCTGCCGGAATACGCCACCCTCAAGGTTTTCACTATCCACGGGCGTATTGGCCGTCTGCGCTACCTGGCCTGGACCCTGGTGTTGACCCTGGCGATGCTGGTTGCGGGTGGCATCATCAGTACCGTGAGCTTTGCCGTGGCCACCGCATCGCCGACGGCAGGCACTATCCTCGGGGTACTGCTGGGTCTCGCGCTGTTTGTGGCGCTTGTCTGGGTCAGCGTACAGATCGGTGTGCAGCGCCTGCACGACCTGGGTTGGTCCGGCTGGCTGTACTTCCTCAACCTCGTCCCACTGGTGAACAGCGTTTTCCCGATCCTGTTGCTGGTATTGCCGGGGAACGCGGGCGCCAACCAATATGGCGCACCACCACCCCGCAACTCCACGGCGGTAAAAGTCCTGGCCACGCTGTGGCTGGCGTTTATTCCGATCATGCTGGCCATCGTGGTCACCCTGGGCATGAACGGTTACCTGAACCAACTCGAAGCCAACATGGACAGCGGCTACGAAAGCAGTTCCATCACCTCCGATGAAGACGCTGACCAAAGCGCGACCGTAGAAGAAGACGAAGCGCAGAGTGCTGACGAAGCGGGCGAACCTGTAGACTCTCCAGAACAGTAAAGAAACACCACCGGCCTGCGATGCCTCTGTCGCAGGCTCGGCGGTGTTGCGATGGAGAAAGGCATGACCCGTTACGCTCTGATCACCGGCGCCTCCAGCGGCATCGGCCTGGCCTTGGCCGAAGCACTGGCCCGGCGCGGCCGCAGCTTGATTCTGGTGGCCCGCCAGCGTGATCAGTTGGAAAGCATTGCTATCGAATTGACCCAACGGTTTGGCGTCGAGGTGCTGTTCCGGGCCTGCGACCTGGGCGAGCCACTGCGCTTGTCCGGGTTCCTGCTGGAGCTTGAAGAAGGTGAGCGGCAGATCGACCTGCTGGTCAACTGTGCCGGCATTGGTACCAGCGGGCCGTTCCTGGCCCAGGACTGGATGACCGAACAAGACCTCATGGAGGTCAACATCCTCGCTCTGACCCGCATGTGCCACGCACTTGGCAACACCATGGCGCTGCACGGTGGCGGGCAGATCCTCAATGTGGCGTCCATCGCGGCGTTTCAGCCCGGCCCGTGGATGAGCACCTACTACGCCAGCAAGGCCTACGTACTGCACTTTTCCGAAGGCCTGCGCGAAGAGTTGAAAACCTGCGGCATCAAGGTCTCGGTCCTTTGCCCCGGCCCGACCCGCACCGCGTTCTTCGGCACCGCGCAAATGGACACCGCCAAGCTCGACCGCAGCCAACAACTGATGAGCCCCGAAGAAGTGGCGCTCTACACCGTGCGCGCCCTGGAAAAGAACAAAGCCATCATCATTCCCGGCCGACGCAACCGCTGGATAGCCTTCAGCCCGCGCTTCAGCCCTCGCTGGCTGACCCGCAAGATCGCCGGCGCCATCAACAAGGCCTATTGCCCGCGCTGACCGGCTGGGTACACTCACCCTGCATACTCATAATGGAGAAACAGCTGTGGATACTCTGTTCACCAAGATCATCAACAGAGAAATACCCGCGAAGATTATCTACGAAGACGACCAGGTTCTGGCCTTCCACGATATCGCGCCGCAGGCCCCCGTGCATTTCCTGGTCATTCCGAAGAAACCGATCCGGACCTTGAATGACCTGACGGAAGACGATAAAGCCCTTGCCGGCCATATCCTGTTCACCGCCCAGCGCCTGGCCGTTGAACAAGGCTGTGAAAAAGGGTTTCGTGTGGTGATGAACTGCAATGAAGACGGCGGGCAAACCGTTTATCACATCCATATGCATGTGCTGGGTCAGCGCCAGATGAACTGGCCGCCGGGATGATTCCCCTCGGAACAAGGGTCACGGCCTCGGGCTGCGACCCTATGCCCCTGACTCAGCGCAAACGCTTCCCCCTCTCTTGCGGTAAACTGGCCGCCGAGATTCTTCCCGGAGGTCAGCATGACTACCCAACGTCACTACTCGCCGATTGACCGTCTGTTGCTGCAAGCCGACATGGCCATGCGCACGCTGCTGCCCTTCAGCGGCCAACCGTATCGCCCGTCGCCCGCCATCGTGCAGCCCGACGCACAGATGAGCGAGACCGAGACCCGACACGTCGCCGGCCTGATGCGCATCAACCATACCGGCGAAGTCTGTGCCCAGGCGCTGTATCAAGGCCAGGCCCTGACCGCCAAGCTGCCGCAGGTTCGCGCAGCCATGGAGCATGCCGCCGAGGAAGAAATCGATCACCTAGCCTGGTGCGAGCAACGCATTCGCCAACTCGGCAGCCACCCGAGCGTGCTGAACCCGCTGTTTTATGGCCTGTCGTTTGGGATCGGTGCCGCTGCCGGCCTGATCAGTGACAAAGTCAGCCTCGGTTTTGTCGCAGCCACCGAACATCAAGTGTGCAAGCACTTGGATGAGCATCTGGAACAACTGCCCGCCGAAGACGAAAAGTCCCGGGCGATTCTTGAGCAGATGCGCATCGATGAAGAACATCACGCCGAAAGCGCGCTGGATGCAGGCGGTTTCCGCTTCCCCGCGCCGGTCAGGTTTGGCATGAGCTTATTGGCCAAGGTCATGACCAAGAGCACCTACCGCATCTAAACGCATCAAATCCGAGCCACAAAAAAAGGGCGCCTCCAAAGCGCCCTTTCTTTTTGCCCGCCGATTGAGCGATCAACCGACCTCGATGATTTCGTAATCATGGGTGATGGCCACACCGGCCGCGCCGAGCATGATGGACGCCGAGCAGTACTTCTCAGCGGACAACTCGATGGCACGCTTGACCTGGGCTTCTTTCAGCGCCCGGCCCTTCACCACGAAATGCATGTGGATCTTGGTAAACACCTTGGGATCTTCAGTGGCACGCTCGGCTTCCAGGAAGGCTTCGCAGCTTTCCACGGCCTGACGGGATTTTTTCAGGATGCTGACCACGTCGAAATTGCTGCAACCGCCCACGCCAAGCAGGAGCATTTCCATCGGGCGTACGCCCAGGTTACGGCCACCGGCTTCCGGCGGGCCATCCATGACCACCACATGGCCACTGCCCGACTCACCGAGGAACATGGCTTCGCCCGCCCATTGGATGCGTGCCTTCATCGCCCAGACTCCACTGCTAAAAAAGGGTCGCCAGCTTAGCACAGCGCTCGCTGGCGTCAGCGTTTGCGACAAAAGTGATCAATTGCAGGGGCTACGCGGAAAAATTGCCTAATCGAGACAGAATGTGTCTGTTAAACTGGCGCCAAATCGATGGCGTATTGCCACCATTTATACAGCGTGTATCAATGCCGATACCGATGAATACAACAACTCCAACTACCTCGCGCAGTCTTTTCGGGATACAACCATGGTTGCTCTTACTCCCATACCCAAGATCAAGAATCTCGACAAACTGCTGATGCATTGCCAGCGCCGTCGCCACCCGGCCAAGCACAACATCATCTGCGCCGGCGAACGTTCCGATACGCTGTACTTCATTATCAAAGGCTCGGTCACCATCCTGATTGAGGATGAAGACGGCCGTGAAATGATCATCGCCTACCTGAACACCGGGGACTTCTTTGGGGAACTGGGGCTGTTCGAACAAGCCGGCAAGGAACAGGAACGCAGCGCCTGGGTGCGGGCCAAGGTCGAGTGCGAAGTGGCCGAGATCAGCTATGCCAAATTCCGCGAGCTGGCCCAGCAGGATCCCGACATCCTCTACGCCCTCAGCGGCCAGATTGCCCAGCGGCTGCGCGACACCACGCGCAAGGTCGGCGACCTGGCATTCTTTGACGTCACCGGCCGCGTCGCCCGCTGCCTCTTGGACTTGTGCAAGCAACCTGACGCCATGACCCACCCCGATGGCATGCAGATCAAGGTCACACGCCAGGAAATCGGGCGCATTGTCGGCTGTTCACGGGAGATGGTCGGCCGCGTGCTCAAAGACTTGGAAGAACGCAACCTGGTGCACGTCAAAGGGAAGACGATGGTGGTGTTCGGTACCCGTTAAACCGGCAGGAAGCTGGCCAACATTTGACGGTACAAGGTATCCAGCCGGCTGATCGCATCCGGCGCCGGGAAGGCTTCGTGCAGGGCGATATGGCTGTCGGCACGCACCCGCTGGTCGAGACCGCAGGCTTCATTGAAGCGGTTGACCGCTGCAATCAGCGCTTCGCGATCGTTATCCAACAACAAAGCCCCGTGCACCAGCCCCACCGGGCGGCCACCACTTTGTCGCCAACGTTGAGCCGTACCGACCATTTTGCGGCCATCGAGGTTGACGTTGTAGCGACCGTCGCAAAACGCGCCATCGATCTCGCCGACGGAGGCATCGCCCCCCAGCTCAATCAAAAAATCGCAGATGGGCTGACACAGCCGCTGGTAACCGGTTTCGATGCGCCCCTGATCGCCTTCGCTGCGCGGCGGGGCGTAGACCAGGGCGATGTTGACCGTGGCACTCGATTGCGGCACTGGCTCACCGCCGGTTTCACGCAGCAATACCGGCCAGCCGGCGTCGGATGATACCTGGCTGGCGGTTTCGAACGCCGGCAGCCGACTCAGACGACGCGGCATCACCAACGCTTGATCACTGGGTTGCCAGAACAGCAGGCCGAATTCCTGCTCGCCGGCGCACACAGCAGCCAGCAGCGCCTGCTCGGCAGCCAGGCCCGCTTCAACCGTCATCGACACCGGCTTAACCATCAAACACTTACCTATCTGAATAAACACAAAACCCAATGTGAAGGGGGCTTGCCCCCGATAGCTTTAGATCAGTCAGTACAGGTATTGACTGACACCCCGCTATCGGGAGCAAGCCCCCTCTCACATGCTCGATTGCATTTCAAATCTTGACCGTGTTCAAGTCAGTCTAATGTCGAACCACTGACCGCCACGCCACGCTCCGGGAAGAACAAGCGCTGCAGCTCCGCCCCCGGGTTTTCAGCGCGCATGAAGGTCTCGCCCACCAGGAACGAATACACGCCGCTGATTTCCATCAGTTCCACATCGGCACGGTTGACGATGCCACTCTCGGTAATCACCAGACGGTCACGCGGAATACGCGGCAGCAGGTCGAGGGTGTTTTCCAGGCTGACTTCGAAGGTGTGCAGGTTACGGTTGTTGACCCCCACCAGCGGTGTGTCGAGGGTTTTCAGGGCGCGTTCCAGCTCATCGCCATCGTGCACCTCCACCAGTACGTCCAGGCCGACGCTTTTGGCGACGGCAGCCAGTTCGGCCATCTTCACGTCATCCAATGCGGAAACGATCAACAGCACGCAGTCAGCGCCCAGGGCACGGGCTTCGACGATCTGGTACGGGTCAACCATGAAATCCTTGCGGATCACCGGCAACTTGCACGCAGCGCGGGCTTGCTGCAGGAACAGGTCGGAACCCTGGAAATAGTCGATATCGGTCAGCACCGAGAGGCAGGTCGCCCCGCCCTTCTCATAGCTCTTGGCAATGTCTTCAGGAATGAAGATCTCGCGAATCACACCCTTGCTCGGCGAAGCTTTCTTGACCTCGGCAATGACCGCAGGCTGCTTGAGCTTGGCCTGGGCGATCAAGGCATTGGCAAAGCCACGCGGTGCATCAGCGACCTTCGCCTGGGCTTCAAGCTCGGCCAGGCTGACACGGGCGCGACGCTCGGCGACTTCTTCAGCTTTGCGGGCCAGGATTTTTTCCAGAACGGTCGGCACACTCATCCTTCATTCTCCATCTTGAATACTGCGGTGAATGCCCCGAGTTCTTCGAGCTTCTCGCGAGCCAGACCGGTGTGCAGTGCATCGTGGGCCAAGGCGACACCTTCCTTAAGACTATAGGCATGGTCCGCCGCATAAAGTGCCGCGCCAGCATTCAGAACAATCATCTCAGCAGCTTTTTGGCCGTTCTCGGTCTTGCGACGCCCCAACGCATCGCGAATCAACTCCAGGGACGCCGCCGGGCTTTCCACCGCCAAGCCATGCAGGCTCTGGCTCTTCATACCCAAATCTTCCGGCTCGACCCAGTATTCGGTGATTTGGTCGTTCTTCAGTTCCGCCACGAACGTCGGTGCCGCCAGGCTGAACTCGTCCAAGCCGTCTTTGGAATGCACCACCAGCACATGCTTGCTGCCCATGCGCTGCAGCACTTCGGCCAAAGGCCGGCACAGCGCCTGGCTGAACACGCCTACCACCTGGTGCTTCACACCGGCCGGATTCGTAAGCGGGCCGAGCATGTTGAACAGGGTGCGTAGGCCGAGGTCTTTGCGCGGGCCGGCGGCATGCTTCATTGCACCATGATGGGATTGGGCAAACATGAAGCCGATGCCGACGTTATCAATACAACGCGCCACTTGAACCGGGGTCAGGTTCAGGTAGATGCCCGCCGCTTCGAGCAAATCGGCACTGCCGCTCTTGCCAGACACCGCACGGTTACCGTGCTTGGCCACGGTGCAACCCGCCGCAGCAACAACAAAAGACGACGCCGTCGAGACGTTGAAGATGTTCGCACCGTCACCGCCGGTGCCGACCACGTCGACCACGCCGTCGAGGGTCTTGAGCTCAACCTTGTCCGCCAGCTCGCGCATGACCGATACCGCGCCGACGATCTCGTCGATGCTCTCGCTCTTCATGCGCATCGCCATCATGAACGCGCCGATCTGCGCATCGGTGCACTGACCGGTCATGATTTCGCGCATCACATCGCTCATTTCAGCGGTGCTCAGGTCCAGATGGCCGACGATACGGCTCAGGGCAGTCTTGATATCCATGGAAAGTCCTTAGCGCGTGCCGCCGCTCTGCTTGAGAAAGTTGGCGAACAGCTCGTAGCCCTGCTCGGTCAGGATCGACTCAGGGTGAAATTGCACCCCTTCGATATTCAGTGTCTTGTGGCGCAGGCCCATGATCTCATCGACCGAGCCGTCTTCCAGCTGTGTCCAAGCGGTAAGTTCCAGGCACTCCGGCAAGGTTTCGCGCTTGACCACCAGCGAGTGGTAGCGGGTCACCGTCACCGGCAGGTTGAGGCCATGAAACACGCCTAGATCATGATGGAACACCGGGCTGGTCTTGCCGTGCATCACCTGGCGCGCCCGCACCACGTCACCGCCAAAGGCCTGGCCGATGGACTGGTGGCCCAGGCATACGCCCAGGATCGGCAGCTTGCCGGCGAAATACTTGATCGCCTCCAGCGAGACACCCGCCTCGGTCGGCGTGCACGGGCCTGGCGAAACCACGATGCGCTCCGGGTTCAGGGCAGCGATCTCGGCCACGGTCAGTTCATCGTTGCGCACCACCTTGACCTCGGCACCCAACTCGCCCAGGTACTGCACAACGTTGTAAGTAAAGGAATCGTAGTTATCAATCATCAGCAACATGGGGGAAACCTCAAGAATTGGGGGTCTGTTCAGCCAGCGCAACGGCGCGGAACATCGCGCGGCGCTTGTTCAGGGTTTCTTCCCATTCGAGGGCCGGCACCGAGTCGGCGACAATCCCGCCACCGGCCTGCACGTGCAACTCTCCGTCCTTGATCACGGCGGTGCGAATCGCAATGGCCGTGTCCATGTTGCCGTTCCAGGCGAAATAGCCCACAGCACCGCCGTAGACACCGCGCTTGACCGGCTCCAGCTCGTCGATGATTTCCATCGCACGGATCTTCGGCGCACCCGACAAGGTGCCCGCCGGCAGAATCGCGCGCAGCGCGTCCATCGCCGTCAAGCCGGCTTTCAGCTCGCCGGTGACGTTGGACACAATGTGCATCACGTTGGAATACCGCTCGATCACCATCTTTTCGGTGAGCTTCACCGAACCGATTTCCGAGACACGCCCGGTATCGTTACGACCCAGGTCGATGAGCATCAGGTGCTCGGCGATTTCCTTGTCGTCGCTCAACAGGTCCTTTTCCAGCGCCAGGTCGGCCTCTTCGGTCGCACCCCGTGGGCGAGTACCGGCGATCGGGCGCACGGTGATCAGGTTGTCTTCGACGCGCACCAGCACTTCCGGCGAACTGCCCACTACGTGGAAGTCACCAAAGTTGAAGAAGTACATGTACGGCGTCGGGTTGAAGCAGCGCAATGCGCGATACAGATCGATCGGCGCAGCCTTGAAGTCGATGGACATGCGTTGCGACGGCACCACCTGCATGCAGTCACCGGCGAGGATGTATTCCTTGATGGTGTCGACCGCACGCTCGTAGTCATCCTGGGTAAAGCTGGAGCGGAACACCGGGTCGGCCGCCGGCGGACGGCTGAGGTCCAGGCCGCGACGCGGGGTGATCGGCTGGCGCAGTTTTTCCATGAGGGCTTCGAGGCTGGCCAGGCCTTGCTCGAACGCATCGACCTGGGACGGGTCAGCGAGCACAATCGCGTGCATCTTCCCGGCGAGGTTGTCGAACACCACCACCGCATCGGAGACCATCAACAGAATGTCCGGCACCCCCAGCGGATCCGGGTTCGGGCATTTGCCCAGGCGTTTTTCCACGTAGCGCACGCAGTCGTAGCCGAAGTAACCCACCAGGCCGCCGTTGAAGCGTGGCAGCCCAGCAATGGTCGGCACGTTGTAGCGTGCCTTGAACGCCTCGACGAACGCCAACGGGTCTTCGACATCGTGGCTTTCGATCTCGACGCCATCATGGCTAATGCTCACATGATGGTCGTGTACCCGCAGCACCGTGCGGCACGGCAGGCCGATGATCGAGTAACGGCCCCACTTCTCGCCGCCCTGGACCGACTCGAGCAGGTAGGAGTTGGGCTCGTCGGCCAGTTTCAGGTAGATCGACAACGGCGTGTCGAAGTCGGCCAGGGTTTCGCA